>JAFUNV010000153.1 GCA_017472865.1 Ruminiclostridium sp. | reverse complement strand
TATGGTCAGGCATTATACAATATTCACCCAGCGCAACATTATCATATATGCTGTTCAGCTTCTGAATTTCATCATCGATGATTTTTCCAAAGTCGGACAATCTGTCACGCGGGCGAACGCAGTTCGCCCCTACACTTTCCCATAAAACAGCTTCCTTATTTGCAACGCATATTGTAACAAAATACGCTCCGCACAAAGAATAATCATAACCGTTCAATCGGTTACTTTTGCGCCTTGGTAAATCCATTTTTCATCACTCCACACGTCTGGGTTGCTATATCTCCTTCGCCACCAGATCGCCCATCTCTGAGCAGCTAACCATTGTCATACCCTCGCTCATGATATCGCCTGTGCGGTAGCCCTTACTGAGTACATTATCAACCGCCTTTTCAACTGCGTCAGCCTCAGCCTGCATATCGAAGCTGTAACGAAGCAGCATTGCCGCTGAGAGGATTGTCGCCAGAGGGTTAGCCTTGTTCTGGCCTGCAATGTCGGGAGCTGAACCGCCGCTTGGCTCATAAAGACCGAATTTTGTCTCATTCATGCTTGCGGAAGCCAGCATACCGATTGAGCCTGTAATCATACTCGCCTCATCGGAAAGAATATCACCAAACATATTCTCTGTCACCATAACGTCAAATTGAGCAGGATTCTTTACAAGCTGCATAGCGCAGTTGTCCACCAGCATGTGCTCATAGGTTACCTCGGGATAATCCTTCGCAACCTCGTCCACAACCTTTCTCCATAAACGGGAGCTGTCGAGAACGTTCGCCTTATCAACGCTTGTTACCTTTTTGCGGCGCTTCATAGCGACGTCGAATGCCTTCACAGCAATACGGCGGATTTCCTTTTCGTCATATTTGAGAGTGTCGATTGCGGTCATTACACCGTCAATCTCCTCTGTTTTTCTTTCGCCGAAATAAAGCCCGCCTGTAAGCTCACGCATAATGAGCATATCAAAACCTTTTGCGCTTATTTCTTCCTTTAAAGGGCAGGCGCCCGAAAGCTGAGGATAAAGCACGCATGGGCGGAGATTTGCGAATAATCCCAGCGCCTTGCGCAGTCCTAAAAGCCCTGCTTCGGGACGGAGGTTTGCGGGGAGCTTATACCAGGGGGAGGTTGTGGTATTACCTCCGATAGAGCCCATCAGCACTGCGTCGGCCGCTTTACAGCGTTCAATTGTCTCATCTGTCAGCGGCACACCGTTTGCATCAATTGAGCAGCCGCCCATAAGAAGCTGTTCATAACTAAACTTATGCCCATATTTTTCGGCAACCCTGTCCAGCACTTTCATGGCTTCGGTGACGATTTCAGGACCGATACCGTCACCCTTGATGACTGCTATGTTTTTTTCCATAATTATTTCCTTTCGTTTTTCAGTTGTCCGACTTTTTTCTTACACTCAGCATTCCTCCGCCAGATAGATTGTTAACAGCTTTGCTGATATTGTCATAAACTGCGGATTCTATAACAGGAGCACCCTCGTTTATCAGTGCAAAATAGTTTCCGTAGTCTTTGTACTTGATTTTATTCGGATTTACTACGATATAATCAACTTCTCGCAGATGACCGAAATGAATACGGAAAGTTTCACACTCCCGTGGTGTTAAAGTGTAGCGTATTTCCTTTTCTGAGCCTTCGACTGTGGCTTTTATATAATAGTGAGGCTTTTTCTTCTTCATGACAGAATGGTCTATACCTTCTGAATGTATATGTATGACTCCAAGATTATCTTCTTTAAGATTGCACAGATTTACAATGCATCTGATAATCATCGAAAGCAGAGCGCTTCCGAATAAAACAACCACAAACACGCTTATCAATATCATTGGCTTTGCATCTATGATGAAATATGTAATCATAGCAGCAATGATAATGGTTGCAACAAATGTTACAATACTTTCTGCTATTATATTTTTTTTAATTACAGGCAAGTATTTTTCTTTTTCCTCATAGGTTATACTGCGAATTTCGTTTCCGAATCTGTCATGAAATCCCATAAACACCAACTCCCTTTCCCTGTTAAGATTTTATTGAGTTCAGAAGTCCGCCCTTGTTTATGATATCCTTGATAAACTCGGGGAATGGCTCGGCCTGATAAGTTTCATTTTTTGTCACATTAGTGATAACGCCTGTGTCAAAATCAACGCTTACCTCATCTCCGTCGGCTATTCCCTTTGCCGCTTCGTCACATTCGAGAATGGCAAGACCGATATTTATAGCGTTTCGGTAGAAAATTCTTGCAAAAGTGGAGGCAATAACACAGCTTACTCCGCTTGCCTTGATGGCAATAGGGGCGTGCTCGCGGGAGCTGCCGCAGCCGAAGTTTGCACCTGCAACCATAATGTCGCCGTCATTTACTTTTTTTATGAATTCCTTGTCGATATCCTCCATACAGTGGGAGGCAAGCTCCTTGTGGTCGGCGGTATTGAGGTAACGTGCGGGGATAATTACGTCCGTATCCACATTGTCGCCGTATTTATGTACTTTTCCGTGTGCGTTCATAGCAAATTCCTTTCATTATATCTCAAAATCCAGACAGCTTCTCTGTGCGGTAAATGGTCTCACGTCCCGGTCAGCAACCTCAACGTGTGCGGGGTGTGTGGCGTATGCCTTCAATGCCTCAGCACTTGTAAAGGTGCTGTCCAGCATAAGATCACCCGTAGAAGTGGGAAGTCGGTCGGTCTGCACCCTGATTTCGGTCAGACCCTCAATCTTGCCCATAAGCCCTTCCAGCCCCGATTTTATATTTTTCTTGATTTCTTCCTTTTCGCTGTCAGAAAAACTGTCCTTCAGCGTCCAGATTATAATATGCTTAACCATTTTTACACCTCATCAAAAATGTCAGAGCCGATATATCCCTTTAATGCGCACGCTGCCGCAACAGCGGGGCTAGCCAGATATACTTCAGAGGTCACGTGACCCATTCTTCCCACGAAATTGCGGTTGGTTGTGGAAACCGCACGCTCGTTTTCCGCAAGGATACCCATGTGTCCGCCGAGACAGGGTCCGCAGGTAGGTGTGCTGAAAGCACAGCCCGCATTGATGAAGATTTCCGCAAGACCTTCCTTTATACAGTCGAGATAAATCTGCTGTGTTCCTGGAATTACAATACATCTCACGTTTTCGGCAATGCGCTTACCCTTAAGGATTTCCGCCGCCGCACGCATATCGGTAATTCTTCCGTTGGTGCAGGAACCGATAACCGCCTGGTCGATAACAACCTTTTCTGTTATTTCATCAATTGTCCTTGTGTTTTCGGGGAGATGCGGGAAAGCAACCGTGGGCCTGATTTCAGATAAATCAATATCTATAATCTGCTCGTAATCATCGTCACTGTCCGCCTTGAAGCTCTCAAAGGGACGGTCAACACGGTCCTTTAAATAATCGAGAGTGATTTCATCAACCTCAAAAATGCCGTTCTTTCCGCCTGCCTCAATAGCCATGTTAGCAATACACAGACGGTCATCAATTGAAAGGGATTTAAGACCCTCGCCCGTGAACTCCATAGACTTGTAAAGAGCGCCGTCAACACCGATTTTACCGATAATGTGAAGAATTACGTCCTTGCCGCTTGCCTTGCCCTGAAGCGCGCCCGTAAGATTGAACTTGATAGCAGCGGGAACCTTGAACCATGCCTCACCCGTAGCCATGCCCGCAGCCATATCCGTAGAGCCTACACCTGTGGAGAATGCGCCGAGAGCACCGTAGGTGCAGGTGTGGCTGTCAGCACCGATACAAACCTCACCGGGAGCGATAAGACCCTTTTCGGGGAGCAGAGCGTGCTCAATACCCATATCGCCTACGTCAAAATAATTCTTGATGTCATATTTACGTGCAAAGGTGCGGCACTGCTTTGTAAGTCCTGCCGCCTTGATATCCTTGTTAGGTGTGAAATGGTCCATGACCAGCGATATCCTGCATCGGTCGAAAACCTCAGAAAAGCCGTTCTTTTCAAATTCATTGATGGCCACGGGGCTTGTAATATCGTTGCCCAGCACCATATCCAGCTTCGCTTTTATGAGCTGCCCTGCCTTTACAGACGGCAGACCTGCAGCTCTTGCCAGAATTTTCTGCGTCATTGTCATAAAAGTTGTCCTCCTTTTAGTTCCATAAAAACAAACAGACCGCTTTCGGATTTCTCCGCCAGCGGTCTTTTTAACACATTAAAGCATTGCGATTAATTTCAATCACAAAAGCTGAATTTTCTTCTTGTCAAGAAAATTCTTCACTGTTGTAATAGCTGCAACAATATAGCTGTTGATCATGAAAACATCGAAATAGATACCAAGCATAAGGATATCGGATGCTTCTGAATGTCCGCCCTTGCCGCTGCAGAATGTGCAAGCCATTCCTGCGGGACGATGATATAATCCGCGGCACGCTTCGTTTGCGGCTACGCAAGCGAATGCGCCGATAAGTTCGATAGCAGCATAGATGATGAAAATTGTACCTGCAATGCGGGAAACGTATTCTATCTGCGCTGTATTTACTGTGTCCATGGACTTTGTCGCTTTAGCTCTGTATATTAGGAAAGCGAAACCGCCTAGCTGAACCAGCACGCTTAGTACTATAAATATGTAAGGAACAACAGGTATTCCTATTTCCTTTAGAAAAAGACCGATAATCATTGTTAAATTCTCCTTTCTTTATTTAAAGGGCATGTACTTGAAGTGCTTGCCTGCGAATAATGCGATAAAAGCCCAGAGGGGATTTAAGATAACGTAGAGGAACCAGCAGGGAGCGCCGTCACCGATAAGAGCTGTACCGCCAAGAACCAGCGAAACTGCAAAGAACACTACGAAAAGTGCCACATCAATGATAGCGAAGAGCTTGTTGCGCTTTGCAATAAACATAAAGGTTGCTGCTGTACCAAGGATTGAATAAGCAATCTGTAAATATGCGGCAACCATATAACCCATATAGTTGCTGTCTACGACAGAGGTGCTTAAGCCTGTGATATTACTGATGATTTCATCGGGGTAGATATGTCCCAGAATAAGACAAAGAAGAGCACCGATAGACGCAAAGGCGCAAACTATACCAAACACCAGACGAGCAAGGTTGTAGCCTTTAAGGGCAACACCGAATTCATCTTCAATATAATCCTGATCATAAAAACCCTCAGAAACCTGAGCTACTGTATTTTCGGACATCTGAAACTTTCCTTTCTTTAAGGGCGCAATGACCCTAATTATTAAATTCTATTGAATTATACCACATTTTGTACTTTTTGTCAATAGAATGTACAGCACAGTAAATAAATTTGTACCTTTTTAATCGGCTTTTTTAAAGGCTTTTTTAAGCCTTCAGCCCCTTTTTCATCTATATGTAGATTTTAGAGCGAATATTTTGTGCAGGTTTGACAGTTGAAAAAAATACTGCCTTGTGATACGATATTAAAGACAATTCTATTTTATGAAAGGATTTCCTTATGAAAGCAAAACGTATTTTTGCAGCCCTGCTCTGCGGAGCCATGCTTATGACCTCCTCCTGCAGCGCAGATACAAACACAGATACAACAACCGACGCTACCGACGCCCCTGTTTCGGACAGCGTCTCTTCCGAAGGTGCTTCAGATGCTCTCGCTTCGGTAGTTGACGGAGAAATCCGCGATATCACATCCATGGAGCTTATCAGCGAGCTTACCGCAGGCTGGAATCTGGGCAATACCCTTGATGCAACAGGCGGAATGGGCGTCACCAGCGAAACCTCCTGGGGCAATCCCACAACCACCAAGGAAATGATGGATACCGTAAAGGAAGCAGGCTTTGATATTATCCGTATTCCTGTAACCTGGACAGGTCACCTTGGCGCCGAGGATAATATTGACCCTGAATGGATGGACAGAGTTCAGGAGGTCGTTGATTACACAATTGATGAAGAAACCTATGTTATCCTGAACCTCCACCACGAGGAGTGGAACTATCCCTTCTACGACAACGAGGAAGCCGCTGTTGCCAAGATGAAGAAGATATGGGGACAGATTGCGGAACGCTTCAAGGATTATGACGAACACCTTATTTTCGAGGGACAGAACGAGCCCCGCCACGTGGGTACTGCCAACGAATGGGGCGGCGGTACGGAAGAAGGCTGGGCAGTTGTAAATGCGACAAACGCTGCCTTTGTAGAAACCGTAAGAGCCGGCGGCGGCAATAATGCCAAGCGCCATCTTATGATTCCCGGCTACTGTGCAACCTCCGATAGCGCGGCTCCCGATAAGATTGCAATTCCAGAGGGCGATGACAAGATTATCGTTTCGGTTCACGCTTATCTTCCCTACACCTTTGCTCTGAGCGATACGCCTTCAAGCAAGTTCTCCTCTGAACGCGAAGGCGCAACACGAGACATAAATACCCTCAGAGATACCCTTAAAAAAGGTTATATCGACAAGGGTATTGCCGTAATTATCGGTGAAACAGGCGCCAGAAACAAGGATAACCTTGAAAGCCGTATCGACTGGGCGAAATATTACACCTCCACTATGCGCGATATCGGCGTGACCTGTGTATGGTGGGACAACGGCGCTTTCAGCGGCAGCGGTGAAAAATTCGGACTTCTTCACCGTCAGACCCTTACATGGATGTTCCCTGAAATTGTGGAAGCCTTCGTAAGCGGCGGCAAGGGTGAATAAAGATAACAGTAACGCAGACGGGCGGTCACATGACCGCCCGTTCAGCCTGTCGACAAACCTCATATTCCAACAGGAATATGGGGTAATTTTTTTATTAAACGGAAAATATTGAAAAAACAAAGCAGAAATGCAGATAAAACAGGTTATTCCACCTGTGTATTGCATACTTTTTAAGATTCATG
>JAFUNV010000001.1 GCA_017472865.1 Ruminiclostridium sp. | reverse complement strand
GTGTGGAAATTAAGACCGCTTACATCATAAGCACGATTAAGTGCCTTTGTATAAAGGCGGCTGATAAACTTTGTAAGCTTACCGTTTACGTCACGGTTTTCAGTTGCAGCATAAGTACCTGTCTTGATTCCGTAGCTTGCACACAGGTTTGCAAATTCGGGAGCTGTAAGGAAGCCTCTGAAAACAAATGCATATGTACAGCCAGCTTCAAGATAAGAAGCCCAGTTTGCAACTTCTTTATCTGCGGGAGTTCTGTCAAGCATTGTCTGGTACATTCTCTTTACGAAGGTTTCATTACTCAGCTTCTGCTGTTTGAGTTCGGGGCTGAGAACGAAATTAACCGCAATGTCTGCGGCTGTTGCACCGTTATTCAGTTTTTCAACCCACTTAGCCTTACCGCCTGCGTCGGAGGGACGGCCGAGCATATTTGCATAAAGGCGTTCGACAAAATTTTCAATGTTGATTTCTTCTTGAGATTTGTAGTTGTAATGAATTGTAGCGTTTAATAAATCTTCATTATGGTTACCGATTGTTATGCTATTCCATTCTTCCTCACTGCCGGCGTAATATACATCTGTTAAGCTGCTGCACAAATAAAAAGCATGATTACCTATACTTGTAACACTATCGCCGATTATTATGCTTGTTAAGCCGATGCAGGAATCAAAAGTGCTCTCGCCTATGCTTGTAATTCCATCACCGATGATTACACTTTCCAGTTCATCACAATAGCTGAATGCGTCTGCCCCTATACTTGTAACGCTGTCAGGAATTTTTATACTTGTAAAACTACAGCTTTTAAAAGCTGCTGTGCCTATACTTGTAACACTGTCGGGAATTGTTATATTTGTTAAGTTTATGCAAGTATTGAAGGCCCATGCGCCTATACTTGTGACGCTATCGGGAATTGCTATGTGCGTTATGTAAAAATTAGCATAAAAAGAATCATCACCTATTCTTGTAACCTTCATACCATTAACCATTAATGGCATTGCGGGGCAAGAATCTGTGCCTGTGTAGCGTGCAATCTCAACCGTACCATCGTCAAGAATATTGTAACTGAAATCCTCAGTTATGATATCAGCCTCTTTCCTGTTCTCCTCAACACAAATAGATTCATTTGCATAAAAGCTATCAGCAACAGCCGTAAAAGGTAAAGCGCCTGCCAGCATTACCGTTGCCATTGCTCCCGAGAGAGCGCGTAACAATTTCTTGTTCATGATTTTCCTCCTGAAATTTTTATTTTCTTAATTGTACAATTTTTATTATAAATTGTCAACATATTCTGTCAACAAAAACGTCCTTATTCCTCTCGCTTTCCCAACTGCCAGAAAGCAACCGCACTTGCGGCGGCAACATTAAGCGAGTCAACACCCGCCGACATGGGAATCTTCACCGTATAATCGCACTCTGCAATAGTTGCGGCGGCAAGACCGTCCCCTTCTGTCCCCAGAACGACCGCTAGCCGTTCCTCACTCATAAGTCTTTCATCGTCTATCCCAACGGAGTTATCATCAAGAGCCATAGCGGCTGTCCTGAAGCCGATTTCTCCCAGCTTGCCGATATCATCAATATACGTCCAGGGAATCTGAAAAACCGTACCCATACTTACCCTTGCTGCGCGACGGTAAAGCGGGTCACTGCAAGCGGGAGTGAGCAGCACAGCTTCCATCCCCAGTGCGGCAGCAGAACGGAAAATTGCGCCCACATTTGTTGGGTTTACAACATTTTCAAGCACCGCAATACGACTTTTACTGCCGCAGATTTCATATAAATCAGGCGTCTTTCTGCGTCGCATAGCACAGAGAGCACCGCGCGTTAAATGAAAGCCTGTGAGGCTTGTAAGAATTTCATCATCAGCGGTAAATACAGGGATATCCCCCGCTCTTTCCAGTATTACTGACGCTTCACCGTTTATGTGACGGCGTTCAAGAAGGATTGAAACAGGCTCGTAGCCTGCGTCTAAAGCACGACCTATTACCTTCGGGCTTTCAGCAATGAATAGTCCCTCCGCAGGCTCAAAAATATGCTTTAACTGAACCTCGGAAAAACGAGCATATATGTCCAGCTCCTTTGCGTTTATATCAGTGATTTCAATAATCTCAGCCATAGTAACTCCTTTATCCTCTTCTGAATTGTGATGGTGTCATTCCCTCGTATCGCCTGAACAGCTTGCAGAAATAACTGCCCGTACAAAAACCTGTTTCTTCTGAAATTTCATCAATGGTCTTATCTGTATCCGAAAGCAGCTCCTTTGCTGCCTGTATACGCCTTTTTGCAATGTACTCCATGGGTCTGGAATTCAAAGCAGAACGGAAAAGCCTGCATAAATGCTGCTTTGAAACTCCTGCCGTCTCGCACAGTTCCTCCAGGGTTATTTCATCTGTATAATTCGCATTAATGTAGTCCACCGCCTTTATCACAGCGGGATTTACAACACTGTTTCCGCTTACGGCAGAGATAAGGCGGTAAAACTCAATGAGAAAATCATATAAGAAGCCTGCCGCACGGTAGTTGCCGAAAAGACTGTCGCCAAGGAGAGCTTCGTGCATTTTTCGAAAGCACCGTTCAAGATTTTTTATGTCGGTAAGCTGAAAAATCATTGGTTCGGTTAACCCGAACTGCTCCAACACATTATTTACTGCAAAGCCCGACGGCACTACCCAGTGTATATCCCATATTTCCCCATCGGGATAGTATTCATGAGGGAAATCCGCAGGCAGAAAGAAGGCCGTCATTGGCTTTATAAGATATTTTCCGCCGTTATATACCAGTGTGCCGCTGCCTCTGGTGCAGTAAAAAATCTGAGGATACGGATATCCCTCTTTGCGATTTATATGGGGCTGACAGTCATGAAGTCCCACACTGACAAGGTATACAGGCAGACTGCTTTCATTACGTATAATGGGAAAATCATAAAAATGCATAAATTTCACCGCCATGTTCATATTGTTATATTTTAATAATATCATTTATTGACGGATATGTCAATCGGTATTATAATAAGCACAGAAAATAACACTGAGGAGGACAGTATTATGGATATGTCGTTAATAGCAAAAGCAGGCTCACAGAAAAGTATGATGATATACCACGAGAATCCCGACTTACTTCATGTGAATACCCTGCCGCCCCACGCTTATTTTATACCTTTTGCTAAAGGTCAGAATCCTTTTGTAAATCGCGGGGAATCGGAATATTTTGAGCTGCTTAACGGTGAATGGCAGTTCAGATATTACGATAGCATTATCGGTTTAGAGGACGATTTTACTGAAATAAACGCAGAGCGTACAATACCTGTCCCTGCCAACTGGCAGTTACACGGCTATGACGCGCCGCAGTACACCAATGTATGCTACCCTATTACCTTTGACCCGCCTTACGTTCCCGATGATAACCCTATCGGCGTTTACAGCAGAAGCTATAATCATACACCCGACGGAATGAGAAAAATACTGGTATTTGAAGGTGTTGACAGCTGTATTTATCTCTATATAAACGGCAGTTTCGTAGGCTACTCTCAGGTATCACACATGGCTTCCGAATTTGATATTACCGATTATCTCAGCGAGGGTGAAAACACAATCACTGCCGCTGTTCTTAAATGGTGCGACGGTACATATCTCGAAGACCAGGACAAGTTCAGACTTTCGGGTATTTTCCGCGATGTGTATGTTATGTCACGTCCCGAAAAGAGACTTGAAAACTACTGTATCAAAACTATTATTTCCGATGATATGAAATCTGCCGTGCTTCAGCTTACCCTTGAAGGCGCAGACGGCAAGGCTGTTCTCTCAGATAACAATGGAAAAGAAATTGCCCGTGTAAATGCCGGAAATAATGAGACTGTTGAAATAAAGGTGGATGATGTTCAGCTCTGGTCAGCTGAAACACCTTATCTCTATAATCTTGTTATTGAAACAAATACCGAAATTATCGGCGAAAAGGTCGGCTTCAGAAGAATATGTGTTGAAAACGGCGTTGTAAAATTCAACGGCGAGCCTCTTAAATTCCGCGGAGTGAACCGCCACGACAGCTATCCCGACACAGGAAGCTACTGCACAGTTATGCAGATGGAAAAAGACTTAAAGCTTATGAAAATGCATAACATAAATGCAATCAGAACCTCGCACTACCCAAATTCCCCGTTATTCTATCAGC
>JAFUNV010000152.1 GCA_017472865.1 Ruminiclostridium sp. | reverse complement strand
TATGCCGTTTTCCATGTCGGAAAGCAGATTTTTAAACCATTCCAGCTGAAAAGCGGTATAATCTCTGCCGAATTTTACCGTCATAAGCTGATAATTGAACAGGTCGCGGTATTGCTCCGATGGTGTAAGTGTCAGACCGTCATTGTACAGCGCAGATAAGGTCAGGTTTGTTTTTTCAAGGTCAGTTATCAGCTCCCGCACACGCTTCTGACGTCTGGTTACATCTGAAATACCCATGAAATAGAGCTTTGCAAGCTCAGGATTCTTATTCTGCGCGGCGTCAAAGGAAGAATTGACCCAATCGGAAAATTCCGCTCTGCCGCTGTCTGTAATCAGGTATATTTTCTTGCGCCTGCCGTTTTCCACAGTCTCGGTACATTCTATATACCCTTGTGCGGACAGCTTTTTCAGCGCCGCCTGGATACTGCCTGTGCTGCTGCTGTACATAAGGTTAAGATTATCAGCGAATTTCGCTCTTATTTCGTATATAGTCCTGCTTTTCAGAATGAGCAGACCTAAAATAATCTTATCCATAATTATCACCTCTTATGTTACTAATAGTAACATATAAATAATGTGTTGTCAAGTATTTTAAAAAAACTATTGACATAACATAAAATAAGTAGTATACTGCATATATAGGTAGTATATTACTTATTTTAGGAGGCGTTTATGTACGATTTTGAACACATGGACCAGCGGCTTATAGCCTACGTCAATATTTTTATATGCGCTAATCGCCTGCAGGCGATTATGGACAGCGGGCTTGAAGATATTACCGCAAAGCAGTGGCTGGCAATTACGATGATTGATGCCTTTCCCGAACCGCCAACCCTTAAGCAGATTTCGGAAATGTCGGGTGTTACTCACCAGAGTATGCGGCAGATAGTTGACCGTCTTATTGATAAGGGGTTTTTAGAGGTTTTGCCCGACAAAAAGGATAAGCGCGCCATAAGGCTTGTCAAGACTGAAGCGGCGAATAATATCCGTACAAAAAAAGCAGGGCAGAATCAGGAGTTTGTTTTCAGGCTTTTTGAATGTCTGAATGAGGAAGAAACAACAGCTTATTGTTCCGCACTTGCAAAGCTCTGTGACAGGCTTAACGAACTGAAGGAGGAAAATGATGCGTAATTTAAAAGCAATACACATTCTTTCAGCTTTGGCTGTAATTCTTCTTGTAATAACAACACTGTGCGGTGTGCTTTCGTGGGATAATTCAAAGTCGTTTGATGCTATAAATCAGTATGGTGAAACAATAAAAATGTGGGGCAGCGGGGTTTATGCTCGTGACAGCTATATGAAGGCGGCAACCTTCATAGGCAGTGATATGAATGTACTTGTCGTTGGTGTTCCGCTTACTGTGGTTTTCCTCATAAAAGACCTAAAAAATAGGAGTAAAAAGAGCCATTTACTTCTTGTATCAGTGCTTGCGTGGGTTTTATACTATGCGGTAAGCCTATGTTTCGGTGTTACATATAATATGCTGTTTCTTGCGTATACCGCTCTTTTTATATGCTCATTCTTCGCTTTTATTACAGGAATTTACAGTATATCAAAGGAACAGTTCAATGTTCCCGATTTCCTTACGGGTAAGGCGTACACGATTTTTCTCGTGCTTTCAGGTATATCCACATTTATAGCGTGGTTTCCTGATATTATCTCTTCCTTTGAAAGCGGAACACTGGGACTTATTGAGGTCTACACGACGGAAATCACATATATTCTCGATATGGGAATTATAAGCCCTGCGGCATTTATCTGTCTTTATCTGCTGAAAAAGCGTAATTCTTTTGGTGTAGTGCTACTTTCTGTGCTTACAATCGGCATTGTCATAGTCGGAACAATGATGATATTTCAGACGGGTCATCAGATTGCGGCAGGGATTGACATTCCCGTTCCTGTACTTATAACAAAATCGCTCATTTTCCTTTTGCTTGGAATATATGCGGCGATACTTGCCAGAAAACTTTATAAAAATATGTGAGGTAAATATGAAAACAATAGTTGTCTACAAATCAAAAACAGGTTACACCAAAAGATACGCTCAGTGGATTGCTGAAGAGCTGAACTGTGATATAAAAGAAAATCCGTCCCTCTCCGATATTATGGTATATGATACTATCATCTTCGGCGGCGGTATGTACGCAGGCGGTATGAATGGCGCAAAGCTTATTACAAAGAATCTCGACAAGCTTTCGGGTAAGAAGCTTGTTTTGTTCGCGGTAGGTTCAAACCCCGGCAAGGATAAGGACATTATCCCTTTCTGGAACAGACTTATCCCCGCAGAACAGCAGAAAAGCATAGGTCATTTCTACCTCAGAGGCGGTTTTGATTTCAATAAACTCGGCACGGCTGATAAAATTCTTATGAATATGCTGAAAATGCACCTGCAGAAGATTGAAAACCCTGACGAGGATACTCTCGGTCTGTTGGCAGCTTATGATAATCCTGTTGATTTCACCGATAAGGATAACATTAAAGAACTGATAGATTATGTAAGGTCAGTTTAGTTTTCTCTTGCACTTTTCGGTAAAATATGCTATACTAATCAAAAAAATACAGAAAGGAAATGCACAATGAAAATTAAAAGAACAATCTCCGCCTTCCTTGCGGCGGCAATGCTCCTTGGCGGCTGTTCGGGCAATACCGACGAGACTGCAACAACCACAACCGCTCCCGACACGAAAACAGCTTCCGCACCCTCAGAGCCTTCCGCGCCACAGGCTGACGGCGTGAATATCTACATAGAGGGCGATAAGTTCATGCTGGGCGGCAAAGAGGTATGGCTCACGGGCATGAACGCTCCCTGGCAGAGCTGGAACGATTTTGGCGGAAGATATAACCCCGATTACTGGCAGCAGGTTTTCGCCATGATGCACGAGGACGGCTTCAATTCCTGCCGTATCTGGATTAACTGCAGCAGTGAATGTGCTGTACAGGTTAACGAAAGCGGTCATGTTTCGGGAGCTACCGACAAGCACTGGGAGGACCTTGATTCACTGTTCTCGCTTGCGGCTGAGAATGAAATCTACGTTATGGCAACTCTTACCTCCTTCGATAATTTCAAGGATACCTACCGCAACTATGAAAACTGGCGTGCTATGATAAAGAGCACGGAAAATATCGACAGCTTTGTTGAAAATTACGTTATCCCCTTCTGCAAGCGCTACGACGACAACGACTACGTGTGGAGCATCGACCTTATGAACGAGCCTGACTGGGTATTTGAAAATGCGGAATGCGGTCAGATTTCCTGGGACTGCATAGGTGATTATTTAGCAAGAGCCTGCGCCGCTATCCATGAAAATACCGACGATATGCTGGTTACAATAGGATTTGGTATAATCAAGTACAACAGCGAAAAGTATGAGGGTAACTACGGCTCTGACGAGTTTTTAAGAAGCCGCTATGATAATGAAAACGCTTATGTTGATTTCTGGTCAACACACTACTACGACTGGCAGGCAACATGGTTCAACTGCCCCTTCCTTACCACTGCTGAGGAGTTCGGCATTGAAATGGCAAAGCCCCGCGTTGTGGGTGAATGCTCGCACGAGGGTATCAAGGCGCTCCGCAATATCAAGGCGATTGAGGAATGCTACGAGTGGGCTTACAACAACGGCTGGAACGGCGTATTCGTATGGACAGACCGCGACCTTATAACAGGGGATGGTGTTCCGCAGTATGAATGTGCTCAGAAGGCAGGGCAGAAGATGAAGGAAATTCTGGGATAAAACAAAGCGGCGGCTCTTTTGAACCGCCGTGTTTATTTATAGTTATTTTAAGAGTAAATATTTTGAATTGTATAAGCTGATATGATTGCCACTAAAAAATTATATATTGATCCTTGTATAAGTTTTAATATAATATTTCTACCAAACGTTTGTACATAAAGTCATCAAGTTCGCAGAGACATTTTTTGCCATCTTTGAATATGATAGAAACCGTGTAGTTTCCTTTATTCTTAGCAGAAGCGGCTCCGGCAATAGCGCCGACACCGCCAAGAAGAGCTCCGCCCACAATTCCTCTCGCAACTCCGCTTGCAACGCTCTTGGTTGACTCCTGATTGATAACCTCATAGCTTGCTACGGTTGTTTTATTGATGAATGGCTTTTTTCCAAGCCCTAAGGGAGGGTTAATGTACAGTCCTTTTTTGTTGTTTTTGTACATAATTGCTCCCTTATAGTCTCCTGCTGTCACTACGTTTGTTAATGCCATTTTGATAACCTCCTATAAATTAGTATTTTTTATTAAAATAAATGCCATAAAGACTTAAGTACTTATTGTAAATTATCCTAAAATCTCTTTCAGCTTTTCCGCTACAATTTCTGCTGTCTTTTCATGGGTCTTTTCTGTGGGGTGCCAGTCTGCGGCAATTCCGTCCGCCTGGTCCTGATTGGGGAGCTTCATAGCGTAAACAGAAGTATCGCCTGTTTCAGCGGAGTAGGTGTTCACAGCTTCTTCAACGCAGCTGTAAAGTCCGCTGCCCATTACGCCGAGGACGCAGAGAATCTTTGCTTCGGGGTTGCGCGCTCTGACGGTCTTTAAGAAATTCACATATTCCGCAGTAAATTCCGCCTGCTTGTCCTTGTCGGTCTTGCAGTAGCTTTCATCGTTGGTACCGAGATTGATAACAACAGCGTCGGGCTGACGGGCGAAATCCCACTTGAAGCTGCCCAGGTCACGGCTGTATGAGAAGCCAACCTTTTCATAATGGAGAGGCATAAGCTGGGAAGCGGATTTCTTGTCAGGGTTGTTTGTGTAACCTGAGATAATGCCGTAGCCGCTGATTGAAACAAGGCTGTAATCAGCGCCGAGCTTTTCAGCGGTCTTGTATCCGTAAGCCTTGGTGCAGTCCTCTGTGGAGGTGGAGAAATGGTGGTTTCTGTCCTCGTCGTCAACGCCGTAGCCGCAGGTGATTGAGTCACCCACGAACTCTATGTATAAATCCTTTTCGGCGGTGGGAGCTATGCTGCCATCAACGGTGATGGAATCTACCGAGAGTGTGGAATTTGCGGTCTCGCTAAGCTTTACAAGGGAAACGGTAGCGGTCTTTTCGGTATCGCCGCTGAAAACATTTACTATCTTTGTGGTTTCGTCCAGCATTATATCCTCGGTTCGCTCGCCGTCAACATAGACCGCAAAGCGTGCGGCGTTGTCGTTGTTGTTGGTTCTTGCGGCAGTGTCGCCCTTAACGGTTATTGTCACGGATTTTGCTGTTGCGGTAAATTCACAGCCTGTACCCGAGTAAGCGCAGATAAGTTCACCGTCGAAATCATCATAAAATGCTCTGCCGAGGAGCTTTACATTTTCTGCGGTAGGCTCGTAATCGGCAGGTCCTTCCGATACGGGAGCGGAGGTTGTAGTGGTTGTATCAGCGGTATCGGGTGCGGAATTGCAGCCTGCCGCGGAAATAATCATAGCGGCGGCGCTGATAAGTGAAATAATACGTTCTTTCATTTTTTCTGTCCTTTCATGGGGATTTTTTCTTTAATTATATCAGTTTTTTGTATTAAAATCAATAGACCCTGATAATTTAATACAGCTTTGTTGACATTTTAGTATTTATGTGATAATATGAAAAAGCGGAATTAATTTCCGTAATTCTGAAAAAGGGGGTATTGGGATAAAACTTCGGACTCAGAGTCCTGTTAGAAATTAAAAAAGGAGGAATTTGTTCTATGAAAAATAATTATGAGACGGTGATTGTAACCTAATCGGGAGGTTAGTGCTTATAATCAGACCTCCCGAAAGTAAGTTTATAATTACTTTTTTCGGAGGACAAAATGAACAGAGAAAATAAAAGAAAATCATTTCAGAAGGGCTATTATAAAAATCACGCCTGCAATGAGGTTTTTACCTGCAGCTCCTGCGGCAGAACGGTAGTTCCCGAGGGTGCTGGCAGCAGCCACCGCAATCATTGCCCCAACTGCCTTTCAAGTCTTCATGTGGATGAAGAACCCGGCGACCGTGAATCGGAGTGCGGCGGCATTATGGAACCAATAAGCGTCTGGGTGCGAAAAAACGGCGAATGGGCGATTATCCATCGCTGTAAGCGCTGCGGAAAGCTTTCTTCAAACCGAATTGCCGCGGATGATAATCCTGTACTGCTGGTTTCTATTTCCATGAAGCCTGTGGCAAATCCGCCCTTTCCCCTTGAAAAGACCGAGGAGCTTGCGGATTATGTAGGCTGTGATAAAACACTTGGTGAAGATTTTTAATATTTTACTGTAAAAAGGGTCAGCCGTGAAAGCGGCTGACCTTTATCGGTTAATCCTTGATTATAATAATCGGGATAGGCGGGCAGTTCGGACGGTTCACAAAGGGCATTTCAACCACCGTGTACTGACGGCTGTCAATAGTGGGGAGGTATTCGAGAAGCGCGTCACGTTCTTCAAAGCCTGTTTCTCTGCCGTAATAGATGATAAGCGACATGATTCCGCCGCTTTTTAAAAGCTTCAGCCCCTTTTCGATTGCATCAATGCTGGTTTCCTTGTTGGTGTGGATATTATGGTCACCTTTGGGGAGCCAGCCGAAGTTGAAGGTGATGAAGGAGACAGTGTTTTCTTCAAAGAGCTTGTCCATTTCGCTGTGGCTCTGAAGCAGTACGTCAGCTCGGTGAGCCATGCCGTTTTCTTTGAGCAGTGCTTTTGTGCTGTCTACCGCGTCCTGCTGTATATCAAAGGCGGTGACATGACCGCTGTCGCCCACAAGGGTGCATAAATGCAGGGTGTCAAAGCCCCGTCCCGCTGTGGCGTCGATACAGATATCGCCCTCGCTCACATTTTCGTCAATTACGCGCTTTATTATATGCAAAGCGCTGAATGAATCCATTTTTCTCATAGCTTTTGTCCTTTCATTTTATAGTTATAGGATAACATATTATGGGAAAATTTGCAACACAGAAAGGAAATTTCATGACAACTGTATATTTTATCCGCCATGCTCAGTCTGACCGCTTTACGCAGGATGACCGCACACGCCCGCTTACTGCGGAAGGTCTCCGTGATACCGAAAAAATAACTGCCGCCCTTGAAAATTCGGGAATTGACCATATAATTTCCAGCCCCTACACCCGCACCATACAGACTGTTACCCACCTTGCAAAAAGGCTGGGGCTTGAAATTGAGACGGACGAGGATTTCCGTGAGCGGAGCGCAGGAAAGTGGCACGGGGAGCATTTCTTTGATTTTATAAAGGCACAGTGGGAAGATTTCAGCTATCATATCCTTGACGGCGAGTGTCTTGCCGACGTACAGAAGCGCAATATTGCCGCACTGCACCGTGCTTTTAAAAAATACAGGGGTAAAACCGTTGCAATTGCCACCCACGGTACGGCTCTCAGCACTATGCTGAATTATTATAATCCGTCTTTCGGTTATGAAGATTTCATACGTATTGTGGATTATATGCCCTACGTGATAAAGGCCGAGTTTGACGATGAAAACAAATGCCTTTCTCTTACGGAAGTTCTTATTGTTGAAAAGGAATATAAATAAAGCAAAACACGCCGCCACCGCTAATGCGATGACAGCGTGTTTTTTCAGGTGAATCAGGAATTTGCTTCTGCAAGTGCTTCTCTGTAAGGCTCGAGATAAGCTTCTACTGTATTGTAGTTAGCATCACGGAGCTGTGTAAAGGAGGAGCCGTAGTAAAGAGGTCCGTCGTAAAGAGATTCCTCGCCGCCTGTGAATAATGCGGAGAAATCATCATTGAAGCCGAGGGAGTTGTCAAATACGAAGGTGAACTTTGAGGGGTCGGTCATGTCGTTTACGACAATCATCTGTTCCTCGCTGTAATAAGGAGCATACTTCTTCTTTCTTGCCGCGTTGCATTCGGGGCAGTTGGGGGAATCCTTGAAGCCTGCTTCGTCGCAGTTGAACTTACATTCGGGGCATTTAGGATAGAATGTAGGACCGTCGTATGTCTTTTCAGCATAGTCAGCGGCTACGATTTCGGGATCGGTTTCGTAAATTCTGCCGCAGAGAATCCAGTCTACACCGCCCTGTACATTCTTTGCGCCCGAAGGAACAAGGAAGCCGAAGGTGTCGGAGGGGAGATAATAAGCGTCAGCGTTGGGGTCTCTGGGGAAGGGAACAGCAGCGATTTCGCCGTCGATATTGCCCTTGAAGAAGGATTCCTGTGCGCTTTCATAGCCCCATGTAAGACCCATACCGAGGAAGAGGAGCTTTCCGTCGATGAAGGCTTCGCCCGGGTCAACGAAACCGTCGCCGATAAGGTTCTGCTTCTTGAGTTCAGCTACCCAGTCCATTGTACGCTGAACTTCCTGGTTCTTGAGGTTGTTGATGATTTCAGTACCCGTCATGTCGATGACCTTGGTGCCTGTTGTGTTTACAAACATCATTGACGACCAGGAACCGCCTGTAAAGCCGATGTATTCATCGCCTCTCTGAGCCCACTGTTCGATAAGCTCTTCAAAGCTGTTCCAGTCCCATGTGCCTTCAAAATACATATCCATGGGATCAGCCATGCCCTGTTCTTCAAGAAGGGTTCTGTTATAGATGATTGCGAAGTTTGTCTGAACGTCAGAAGGGAAGTAGTAGTGCTGTCCCAGATAGTTGAAGGATTCGATAACGTCCTTTTCTTCAACCCACAGGGGAGAGTTGATATCCAGCCAGCCGTCAAGGGCGGTGAACATATTCTTGGAAGTGCCCATAGGATAAGCCATCCAGTCGTATCTTACGATATCAGGGGAGTCGCCTGCGGCAATAAGTACACCGAGACGTTCAAAGTAGCCGCTGCCGCTGGTGGTGATTTCGGTTTCGATTGTACCGCCGTAGCGCTGAGCGAGAAGCTCTGCAAGCTCAGGTTGGGTTGTGGCAAGGTCGTAGTAGCAGAGTGCGTTTACAACACCTGCGGTCTTGCCTGATTCGTAAAGCTCGCCTGTGCCTTCTTCATTTGCGGTGTCAACTGCTTCGATTTCAGCCATGCTGTCCCAGTCAACCTCGTCCTCAAGTTCTGCATTGGGGTCGGTGGTTGTAGAAGCGGGAGCAGCGTCCGCCGCTGAAGTAGAAGCACCGGCATCTGTACGTCCGCCGCCTGAGCAGCCTGCTGCGCTGAGTGCGATTATCAGTGCAGCGGTTGCAGCTGATATTCTTCTGAACTTTTTCATAAAGATCTTCCTTTCGATGTGATTATTGAAACAGAATAGCCTCGCTTTTCTGTTGTTATACTGCTGCTGAAAACGTTTACTCAGAAGGGTATGAACAGCTTCTGATAAAAGTTGTTCAGTATTTTCTGAAATTATAGCATATTTTTAAAAAAAATGCAAACAAATTTTTCAATTTTTTCGAAATTCAACAAAAAATATTTTGATGTTGAATTTTGTAGCGTCAGAACTTATTCTGGATTTATGGTCAAAAAAACATTGCTTTAAAAGCGGTTTTGCGTTATAATAAAATAAAAACATGAAAGGAATTAAAATTATGGCTAATCCTTACCTCCCTAAATGGGAATATATACCTGACGGAGAACCCCGCGTGTTCGGCGACAGAATTTACGTTTACGGTTCACACGATAACGCTTCTTCCGAGTTTTTCTGCGACTATAAGTTAAAGGTATGGTCGGCACCTGTAAATAATCCGAATGAATGGACCTGCCACGGAGTATCCTTCAGCACCCGTGACGTTGACGGACATAAATCCGACGTTGACTGGACAGACAGAGAGCTTTATGCTCCCGATGTGGTTGAAAAGGACGGAAAATACTATCTTTATGCCTATATCGTCGGCGCGAAGGGCTGTGTTGCTGTCAGCGACAAGCCCGAGGGGCCTTTCGAGCTTCTGTCGAGGTATGAATACAATATTGATAACCACTATGAT
>JAFUNV010000151.1 GCA_017472865.1 Ruminiclostridium sp. | reverse complement strand
TAAATTCCTTTCCTGTATTTTCAATTGTATTTTATCGCAATTTATGTCCTAAAAACAGTGCAGAAACAATTTGCGTCTGTATTAAAGAGCGGATTTAATGTCGCTGATGATGGTATCAACAATATCCTTTGCAAGGTCAAAGTCGAAATCATTAACTGCCGCTGTCAGATCGGCAAGCATATTATCGATATTTCTGTTGTAATGCTTCTGACATATATTTCCGAGAATTCCTGCGCATAAGCTGTAATCCATATCCTTGACAGCTTCGCCTATCTTTTTCATTTCAGTCAGAAGCTCGGAAATATCGCCCTTTTCTCCGGGTTTCTTGTCGCCGAATTCTGTGATTTCGATTATTTTTTTGGCAAAGCGGTCAAATGAGGTTGTGAAATCCTTGTTGTTGGCAAGAATAAATTTTTCGTCGTTTCGCTTTCCTGCCATTTCAAGCTCGTAAGCCTGCTGTCCTAATTTTTCTGCGCCGATATTGCGAAGAGCGCCCTTAAGACCATGGACATATATAGTGTAGTTGCGCCAGTCCTTGGCGGCAAAAGCGGTATCAAGCTTTGTGCGGGAGGGCGAATATATGGTTGAAAGAAGAATATCCCTGATAAAATCGGCACGCTCGCCGCACTGTGCCACAAGGATATCGGAATTTAGCTCTTCTACCTGTTTTAATTTCAGAAGAAGCTGAGACGGCTCTTTCTTTTCGGGCTGTGCGGCGGTATTTTCAGGAAGCCTCTTTTCTTCGGGAATGAAGCGTGTAAGAATTCGGTTAAGCTCGCTCATTTCAATAGGCTTTCCAAGGAAATCATCAAGTCCTGATTCTCTGAACATTTCCGCTGCACCGCTGATAACGTTGGCTGTAAGTGCAACGATAATCAGCTTGCTGTATTTTCCGCCCAGGCTTCGTATAGCCTGAGTGGTTTCGATGCCGTCAAGCTCAGGCATCATGTGGTCCATAAACACAATATCATAATCGTTTTGCTGAACCATTTTCAGAGCTAAAATACCGCTGTCGGCAGTGTCCGTCTGAATGTTATAAAGGGAGATAAGTCTCTCGGCAACCAGGAGATTTGCTCTGTTGTCATCTACAATAAGAATTTTTGCGTCAGGAGCCGAGAAACGTTTGATACGGCTCTGAGGCTGGCTTTCTGTGGCGATATCGTGAGAGCCGAAAAGCACAAGCAGAGAAATAATGGTTACAGGTCTGTAAATTCTGCGGATTTCAGGCGCACATTCGGGATGAACACCGGGATCGATTATAACAGTAAGCTTATCCTTGTAAGGAGACAGACGTTCCTTACCGTCGCAGTATTCCTCGCAGTCAATAATGATATCTGTGCATTTTTCAAATTCCCTTTTTTCTAAAAGCTCGTGGTTGGTAACGCTCTTAAATTCAATGCCCAGGGATTTTATTTCGGCTGAAACCGCCTTGAGCTGTTCCTTGTCGGGAATGCAGATGAGTATATATTTTTCTTCACGGTTTTCTATGTTGATACAGCTTTCGGCATTTTTAACTCTCTGAGGTATTTCCACAGTAAAGATGCTGCCTGCACCGTAGACGCTGCTGACCTTTATTGTACCGCCCATCATTTCAGTAAGGGATTTACAGATTGCAAGTCCCAGACCTGTGCCTTCGATGTTGCGGTTACGTTTTGTATCTGCTCTTTCAAATTCATTGAACAGACGGTATATATCTGCCTGCTTGATACCGATGCCTGTATCCTTTACGCTGAATTTCAGCATAACCATATCGGCGGATTTTGTTTCTGCGGAAACAGATATAGTAATACTGCCGTGGCGGGTGTACTTTATGGCATTGCCTGCAAGATTAAGGACAATCTGCTTGATACGGCGTTCGTCGCCTGTCATAACTGTGGGAACAGACGGATCGATGCAGGTTACAATCTGAACAACCTCGCTGTTGATACGTACAGAAATAATGTTGCAGATATCATTTATAACGGACAGGATATTGTAATCAGTCAGGTTAAGCTCAACCTTACCCGATTCAATTTTAGAAAAGTCCAGAATATCATTGATGATGTTGAGAAGGTTTGTGCCTGCGTCACGGATATTGCCCAGGTAATTTCTTACCTGAGGTGAAATATCCTCTCTCAGTGCAAGCTCGGTCATACCCATGATGGAATTCATAGGAGTACGGATTTCATGGCTGGTATTTGCAAGGAATTCGGTTTTTACCTTTGCCGCTGCCTCTGCTTCGCTTCGCTTTGCTTCTACTATCTGAAGAAGTGCGGTATTGTTTCGGTTTTTCTGCTGTGCAAAGAGGAACAGCTGCTTGTCGCGCTTTACAAGACTTGTCAGCGCGAAATGGGTGGAAAGAATACACGCGGGAATAAGCAGAAGCTCTGATATGGATTCAATGGAGTCTGTAATTACAGGATTGTCAAGGTTTATGAAATAGCATATTGTGGAAAGGGTGATACCTAAGATAGTATCTACAAGAATAAGCCGCTCATTTCTGAACATCGCCGTAAGGCAGTGAGTAGTTATGTAAATCAGCAGCGGGATTGTAAAGGTATCTGAGCAAACTGCGAACAGGGCGCAAAGTCCTGCTGATGACGCTGCAAACCAGTATTGATAAATACTGCGGGGTATTTTCTTACAGAAAAAGAGAAAAGAGCCTATGACAAAAACTCCGGGATAGCACAGCGAAGCCCAGAGAGGAAAATGAATAATTCTTGTCATAAAGAACATGACGATAAGATATGCAACAGAAAGGACATATGTACTGCGTTCTGCATGACGGCGGACTCTGGCGGTATCTTTATCGGAATCATAAGCACTTAAATTTCTTTTTTCCATACCCTTCATTCCTTTTTCTCTTGACTTTAATCTCAGTTTTTGGTAAGCTATATATAGCGATATAAACGCTTTAATAATTATACCATATTATAATAAAAAAAACAACTGTTAAAACAATCGTTTTTAAAATTTTAACCGGGGGAGTGAGCAGAATGAAGCATATTTTTATAATAAATCCCGTAGCAGGAAATGAAGACCGTTCGGAAGAGATACGGTGTGAAGCGGAGGAGCTCAGCGCAAAGCTTGGATTTGAAGCTTTGTTCTTTATTGTTGAGCACGAGGGCAATGAAGCCCAGATAACCGAAAAGGTCTGCGACGCATTCCGTGGCGAGAAAATACGCCTTTATGCTTGCGGCGGTTCGGGTACTTTCCAGCGTGTAATGGAAAAGGCGAGACATTTCAAGGATGTTGAGCTTGCAATATATCCCTGCGGTTTTACCAATGATATACTGAAATGCTTCAAGGACAGCGAGCCTTTTTATAAGCTCAAGAACGTAATTATGGGCGAGCCTCTGGCTATGGATGTGGCGGAGTTTGACGGAATACGCTTCTGTAATGCTCTTTCGATAGGTATGACTGCCCGGATTATCGGTGATATTGACAGCTATTCCTTTATTACAAAATTCCACCGCAATTTCCCCTACTGGTTTTCGTCAATCGTTGACGTTCTCACAAAGCACGCAATCGAATATGAAATAGACATCGACGGTAAGGATTACAGCGGAAAATATCTTTTGGTAAGCGCATTCAACGGCTGTGTTTATGGCGGAAATATCTCCCCGGCCAAGAATGCAAAGCCCGATGACGGCTATCTTGATTTTGTAATGTTCAAGAAAGTGGGAACCTTTGAAGCAGCAACC
>JAFUNV010000150.1 GCA_017472865.1 Ruminiclostridium sp. | reverse complement strand
TGATTTCCATAGGAACCATAGGGCTGATAAAGGCTGCGGAAACCTTTGATACGGAAAAGGCTATAAGCTTTTCGACATACGCCAGTACCTGCATACGCAATCAGATAAAAATGTACTTCCGCAAAACAAAGCACAAGAGCAGTGAAGTGTACATGAATGAGCCGATTGATACTGATAAAAACGGAAATGAGCTTACAATTGCCGATATATTCAAGGATGACGTCTGCGTTGATGATGAGGTTGACCTGAGAATAAATATGGAAAAACTTTATGAAGCGGTAAATACAATCCTTGATGAAAGGGAAAGGCTTATAATATCAAAGAGGTATGGACTTATCTGTGCGGATGGAACGGTTTCACGTCCGTTGGCACAGCGCGAGGTGGCTAAAATGCTGAATATTTCCCGTTCTTATGTGTCAAGGATTGAGAAAAAGGCAATCGAAAAGCTGAAAAAAGAGTTTGATATATAATTTTGAAAAAAATCAGGAAAACTATTGACAACTTATTAAAAGGGTGTTATAATACAATCGAACATTTGAACAATCATTCAAATGTTCATCTATTCAAGAATTGAAAATAAAGGAGATTATCATGGCAAAGATTGAAAGTATCCCTGCCTGCGGCGAATGTGAAAGCCACGAAAATGTGGTTGATCGCGTACGAGAGGGAATGCCCGAGGACGAAATACTTTATGACTTAGCCGAGCTTTACAAGGTTTTCGGCGACAGCACACGTATAAAAATACTCTATGCTTTGTTTGAAGAGGAGCTTTGCGTCTGCGATATAGCAAGCCTTCTCGGCATGAGCGCTTCTGCAATTTCACATCAGCTCAGAGTTCTGAAGCAGGCCTGTCTGGTTCGTTACCGCCGTGACGGAAAGACAATTTATTATTCACTTGCCGACGACCATGTCCGCTCCATTATCGGTCAGGGTATGGAACATATCGGAGAGTAGAAAGGAAGTTCAAAATGACATTCTGGGACAGATTTGCATTTCTGTATGACTTCGGACAGTCGTTCAACGGTAAAGTTCTGCGAGGTATGGAGAAAACCACTGAGGAGCTTGTACCTGAGGGCGCGCTGGTGCTTGACACAGCCGCAGGTACAGGGAGACTCACTTTTGCGGCAGCGAAAAAAGCTGAAAGAGTAGTCAGCACTGACATTTCCATGCCTATGCTTAAAGTGGCTCAAAAAAAGGCGCAGAGAGAAAATATATCCAACGTTGAATTTGATGTCCGTGATATTTTCAATTTAAAAGACGCCGATGAAACCTACGATGTTGTAATGGCGGGAAATGTGCTTCATCTTCTTGATGAACCCGAAAAGGCAGTCGGAGAACTGTGGCGGGTAACAAAAAAGGGCGGAAGACTTATTCTTCCTACATATATGACGGGTAAAAAATTCAATGCGCTTTTAAAGCTTTACAGGATTTTAGGCTTCAACCCGTCCACGGAATACACCCCTGAAGCTTATGTGGATATGCTTCTGAAATGCGGCTTCGGAAAAGTAAAAATGAAAATGATAAGGGGTATGCTCCCCAACTGCTATGCTGTAATTGAAAAGAAATAAGGAAGGGCTAAACAAATGAAAAAGACATATAAAATGGTTGACCTTGAATGTGCAAACTGCGCTGCGAAAATGGAACGTGAAATAGCTGCGATTGACGGTGTTGAAAGTGTAAATATCAGCTTTATGCTCCAGAAAATCACAATAGTGACTGACGATGAAAAGCACGGCGAAATCATGAAGCAGGCGGCGAAAATCTGCAGAAAAATCGAGCCTGACTGCAGAATTGATATGTGAGGACTGATATGACAAGAAAGCAGAAAAAAACGCTGATACGTGTTATAGTTGCTGTTATCCTTTTTGCCGCAGGCTTTTTTATTCCTCTTGACGGTATACCGCTTCTTTGCTATTATGCGGCGGTGTATCTTTTCATCGGCTGGGACGTATTGTTTAAGGCTGTCCGCGGTATTTTCTCGGGACAGTTTCTGGATGAAAATTTCCTTATGGCAATTGCTTCCGTGGGTGCATTCTTCGTGTCCGAATATACTGAAGCGGTAGCAGTTATACTTTTCTATCAGGTCGGCGAGCTGTTCCAGAGCTGTGCCGTGTCAAAAAGCAGAAAAAATATTGCTGCGCTTATGGATATCCGTCCCGATTACGCAAATCTTGAACGTGACGGCGAAGTGATTGAAGCCGACCCTGAAGAAGTTCATACGGGCGATATAATCGTGATAAAGCCCGGTGAAAAAATCCCGCTGGACTGTGTGGTTGTTGAGGGCAGTTCGACGATAGATACTGCGTCTGTTACCGGCGAATCGATTCCTGTTGACGCTTACGAGGGCAAGGCGCTTATAAGCGGCTGTATAAATATCAGCGGTGTGCTCCGATGTGAGGTTACGGCAGAGTTCGGCGAATCAACTGTTTCGAAAATTCTGGAGCTTGTTGAAAATGCAGGTGAGCATAAGGCCAAGGCGGAAAACTTTATTACAAAGTTTGCTCGTTATTATACACCATGTGTTGTAGCTGCCGCCCTTATTATAGGAATTATCCCGCCGATTTTTGACGGCGAGTGGAGCAAATGGATAGGCCGAGCGCTTACCTTCCTTGTTATTTCCTGCCCATGCGCCCTTGTTATATCGGTGCCTATGACATTCTTCGGAGGTATCGGCGGTGCTTCGGCCAACGGAATACTTGTAAAGGGCGCAAATTACCTTGAAGCACTTGCAGAGGTCAAGACAGTTGTTTTCGATAAGACAGGTACACTTACTGAGGGCAGCTTTGAAGTGACCTCAGTAACTCCTTCAGGCATAAGTGAAGCAGAGCTTTTAAGTCTTGCCGTACATGCTGAATATTATTCTCCTCATCCTATTGCCGCGTCACTGAAAAAGGCATACGGCAAAGAAATAAACAGCACGGTTATTTCCGATGTATGTGAAAAGGCAGGCAGGGGAGTTTCCGCTGTTGTTGACGGGAGAACAGTTCTTGCAGGCGGTGAAAAGCTCATGCGCGAAAACGGAATTTCCTTCGAGTCTTGCCAGTCAGCGGGTACAGTGGTCTATGTAGCCGAAAACGGCGTGTACAAGGGCAGTATAATAATTTCGGACAAGATTAAACCGAGCAGTGCAAAAGCGATAAAGTCTCTTAAAAACTGCGGTGTTGAAAAAACTGTAATGCTTACGGGTGATAATAAGCTTACAGGCGAAGCGGTTGCCGCTGAAATCGGAATTGACGAAGCGCACTGCGGTCTTCTTCCTACTGATAAGGTAGATATAATCCGCAGGCTTCTTGAAAACAAAAACGGTAAGCTTGCGTTTGCAGGAGACGGTATAAATGACGCACCTGCTCTTACCTGTGCGGATATCGGTATAGCCATGGGCGGCGTTGGCTCTGATGCTGCAATTGAAGCGGCTGACGCGGTAATCATGGACGATAACCCTGAAAGGGTTGCTCTTGCGGTAAAAATTGCAAGAAAAACTCTGGGAATTGTAAAGCAGAACATTGTTTTTGCACTGGGCGTAAAGGGCATTGTTCTTGTCCTCGGTGCACTTGGCTTTGCAGGAATGTGGGCGGCGGTTTTCGCAGATGTGGGTGTCTGCATAATTGCAGTCTTGAACGCAATGCGTGCGCTTAAAGCTCCTAAATGAGCCTGCCCAGCTCTGAATCAAAATCATCAAGTATAAGTCTCAAAGCCATATAACTCATTAACGAATACCGTTCAGCTCCTCTTTTTTCCGCAGGAATTTCGAGGGGCTGAATGATTTTTCCTGACAATGCCGTAATACTGCGGTTCAGCGAAATCATAAGAGTATCCTCGGTTTCGCTTGAAAAGGAGATGGTTGAGGTGCTGCAGCTTCCGCAGGTTACAGCTCTTATTCCGCATTTTTGCACTGCTTCAAGCTGAGCACTGTTGTCAGCGTTTATGACAGCAGTGATTTCCTTCGGAAGTCTGTCGGGTATTTCGCCCCATTCCTTCATCAGAAGAACACCTGCCTTAGCTTCAATCACGGGATTTTCTGCGTCAAAAAATATAAGATTATATCCCTGACCGATTTGCGTAAAGCTGTCGTTCTTGATATATGTTACAGCATAATTTTCAGAAAGCTGTTCTTTTATAAGGTGTTCTGTTTCGGTGTCATTGTTATTTCCCACAACAAAAATATCAGTCATAAACCCCTCCGTAATTAAAAACCTCTGCGATTATTATACCGCAGAGGTTTTCGTTTATAACTGTGATTTTATCCTGTAATAGTTCCGCCCCATTCTACTACGGTGAAGCCTTCGCGCTCAGGTGCAGACAGCTCTTGTTCTTCTATTTCAACAGGAGCATTACTTCCGTAAAATGCCATGAACACGCGGATAACCGTATCGGGCTCGGGAGTTACGCTCAATACCGCATTATCTGTGTAGCAGTCGTACTGGAAGGAAATTACATTGTACTCGTTTTTAAGCATGAAAGGCAGCCAGAATACAATAAATTCATTATACTCTCTGGGTGTAAGTCCCAGCTTCGGTAATGCCCAGCGTAAAAATTCCGCACTGTCCTCTCTTTTAACGCAGAATCCCTTGCTGAAATCATACACAGCATTGCTTTCGCCTTCCCAGAAGAGATAATTGTACTGATTGCCTTCCTTGTCATAAAGAGTTCCATCGGGCATAGCGGTTACGTTCCAGCCGTCATTGTATTCGGGATAGGTCACCGTAAGCTCGCCGTTATAGTCAAGATTTACCGAAACCTCGGTTTCTTCTTCTGGGTAGAGGTAGATAACAGGCTTGTAATCTACACCCTCCTGAAGTTCAAAATCACTCATGGAAACAGAGGTCGGGATAACCAGAAAATCCCATTTTCCGCGTTCATAAATAATCGAATATCTGACCTCGATATTATCACCGACGCAGAAATTATCATATTCGTCTGCGTTGCATTCCACAGTATAAGTTGCGGGATAGGGCCAGGGGAGAGAGCATACAAAGCCATCATCGGTGATTTCGTTTATTGTAAGTGTAATATCGCCGTTTTCGTCGTAGATTCCGTAGAGAGTTTCTGCTTCTTTAACCTCAAATTCTGCTGTTTCATAAAGACTGCCCAGCTTCATCACAAGCCTGTAGCTGCCCACGGTTATCTTCTCGGAGGTGAGGTGCGACAGGGTGACGGTGGTGCAGTTTTCGGGAACGTCAGTACCGATAGGGCTGGTAGAATCGGTCGAAGTAAGGTCGTCATCTTCTTTTACAGGCTTCATGTCCACCCATTCTCCGTTTTCAAAACGCTGGAGAGAAAAGCGGTCGTGCATTTCGTAATTTGCATAGTAGTCACCGCCCGTATAAACGAAATCTACAATAACCTTATCGTTTTCGGGGGTGATTTCCTCGCCTTCCTTGTAGGGTTTAACCTTCATTTCGATATCGTCGGGTGCAGGGTAGGGCATACCGCCGTTCTTGTGGATAAAGAAAACCGCCGTAGCAGTATGACAGTCGCACAGGTCTTTAAGAAGTCTGTAAGTGCCTGTTTCCAGTGGTTCTTTAAACATACTGTCGCTTAATGTTATGGTTTCCTCTGCATAAGGGTTATCTTTATCGAGAATTATTACATAATCGTCGAAGCCCATACCTTCCGCAAAAGGAACCTCCTGCCACTTTCCGTCCTTTCCTCGCTTCTGAAGCCTGAAATCACTGTAAATGTGCAGGTTATCGGTTGTATATGTATAACTGAGGGTAAGCTGCTTGCTTTCATTGTCAACCTCGAACCAGTCGGTGCCTTTAACGGTAAAGCCTACGTCAAGAGAGTGGGGGATAAATTCAGGGTCGCCAACGGTAAATTCCGCATAAAATTCCTTTCCTGAAATTTCCTTTACAACTCTGTACATTCCGTCGGTTACAGGTTCGGTATAATATTTATCATCAAGGTAAACCGTATCATGCTGCTTAGGATTTTCAGAGCCTACAATAAGCCCTATGTCGTCCCAGCCGATTTCAGAAAAAGGAACCTGTTCCCATTCGCCGTCATCTGCAGCGAATTTTTCAAGGCGGTATTCATGCCCGAAGGTAAATTCCGCATAGTCGTCTTCGCCTGTGTATTCAAAGGTAAGGTCAAGCTGCGGAGTTTCTGCAGTAATCGCTTCGCCGTTCTGAAGCTGGTCTATGGTTATTTTTATATCCTTTTCCGTAGGCTCGGGACCGTAATTCGGGTAGCTTTCGTTGAGCTTGAAAAGGCAGGTGAGGGTAACGTCGCCCTCAATAGGCTTTACAACCCTGTAAGTGCCTGCAGTAAGCGGCTCGGCATAAAAGTCGTCGCGAAGGCTTACACTTGTGGAGTTTTTGGGATAATCATAGCTTATAATGTATCCGAGGTCAATGAATGCGGCGTCTTCGGAAAAAAGTACTTCTTCCCATTCCCCCTTATTATTGCGCTTTTCAAGTGTGTAATAACAGCCGAAGCCGTATTCTGCGTGTTCAACATTGCCCACGTATGTATAATCAATATTGAAGCTCTCAGTTTCGCCTATAATAAAGGCATTTGGCATATAAACCTGAATATCCTCGTTTTGGAGGGGCGGGATATGTGCGCCTACGCCGAAGAATACCTCGTATTCCTTGCCGTTTGCTTCTGTGGAAATACGGTATTCATCGCCGGCTTCAAAGCTTTCTAATTCATCGGGATATATATTGAAAATAAAGGGACTTTCCGGAGTTATTCTTCCGTTGCAGTCAGCTATGAGCGAAGCAATCTCCGTCCAGCCGCTGTCAGTTCTGCGCTGAATAACAACCGTACCGCTTATTTCACTTTCAGATGAGCAGTTTATGCTTACGGTAATCTGTTTTGTATCCTCATAAATTTCACGGGTCTGAACGTCCAGCCATACATCGGGCATTCCGGGGTCGTAAGCGGGAACAAACGCTTCGGAAATAACCTCACTGTTCTGCTGTTCGGTTGTGGTTTCGGGCAGTAGGGTGGTGATCTCGCTCATGCCCTGCGTTGTTTCGCTGACAATGCTGTTATCATCTGAAGAACCGCTCGTTGCGGAGGTGGTGAATAAGGCGCTGGTTGTGGTATCAGCGGAAGGGTCGGAAATTGTAAAAATATCCGTCGTTGCAGGACCTCCCGTTACCTGAGGACTTGCGGGCATGAGGGTTCCGACTTCGCTTTCTGCACAGGAGGCACTGCTGAGCACAACGCACATTGCACATAAAACTGATAATAGCTTTTTCATACAATCAATCCTTTCTCGTAAAAACCGCCTTTACTTTAACACTTTACAAAAATGTAAAAAGTTGCAAAAACGGCAAATTTATTGACTTTTTTTCTTTGAAATGATATAATTTAAAATAGTTTGCGATTTCAAAGAAAGGAGAAGAAGCATGAGCAATCTGACAAAAAAGCAGAAAAAGAATCTGCGCGATCTTATTACAGGTCTGTCAGGCTGTGTGGTTATAGCTCTCATTCTCATAACTGCAAGCCTTATAAACCGTCAGGAACACATTCCTGTTGTCTTCTCTGATATATTAGACGGTGCAAAGGTCACTGCGGGGACAGAAAAAGAAAAAATTCCCGAAAATTCTTTGGATGAGGAGTATCTTTATGAAACTCTGTTCGCTGATAATGAGACAATAATACTTACAACAACTCCCGTTCATACTACAACCACCACTGAGTATGAACCTCAGGGAGCAGGCGGAACAATTCTTCTTGATACAACGGAAATTACTGAACCGCCTGAAATAATTACCGAAACTACAACCGAGACTGCCCTGACCACCCCCGATATAACTACCACCGTAAAGACTACTACAACGAGACCTGTTACAACCACCGCAGGAACAACAACTACCCAGGCCGCTACAACAAAGTCGAAAACTTCATCCACTTCAAAAACCCCATTCACAAATATCGGCGGCGGTACGGTTTCGGATGATGAAAAAATATATATTGAGATGCTTAGACTGGTAAATGAGGCACGTGAGGAGCACGGTCTTGACAGGTTATGGTATTCAGCGCGAGTTCATGAGGTTGCAAATCTCCGTGCCTATGAGCTTACCTCGTACTATTCCCATACCAGAAGCGACGGCAGAGGCTTCAACACCGCATTTTACGATAAAGGCATAACATACCGCACGGTAGGCGAGAATATAGCTTACGGCAGAAATATGTTCGATACGGTTGAAGAGGTTTTCGACGCGTGGATGGATTCCGAGTCCCACCGTGATAATATCCTGAGTCCGGATTTCGAGTGTGTAGGCTTCGGTCTGGCAGTTCTGGAAGTCGGAAAGGATACATATTATTACTGGTCGCAGGAATTTGCTACATTCTAGTTTGCTTAATCGGCATTACAAATAGTAATTCCTTACATAACTTATTGTAAGTTAATTTAACATCTCATATATGGTATACTAATTACAGTGTGAGGTGATACGGTATGAAC
>JAFUNV010000149.1 GCA_017472865.1 Ruminiclostridium sp. | reverse complement strand
TTTTGAGGAAGAAGACCTTGCAGTAGGCGTACGCGAGGGTGTTGAAGAGGACTCCAACAAAAAGAACAAGGCAGATTTCGTGCTTTGGTTTACCAAATCCAAATTCGACGATCAGGAGCTCAAGTGGAACAGCCCTGGGGCGTTGGCTATCCCGGCTGGCACATCGAATGCTCCTGCATCAGCATGAAGCACCTGGGCGAGTATCTGGATATTCACTGCGGCGGTATTGACAACGCATTCCCTCACCACACCAACGAAATTGCCCAGAGTGAAGCTTATCTCGGTCACAAGTGGTGTAATTACTGGTTCCATATTCTCCACCTCAATACAAACAGCGGTAAGATGAGCAAATCCAGCGGTGAGTTCTTAACAGTTTCTCTCCTTGAATCAAAGGGTTATAATCCCCTTGTATACCGTTTCTTCTGCCTCCAGTCCCATTACAGAAAATCTCTCGTATTTACTTACGAAAACCTCGACAACGCTGTAATTTCCTACAATAAGCTTGTGGCTAAGATAAGTGCTCTTCTCAAGGCGGAACAGGGTGAAGTTGAACAGGCTGAGTATGACAAGCTTATGCAGAGCTTCCGTGAAGCGCTGGATAATGACCTGAATACCTCTCTCGCAATCACCGCGCTTTATGACGTTCTCAAGGCAGAAACAACACCTGCCACAAAGCTTGCTCTTATCCGTGAATTCGATAAGGTGCTCGGTATAGGTCTTATTGAGGAAGCTTCCAAGGGAAAGGAAGAAAAGGCAGACGATATCCCCGAAGAGGTCCGTGCCCTTGCTGAACAGAGAGCGGAAGCAAGAAAGGCGAAGAATTTCGCACTTGCCGACGAATTACGCGGAAAAATTACAGAACTCGGCTATATTATCGAAGAAACACGTCAGGGAACCACTATCAAAAAGGCTTGACGAAAAGGCAATATTGTAATATAATTATTATAGCGGCGCAAGTCCGCATAATATAATCCGAAGAAGGAATTTTAATGAAGAAAATAGCAGCCGCGCTTGCGGCGGTATCAATATTAAGTCTTTCGGGCTGTTCGCTTTTCGGCAGCACCAACACATACAGCGCTATGGGTGACTACAATTTTGCCGAAATGGACCTTATCCAGCTTGAAGAACCTGCCGATGGCCAGCTTATGGCGGTTATCGACACCAGCGAGGGTGTTATAAAGGCGGTGCTTTACCCCGATTATGCGCCCAACACTGTTGATAATTTCGTAAACCGTGCCAATGAAGGCTACTACGATGGAAAGAGTATTTATGGAATTATCAACGAATCCCTTTTCATGACGGGCGCTTACAACGAAGAGGGAACGCAGGGCTTTACCAATGACGGCAACCCTATCGCCAATGAACATTCCGTGGATTTATGGACGCTGAAGGGCTCGCTTTGCGCTTATAACGGAAAGATGGGCTATGGTGACAGCAGATTTTTCATCGTCGATGAGTTTCCGATTACTGATGAAGAGCTTGAAGAAATACGCTCGAAGAAGAACGATGACGGCACTCAGATTATACCTGAGGAACTGCTTCAGGCGTACCTTGATAATAAGGGTATACTTCAGATTGCGGGTCAGTACACTGTATTCGGTCAGACCATAGAGGGCATTGAAGTTGTTGAAAAAATCTGCGACAGCGAATATGACCCGAAAACTATGCGCCCTGTCAATGAAATTGTGGTAAACTCGATTGAAATTACAGAATATGCAAGTTCCGAAGAGGAGGTTGTTCAATGAAAAGGATTTTTAAAAGAATAACTGCGTGTGCGGCGGCAGCGGCAATGGTTCTTACCGTGGCTTCCTGCGGAGAGGATAAGCCTGTGGGCAATATCGGCGACGTCGAACTCATGGAAGGGGACGTTTATGCTGTTATAAAAATCATGGATTACGGCGAAATTACAGCCAAGCTTTTCCCCGAGGTCGCTCCCGAATCGGTTGAAAAATTCACTGCCCTTGCTGAGCAGGGATTTTACGATATGAAAACCATTCACCGCGTAATTGACGGTTACGCAATTCAGGGCGGCTCGCTGAACGGCGACGGCACGGACGGAGTGATACCGGACGCTGATTATGTTCCCGTTGAGGTCAGCGACGAAGCCTGCCATTTCTATGGCGCGCTGTGTTTTGCGGCAAATTCAAAGGGCAGCTTTTCGCAGTTCTGCATAGTTGATAACAATACTCCTCAGGATATAAATGCTGCCATAACAACTCTTTCGGAGCAGTTGGCAGACGAGGCGATTGCTTCGAGACTCCTTCCCGAGGACAAGCAGTATTACACGGATTATCTCAACAAGCTGAAGAAAATTCCCGCAGAGGTCGTTGAAAAATATGCTTCAGCAGGCGGTCTGTATCAGCTGGACGGTCAGGAAACGGTGTTCGGACAGGTTATCGACGGTTACAATGTGCTTGACGCAATTACCGCGTCGGAGGTCGTAACAGGCAACGCTATCGATGATGAAAAGGGCGTACCTTCAAAGCCTATAAATTCAATCGTAATCGAAAGCGTGGAGATTATAAAAATCGAGCCTGCTGAAACTACGGAGGAAACAAAGAAGGGTAAAAAGACAACTACTGAAGCTAAGGACGAGATTGTGGCTGAGTCGGTTGCAACAACTACCGTTCCCGAAACTACCCCCGAAACTACTGAAAAGCCGCTGAATACACTTGTAACTATAGGATAATGTAGGTACTGCTTTTTGTGCAGTATTACCAAATCTGAAATAATGTGTTAAAAACATAAATTGCGGCAGTATATCCCTTTTTTATGGACGCTGCCGCAATTTTTACCGTAATTTAAGCGCTTTTACGACTGTGGAAAAAGTATCTTTACGGAATATTACACCTTCTGCGGTCAAAAATATATAGTGAAAATGTAGATTTTCCGCTTAAAGCCTTTTCTTTTTGCGGAGTTTATGGTATAATATATTGTATCAGCGTGTGCTGTTCTGCAAATTTCTGCAATATTCCGTAATAAAATGGAGCTTTTATTAAGGCGCCTTTTTATTGCGTTGTTTTGCGTTTATATAAAGGCTGTATGGTGTGTACGGCTTAAAAAATCCCGTTTCGGGATAAAAAGAGGTAAGGTTTTGGAAAAATTTATTATAAATGGCGGTAACCGCCTTATGGGAGAAGTTGAAATAAGCGGCGCCAAGAACGCCGCTGTGGCTATTATCCCCGCTGTAATCCTTTCTGATGAACCCTGTGTGCTTGAAAATGTTCCCAATATCAACGATGTTTCCATTGATTTACGCATTTTAAGAGAGCTGGGCGCTGAGATTACAGTTATCAACAATTCGACTATACGTATTGACCCCAGAAATATACGCGACGTTGCTGTTCCTTACGAGCTTGCCCGTTCAATGAGAGCTTCCTATTATTTCTTAGGCACTCTTTTAAGCAAGTTCCGTCACGCACGTGTTCCTATGCCCGGCGGCTGTGACCTCGGTGACAGACCTATGGACCAGCACCTCAAGTGCTTCCGTGCTCTCGGTGCTGAATGTATGATTGAACATGGCATTGTTGAGCTTAACGCTGATTTCCTTTTCGGTACACAGATATATTTCGACAAGGTTTCCGTAGGTGCTACCATAAACGCTATGCTTG
>JAFUNV010000148.1 GCA_017472865.1 Ruminiclostridium sp. | reverse complement strand
TCGTTCATATCTTGCATAAACAGATGAACATTTCATATTATATACTGTGAAAGGTCGGATAATATGAATTTAATTCTATGCAGTCATAATTGCATGCATCAGAAGGATGGCTACTGCTGCCTTGAAGGTGTAGCGGTTATAACCAATGCGGCAGCTTCGCCCTGCTGCTACTATGAGACAGCAGAGGACGTAAAAACGGAAATTGACAATAAATAAACAGTGCTGGCAGGGACAATTCTGAATGAATTGTTCCTGTTTTCACATAAAATGAAAAAAATCCCGCATTTTCCTTAATAATGCTGAAAAAAGGCGTTGACTTTTTTATGTAATTATGTTATTATTGTTTAATAATAAAAATATTTTAATGTTGGGCACGGAGATTACAGAAAAATAAAGTTTATTAAAGGGGTAAGATTATGGAACGAAAATTCTCACGCATTATAAGCGGAATTATGTCCGTAGTCATGTTTGTTTTTTCAGTAGTCAATATACCCGGATTTGCGGCAGTTGATACTGAAAATGCAATTGAGGACATTCTTGACATAACTGCGCTTTCGGTTACGCTTGGCGGCGAAGAGCTGACGAACGAAACTGTTATTGACAGCTCAAAGCTTGACCAGGAGCTGAAAATCCTTTTTGAATGGGAACTTAACGTGGCAGGTTACGAACCGCCTGTTACATTCAAGTATGACCTGAGTGAAAATCTTCAGAATATTACTATCTCCCCATCTTCTCTGGATGTTACCGATGCTTCTTATTATGTTGACGGTCAGACGCTTTACATAACTCTTAAGGATGGTTACGACGGCAGAAGCGGTAAGTATACCTTAAGCGGTGAGCTTGAACTTCAGGCCGGCGACCTCAACAGCGACAACAGGGTTGTTATCCAGGCTATGGACAAGATTGTTACACCCACAGCTCCCGCGCTTGTATCGGGTCTCTGGGCATATAAGTCTGCAGGTTCTTTCACATACGATGAAGGCACAGGTAAATATTACCAGCACTTTGATATTAATATAGGCAACAATTCTTCCACAGCAGCGGCTACGGACGTTTATGTTACCGACACCTTCCTTTATGACGCATCAGGTGTTTTTGCAGACGGAGCGATGCAGAATCTCACAGTAGGCGGTGTTCCTGCGTCCGCTTCAAGCGGTGATAAGATTTCTGTCGGCGATATCGCAGCAGGCGGAAGTGTAGTTATTTCCTATGATCTTGAGGTTTCTGCTGAAAAGGCTCTTGAAGGCAAGGATAAGAGCAATAAGGCTGTTATCGAGTATAACAACGGTTCAGATACTGAAACCACCGAAACAACAGGCTGGGCTAATCCGAGCTTACCTTCTGTTTCAAAATCGGGTCAGTATAATGAATCTGCAAAGAACATAACATGGACTGTTACCGTTTACCCCAATATGCTTAAAAACGGCGAGTTCACCTTCAGCCTGTCCGACAGACCTGACGGAACAGTTATCACTGCAGCTGCCCTTGCAGCAGCAATCGGCAACGGAGCGCAGGCAAACGGCGACGGCACAGTTTCAGTTCCCTCAACTGCTTTTACAAAAGACGGCGACAATTACACCCTTACATATACAACTTCAGTATCCGATGACTTTTGTGGTACAATTTTCGGCGTACACGTAAACAACCATGCAGAAGTTACATTCACTGTTGACGAGGAAGATTATACGTACAGCACCGATAACGGCGTAACTATTCCCGGAACCTCCGGCGAATATCTCACCAAGACTGCAGGAACAATGGACGCAAATGGTGTTATGGACTGGACGGTTGTGCTTACCGTTCCGAACGATGCTTCTATTTCGGAAATAACATTCTGGGATACTGCCGCCAATCAGGGCGTTCATAAGATTGATTACACCTCCTTTGAATTCACACTCGACGGTGCTTCCGCAGACTTTACAGTAACACCCAAGGGTGACGATAACTTCAATATTGATTTCGGTGAATATTATCCTAACGATGTAGAAGATATAATCGGCAAGACTCTTGTAATAAAGTATAAGACAACAGCTGATACTTCAAAGCCTAACTATGACTCTCTTTCTTATCTAAACACATCTCAGGTGTGGATAAAGAACAGCGAATACAAGCAGGTAGACCGTACAGCTACCGCTGTTATTTCTCCTGATTTATCCGTTTCAAAGACAGGCAGGACAGCGAGCTATAATGACGAAAAAGGTGTTATTACCTGGGATATAAAAATCACCAATACCAGCGGTATTGTTCTCGTTCCCGGCGATACAATTACTATTGAAGATACAATACCCGCCGACCATCATTATATTGATAACATCTGGCTTACAGGCGTTTCTTTGAATGGAGCAAGCAATCAGCCTACTATTTCTGCCGATATAAACGGTCAGACAGTTACTTTTACCATCACTTTCAGCGGTAACTCCGTTGATGCATTCAATAACGGACAGCAGCTGAGCATCTGGTACAGCACTGCAATGGATGCGGAAAAGTACTCTGAGTTTGTGCTTGAGAGTGCAAACGGTGCAACACTTGCTGTTGATAATGTTGCTACTGTAAATGTAGGTTCTGTTTCAGCAGAGGTTGAGGGCACAGTATATCTTACAGCAGATCATTCCAAGCTTATTGATAAGAAATGTCCCTCGCAGACCCCGGGTAATAATTATACATTTACCGCAACCTATACATTAAACGTAAACCAGGAAAAGCTGGATATAGTTCCCGGTTCTGATACAATTACGGTAACTGACCAGCTTGGCTACTGGATGGAGCTTTCGGGTGTACCTTCAATCAACCCTTCGGCAGGTGCGTCCTATACATACGATGCTGAAACAAGAACAATCGTATTTACACTTAAAGACAATACAGCCTATAATATCAGCTATAATGTATCAGGTAAGCAGCTTCCCGTTGACCATGAGGTTGATGACAGCTATCTTGATGACCTTTTTTCGAATACTGTAATTCTTTCGGGCGAAGGAAATACCTCTGTGAGCGATTCCTTTATGCTTGACAGCGAAACCTTCAAGTCTGAGGGTACATATACCTATCAGGTAATACTGAAGGGCGAAAAGACATGGGCTGATACAAATTATACGGCAGCAAGACCCAAGAAGGTTGAAATAAAAATCAACTATGTAAAGTATAACGTTCTTGACCAGCTGGTTGAAGAAGGTCAGCTTATAGAGTCTGTTATTGTACAGCCTGACGGGGCAGGCAAATGGGAATACACCGTTTCAGGTCTTTTATCCATGGATAAGGAATGCAATACCTATGTATATTCAATCGAAGAGGTTACGGTTGACGGATATAAGGTAGAATACAGCACACCTGATTCCACAAGCTCTGCTACAACTATAAATCTCAAAAACACCTTTACTGCCGCTGATAAGGAATACGGCAGTGTAAGAGTAAATAAGGTCTGGGACGATGACGACGATGCTGAAGGCAAGCGCCCGGCAAGCATTACTGTAAAGCTTACAAATGTATCCACAGGTGAAGAAAAAACAGCTGCAATTGGTAATGAAGGCTTTGCTTTATTTGAAAAGCTTCCTCTTTACACATATTCCAGAGATGCTGACGATAATCTCGTAAGAACACCTTGTGTATATAAAGTGAGCGAGGTTTCTGTTGCCGGCTACACAACCACATACAGCGTAAGCGGCGAATTCAAGCTCATTGATACTCCTGTTCCAAATCTTACGGTTGAAACGCCTAAGGTTGTGACGATTACAAATACGCTTGAGGCAGAAGAAACCACAACTGAGGAGACAACAGAACCTGAGGAGACAACAACTTCTGAAGAAACAACATCCTCCGAAGAAACAACCACGGCACCCGAGGAAACAACAACTTCTGAAGAGACAACCACGGCACCCGAGGAAACAACATCCTCTGAGACAACAACCTCTGTGCCCGAGGAAACAACATCCTCTGAGACAACGACCTCTGTACCTGAGGAAACAACATCCTCTGAGGCAACAACCTCTGCGCCCGAGGAAACAACATCCTCTGAGACAACGACCTCTGTACCTGAGGAAACAACATCCTCTGAGACAACAACCTCTGCGCCTGAGGAAACAACATCCTCTGAGGCAACAACCTCTGCGCCTGAGGAAACAACATCCTCTGAGGCAACAACCTCTGCGCCTGAGGAAACAACAACTTCCGAAGAAACAACTACAACACCCAAGGTGACAACAACTTCCGAAGAAACAACTACAACACCTAAGGTAACAACAACTTCCGAAGAAACCACCACAACACCCAAGGTGACAACAACTTCCGAAGAAACAACTACAACACCTAAGGTAACAACAACTTCCGAAGAAACCACCACAACACCCAAAGTGACAACATCTTCCGAAGAAACAACTACAACACCTAAGGTAACAACAACTTCCGAAGAAACCACCACAACACCCAAGGTGACAACAACTTCCGAGGAAACAACCACAACACCCAGAGTGACAACATCTTCCGAAGAAACAACTACAACACCTAAGGTAACAACAAGCAGTTCGTCGCAGACTACACGTCCTGTTTCTACTACAAGTGGCAGACCTGTTGTTACAACAACTACAACAACTGCCGCAAAGACTACAACCGTAGAAGAAACAACTACTACAACTTCTGAAAGTGAAGAGGTTACAACTGCTTCCGAGGTTGACAGTACAACTGTCACCGAGCCTGATGCAACAACCACTACTGAGTATGATACGGATACAGTAACAACTCTCCCTGCTGATGACGATGATATGTTCAGCGATTCGGGCGATTATGACGATAATCTTGAGCAGGACACCGGTTCCAGCAATAATTATGAGGAGAACCCTAACACTGGCGTTACCGTTCCATTTACTATGGTAGCTGCACTGGCGTTTGGCGCTTACGCGGCTTTACCGCGCAGAAAAAAGAATAAGTAAACAGAAAAATCCGCATTGGCTGAAACCAATGCGGATTTTTTATCTTTTCCAGGGTCTTGCCTTGCCTGTCCAGCCTTTTTCCTTCCAGTAATCAACGTCGGCAGGATTAAAGCCGTTCTTCTGCATCATAGACATAATATTGAAAAAGCCTTTTGTTTTTATACCCGGCTTTATTTTTCCGTTTCTGTTTGAAATCTGCTTTGCGATAGCGGTAGTCTTTTTATCAATTTTTGCCTTTATATCTGGCTTCACCTTTTCCCATCTTGTCTCCATAACGGCAACGCCCAGCTTGTAGGTCTTTGCAATTCCCCAGAAGAATGTGCTGTCCGCCATATCCTTTATTGTACTTCCCATACCTGCACCTGCGGCGGTTGAAATGCATACCGCTTGTTTTGTGAACATTGTTTCTTCGGGGCGGTGAACCATAAATCTGTATCCGTAATGGTCTAAAAATGCTTTCATGGAGCCCGTTGCGTGCATTACATAAACAGGACTTGTGAGGATAATGACATCAGCTTCGTCCATGGCCTCTGTTATAGGGTTAAGCTTTTCATAGTGAGGGCATTTTGTTTCGTCATTAAAACAAGTTGCGCAGCCCGTACAGAAGCAATCGAAATCCTTCGGGAGAAAAAATTCCTTAACTTCTCCGCCCAGCTTGCCACAAAGCATCTTTGCAATATTATATGTAGAGCCCTTGTGGCTTTGTCCGTGGATAACTGTGATTTTCATTGCTGTTCCTCCTTGGTGTAAAGTTTTGAAAACTGCCTGATATGCTGCTCAAGCAATGCGGTTAATTCTGCTTCGCGCTGCGGTTCTCTGTCGCACATTGTCAGCAGCATATATATGGGTGAGTGAAATTGAAGTGCCATTATCTGAGGATTATCACCTTTGAGTATGCCTTGTTTGCAGAGTATGGCGAACATTGCGCTTTGGTATTTCAACGAGTCGTCAATATACTGTTTTGTGAACAATTCTGCAAGTTCTGGATTGCTGAACTGTTCGATAGTCAGCATTTTACGGAATTTCTGTGTATATCCGTCGTGCAGAAAAAATCTGAACAGTCCCACACCCATTTCCACAAGACTATCTTCAGAAACAGCAGAGAAAACTTTAGCATCAGCCGAAGCGTCGTTTCCGTTCATATTGAGCATAGCTGCCTGCTTGTCATAACTGAGTTTCATCTCGTTTAGAATAGCATTGAAAATATCCCGCTTGCTTTTGTAATGCTTGTAAAGCGACGGAGCTTTTATACCGACCGCTTCGGCTATATCTGCCACAAACACATTTGCATACCCTTTTTCTGAAAACAGGGTCAATGCTTCATCGAGTATTCTTTTCTTTGTATCCATTTATTCACTCCTTTGGCTAATTGGGATTAGCTTACTTATATTATAAGCTAATCTCGATTAGCTGTCAAGGGGCTTTTGAAAAAATTATGAAAAATTGACAATAATTGCAGTAAATGTTATAATAATCAAAAACATAAGGAGAGTAACGGGCTTTATGAGTGAAAACAGTTGCAGATTATTCAAGCGCTGCGGTGGCTGTCAGTTAAAGGAAAGCTATGCAGAACAGCTGGAATGGAAACAGAACAAGGCAGAAAGAATGCTTTCAAAGTTTGCACCCTGCGAAAAAATAATAGGAATGGAAAAGCCATACAATTACCGCAATAAGGTTCAGCATGGCTTTTATACCAACCCGAAAAGACAGATTATTTCGGGGATATATCAGTCTGGCAGCGGAAAAATCGTCCCTTGTGAAAACTGTATGCTGGAGGATATAAAAGCGGGTAAGATAATCTCGACTATAAGGATTTTAATGCGTTCCTTTAAAATTTTCCCTTATAATCCCAATACAGGAAAGGGGATTATCCGCCATGTGATGATACGAAAGGGTCATAACAGCGGTGAATATCTGGTCTGTCTGGTTACAGCGACCGCTATGCTGCCTTCTAAGAATAATTTTACTGTCGCGCTTGTCAAAGCGCACCCTTGTATTACAACCGTTGTGCAGAATATATGTGACAATCCCATGCCGCTTACTATGGGAGAACGGGAAATTGTGCTTTACGGAAAAGGAAGCATTGATGATACACTCTGCGGAAAAAGCTTCAGTATTTCAGCGCGTTCATTTTATCAGGTAAACCCTGTACAGACAGAGGTGCTTTACAGAACGGCAATGGAAATGGCGGAGCTAAAAAAGACTGACCGTGTACTTGACTGCTACTGTGGTACGGGAACTATCGGAATTATAGCTTCGGATTTCTGTAAAGAGGTAATTGGTGTAGAGATAAACGAAAGTGCCGTAGCTGACGCAAGGAAGAATGCGGCTAAGAACGGCTGTGGAAATATCAGCTTCATCTGCGGAGATTCAGGCGAATTTATGAAGGAAACCGCAAAGGCAGGAGAAAAGATAAATGTGGTATTTACCGACCCGCCCAGAACAGGCAGCGACAGGCGTTTTCTCGAAAGCCTCGGTAAGCTGTCGCCTGAAAGGATAGTTTATATTTCCTGTGGAATTGAAAGTCTTGAAAGGGATTTGAAAACTCTCACAAAGCTTGGGTATACGGTAGGGAAAATTCAGCCTGTGGATATGTTTCCGCACACAAGACATATAGAATGTATCGTAATTCTTAAAAGAACAGAAAAGCAGAATAAATCACGTAAATAACCCATGTAATCGTTGACAAATCGTACAGAATATAGTATAATTGTTAAAAAATACAGGTCAGAATGTTCATACAGGAGGTAAATATGAAGTTTCTGAAAAAAGCAGTTTCATGGCTGTTGATAGTTGCCATGATTTTTACGGTAAATATCCCTGCTTTTGCGGCGGATATCACGCTTCCCGATAATGAAGCTATCAGATTTGTGGATAAGCTGGGCGCTGCATGGAATCTCGGCAACGCTTTTGACGCCACCGGCTGTACATGGCTTACAAATGAGCTTGATTATGAATCGGGCTGGTGCGGTGCTAAAACCACCGAAAAGCTCATTACAACCCTTGCCGAAGCGGGATTCAAAACTATACGTATTCCCGTTTCGTGGCACGACCATGTTGATTCCAATAACACCATAAGCACCGCATGGATAAACAGAGTGCAGGAGGTTGTCGACTGGTGCATTGATGCAGGAATGTATGTAATTCTCAACGTCCATCATGACGTCGAGGTGGGCTATTATTTTCCTGATTCTGCTAATTACACAACCTCAGAAAAATTTATGAAGGATGTCTGGAAGCAGATTTCCGAAAAATTCAAGAACTACGACAACAGACTTATTTTTGAAACGATAAATGAACCCAGACTCAAAGGAAATACAAATTACGAGTGGTGGTTCAATATTAACTATCCTCCTACGGAGATACTGGACAGTGTTGACTGTATCAACCGCCTCAATCAGGCTGCTCTTGATACTATCCGTGCAGCAGGCGGCAATAACGCCGACCGATATGTGCTTATTCCCGGTTATGACACATCTGTTGACGGTCTTACCGTAAGCGGTTTTGAAATGCCTGATGACAGTGCAAAGAACAGACTTATTGCCAATTTCCACCTCTATACCATGGATGAAAGCCGTTATAAATCTGAAATTGACAGAGTTTATGAAAAGTTTGTCAAGAACGGTATTCCTGCTATTTTAAGCGAGTACAACCTTGACCCCGGCGATAAGCAGTGCTACGATGATAATAGTGCTGATTATCTCGGTAAGTTTGTAGCTTACGCAAGAGAACGAGGAATAACTTGTGCAATCTGGGACAATAACGCTGATGAATACAAGCTTATCAACCGTGCGGATTCTGCGTGGGTTCACAAGGACATTGCGCTCAGCGTAATTGAAAACGGCACAAGGGAGATTCTTGTTGAAGCTCCTGTTGTTTCCGTTTCAACAGGTGACGGAACGGCAAAGCTTACATGGAATGCAGTGAAAAACGCTGCAAGCTACCGTGTATACAGAGCTGAAAGCGCTTCAGGTGCAAAAACTCTTATAGGTACTCCGACAGCAACAAGCTATACGGATACTTCTGTAACAGCAGGCAATACCTACTATTATTTTGTAACAGCTTACGACAGCGCCAATGCAGTTGAAAGTGAGTATTCTTCCGCAGTTTCCGTAACTGTACTGAATGATGCTAAAATTGCAGATTTTGTGGAGCGTCTTTACACAAAGCTTCTTGGACGTGCTTCTGACGCTAACGGAAAGGCAAAGTGGATTGAAAAGCTGAAAAACGGCTCAACAGCGGCAGACGTGGCAGTTAATTTCGTAATCAGTGATGAAATCGAACAGCAGAAGCTCAGCAACGAGACATTTGTGAAGAGAATGTATCAGACAATGCTTGACAGAACTCCCGCCGACAGTGAGATTGCCAACTGGGCAAGCTATCTTGACGCAGGCTGTACTTATGCATTTGTTTTCAGAGGAT
>JAFUNV010000147.1 GCA_017472865.1 Ruminiclostridium sp. | reverse complement strand
TGCTCGCCCATTATTTCTCACAGCTTTATTCCTACCGCCTTTGACTCGGGCGGAGTTACCACCGGGACGATAACTGTACCGTTTATTATGGCTCTCGGTCTTGGTCTTTCGTCAATCCGTGGCGATAAAACCTCCGCGGAGGACAGCTTCGGTCTTGTTGCCATGTGCTCTATCGGCCCTATTCTTACGGTTCTTATCCTCGGCGCATTAAGCGGAACCGAAACCCCTGAGCAGACGCTTACTCCTATTGGCAGCTTTGATACGGTATCTCAGGTGTTTGCGAAGTTTGTACGTGCAATCCCTCATTACATGGAGGAGGTAGCCTTTGCAATTCTGCCTATTGTAGCATTTTTTCTTGTGTTCAATTTCATCTCCCTGAAGCTGGACAAGAAGACTTTAATCAAGATTTTTGTGGGGCTTGCCTTTACATATATGGGACTTGTGATTTTCCTTACAGGCGCAAACGTAGGTTTTATGCCCATCGGTCAGTATCTCGGCGAAAACCTTGCGGGCAGCGGATATTCGTGGATTCTTGTTCCCATAGGTATGCTCATCGGTTACTTTATCGTATCTGCCGAGCCTGCGGTTCATGTGCTGAAGCAGCAGGTAGAAACTATAACCGAAGGACGCATTTCCGCAAAGGCGCTGGGGCTCAGCCTTGCTCTCGGTGTTGCCGCTTCGGTGGGAATTGCCATGATACGCGTACTTACGGGCATTTCAATACTCTGGTTCTTAATTCCCGGATACGCTCTTGCGCTGATTATAAGCTGTATAGTTCCCCCTATCTTTACTTCCGTAGCCTTTGACGCGGGCGGAGTTGCTTCAGGCCCTCTTACGGCAACCTTCCTTCTGCCTCTTGCTATGGGTGCGTGCAGTGCGGCAGGCGGAAACATGGCTGCAGACGCTTTCGGAATTGTCGCTATGGTAGCTATGACCCCTCTGCTTACAATTCAGATTTTAGGTTTAATCAGCCGCTTCAAGGCAGCTCCCGCTGTTCAGATTCCTTCGGGTCAGGTGTTCCCGATTACTCTGGACGCGTCCTGCGATACAGCGGTATGGCTGGATAACGGAAAGGACGGTGTAAAGTAATGAAGGCGATGGTACTTATAGCGGATTACAGCTGTCTCACCCTGGTTCAGAGCATACTCGCCGAGGAGAATGTGTCCTGTCGTTTCCTTACACACGGCTTCGGCTCTGCGGATTCGCAGATGCTGGATTATCTGGGACTCGGCGAAAATAAAAAGATTGCTGCATTCAGCTTTGTGGCGGACGAAAAAGTCCTGAAGCTTTACGAGGTATTCAACCGGAAGCTTTCCCTTACGGAAGCAGGCAGAGGAATTGCATTCACACTGCCCCTGACAGGTGCGTCGGGAACGGCATTTCAGCTTAACGGAACTAAACCTGAAGCGGAGGTAACAACGGAAATGAACGAAATTAAATACGAGCTTATTATATCAATTGTAAACCGCGGCGGCTTTGAAGCGGTCAAAGAAGCTGCAAAGGCGGCAGGTGCCCGCGGCGGCACACTTCTTCACGGTCTGGGTCTCGGCGGTGAAGAAGCGGCGAAATTCCTCGGAATTTCTATCCAGCCTGAAAAAGACATAATCTTTATAGTTGTTCCGAAGGAGGACAGGGAAAAGGTTATGCAGAATATTCTTGACGCGGCAGGTATTCTTACCGAAAACCGCGGTATCTGCTTCTCTCTCCCTGTCGACAGCGCCCTCGGACTCGCAGGCAAGTCGATGAGTATTGAAGAAATGGTGAAGTAATCAGGCCCGCTGTTTTATAAAAAGCAACCCCCGCTGTTTAACAGCGGGGGTTAACCATATTTATCAGAAAAACGTAATTACTTGCCCATCTTTTCAAGAAGAAGCTTAGCACAGTCAATCTGGTTAGGAATATTGCCGTTTTCGTCACGGACTCTCCAGATATCAGGTGTGATTTCGTCAGCAATGTACATCTTGCCTGTTTCGTCGTAACCGATTTCAATCTTGAAGTCGATAAGTGTAAGACCCATGGGAGCAAGCTCCTTCTTGAGAACTTCACCTACGCGAACAAGAATACCGAGAGCCTCGTCATACTGACCTTCCTTGAGTAAGCCCTTCATGATGCAGATGCGCTCGCTGATAAGCGGATCACCCTGAATGTCGTCCTTGAGGGTAACTTCGGTGTAAGGCGGGTCAAAAACGATACCTTCTTCAAGTGTGAAGCGGCGGCACATGCTGCCTGCTGTGAAGTAACGGAGTACGAACTCGAGCTTAGGAACTGTAAGCTGGCGAACCTGCATAAGACCCTGTTCGATATCAGAGCCGAGGTAGTGAGTGGGGATACCGTTCTTTTCCATGAGTTCAAAGAAGTACTTGGAAATAGTAAGACCGATTTTACCCTTGCCGTCTACGCTTCCGCCTACGGAGTTGGAGCCGGGGTCAAACACGCCGTTTTCGCCTGTTGCGCTGTCCTTGAAGAATAAGTTTACAATACCTTTTTCTTCATCGAGGAGAACGTTTTTTGTCTTTCCTGTGTAAAGTGTTTTCATAGTTGTTATTCCTTTCACTTTTTATTCAAGCCCGTTTAAGGACCCTATTACTTGTTCAACGTAAAAAGTATATCACAAAATTCTTTCAATTTCAATAGTCTGAAAAAATTTTTTTGCAACACTGTGAAAAAGTTTATTCTTCGCTGTACTCTGCTATGTAGGGCAGATTTCTGTAATATTCGCCGCAGTCGAGGCCGTAGCCGATAACGAAATGGTCGGGAATAGTAAACAGTGCCTTGTCAGCCTTGAAATCCACAAGTCTTCTGGAGGGCTTGTCCAGAAGTGTTATAACCTTAAGCGAAAGGGGGTTGCGGGCTTTGAGCAGCGCCACAACATCTCTGAGGGTTCTGCCTGTATCTATGATATCTTCAACGATGATAACATGATAATTGCTGATATCCTGCTCGATATCCATAGTGATAGTTACTTCGCCTGTGGAAACGGTGCCGTTATAGTAGCTTTTTGCCGCCATAAAGGCAATTTCACAGGGTGCGGTAATTTCGCGGCACAGGTCGGCCATGAACACGAAAGCGCCCTTTAAAATACTCACGAGAAGAAAGGGTCTGCCGTCATAGGAATCGCTTATCTCCTTGCCTGCCGCTTTAATGGCAGCCTTTATTTCTTCCTCGGTAACGAGTACGCGCTTTATTCTTTTTTCAAAATCTTCAACAGATACGGGTTTGTTCATATTTACGGCTCCTTTTTGATTTCTTAAAATTCATTATAGCATATTTTTCTTGTTATATCAACATTTTTTACATCATTGCATTTTTAATTTTATTATGCTATACTGAATGTAACTATCAGAAAGGTGTTTTTTTATGAAAAATGTAATTATTGCAGGTTTTGACGGCACAAATAACTCCGCACGTATAATAACAGAAGGCATTTCATTACCATGCAGTAAATTGATATTGCCCAACCACAAGGAAAAATCCGCAGAGCTTCTGCTTTCTGAAATTGAGAAAAAGTCAGCGGTGTGTGTTGTTATGCTGGGGCAGAAGCCGTTAATCCGCGGTAAAATCGCTGTTGAACCGACTGCGGAAAGAAACGGCGAGGTGCTACATACCACCCTTGACTGCACAGCCTCAGTGAAGCTTATAAAGGAAAGCGGTTATGAAGCGTATATTTCAAAGGGCTGCGGTAATTCATATTGTAACCATATATATTTTGAGTGCCTTAAAAGCGGCGTTAATTGTATTTTTCTCCATGTCCCGCTTTTGAAGAATATCCCTGACATAAATCAGATTACAAAAGCGGTTGAAGGATATATAAACGGGCTTTCGGGCATTCCTGCCTGTATTTTGTTTTAAAACAAAAAATATTCTGTGTTAAAACCGTTTCTATTGCTTTTTAAGACGAGTTGTGATATACTTAATTAAGTGTAACTCTGATTTCAATAGTTTTTCATGGGAGAGAATATATGACCCACATTTTTATGGTAAATCCCTTTGCAGGTGCTCAGACCTTTGCCGACGACCTGAGAACCAAGCTCAGCACTATAAAGGGACTTGATTATTTCGTATTCAATATACGATATGCAGGCTATGAAACGGCCCTGGTAAAGAAGATACAGCATATTTTCGAGGGCGAAAAGCTGCGCTTCTACTGCTGCGGCGGTTCGGGAACAATGCGTAATATGCTCAACGGCTTTGAGGATTTGTCCGAAACAGAGATTGCCTTTTTCCCCTGCGGTCTTACTAACGACTTTTTAAAGATGTTCGGTAAGGAAGAAAAGCGTTTTCATGATATTGAAGAGCTTATCGACGGCGACGTTATACAGGTTGACTACATAAAGAGCAATTACGGCGTTTCCCTTAATTCACTTTCAACGGGACTGGACAGTAACTGCCTTGTAAAGATGAACGACTTCAGAGTGATGCGTATGTTCGGTAATGACGTACCGTATATGCTGGCGACTCTCTATTCTATTTTCGTATCCAAGAATAAAGAATATGAGGTAATTCTGGATAACGGTATAGAGATAGGAAAATTCACGGAAATATTTATCGGAAACGGCAGAGTTTTCGGCGGAAATATGTACTTTGCAGAGGAGACCTGCGTTGACGACGGCAGGGGCTTTTACCGTGTTATCGGTGACAGGAACGGTTTTAAAAGACTCCAGGTGCTTCTGGCGCTTATAGGAAAAAAATATGATAAGTATTCATCAATGATGACCATGGGCGAGTGCAGTAAAATAAGAATACGCCGCACCGACGGCTCTCTTTTTGAGCTTAATCAGGATGGAGATATTATTAACGGAGTAGAAGTCTGTGAGGCGGAAATAGTACACAAGGGTCTTAACCTTGTGGTGCCTAAGGGGGTGCGTGTATGAATTCACAGTTTAAGACTGCGTACCGCACTAATCTGGTGTTTTATGTTTTTGAATGGATAGTTCTCATTTCTGTATGTGCGATATACCATATTTTTCCGCCGCACTATTTTATCGCAACAATATTGTTCGCATTTGCAGCGGTGGTTTCGCTTGAAAAGTATGCCAGCAAGCCTGACATTGATATTGTGAGATACGGTGTTTACCAGATTATATTATTTACGGTCATGAATGTCTTTATGGCGATTTTCTTCGATTCGGCCCATATATACGTTTACGGTGCAGCTTTTTCGTCAATCCTGAATTTTATATTTGTGAACAGCAAGCTGGCAAAAATCCAGCTATACTGGACATTTTTCACTTCGATAGCGGCTATTTTTATAGTTCCGGGTTTTACAAACGACAGAAAAACTCATCTGGTGTTTATATATGGTACGGTAATGCTGCTGGTAATGAACTGGATAATTGTAAGTATGACCAATCATATTACTTTCCAGCAGCGCAGGAGCTTTGAACAGGAGCGAAGCCTTGACGACCTTTTAAAGGTAGTTGAAGCCAAGTGTGACGCGGCACGTGATGCGGCGCAGAGCAAGGCGGACTTCCTTGCGAATATGTCCCATGAAATCAGAACGCCTATCAATGCCATCATGGGTATGAATGAAATGATTCTGCGCGAAAGCTCAAACCCTGAGGTCCGCAATTACGCAACCGAAGCCAAGAACGCTGCAACCTCGCTTCTCGGTATCATCAATGACGTTCTGGATATTTCCAAGATAGAAGCGGGAAAATTCACCATAGTTCCCGTTGAATACAGACTTTCACAGGTTGTTATTGACACTTATAATCTTGTTAAATTCAAGTCAGAGGCCAAAAATCTCAGCTTTGACGTGTTTTTCGACGAGGAACTTCCTTCTGTATTTATCGGTGATGATGTAAGACTAAAGCAGGTACTTTCAAATCTGCTCAGCAATGCGGTAAAGTATACCCACAAGGGCGGCTTTACCCTTGAAGTCAAATATATGGGCGGCGGTGAAATATACTTCTGCGTAAGAGATACAGGTATAGGCATCAGGGAAGAGAATATAAGCGCTCTTTTTGATTCATTTGCCCGTCTTGAGGAAAAGAGAAATCGTTATATAGAAGGCACAGGCCTTGGACTCAGCATCACACAGGCTATTCTCAAGGCTGTCGGCAGCAAGCTGGAGGTAGAAAGCATATACGGCGTAGGTTCAGAATTTTCCTTCGTACTGAAGCAGGAGGTGGTTGATGAAACTCCCTCGGGAAAGATAAATCTTAAGCCTGTTGCATCAGATTACAAGCCCTATAAGGCAGGTTTCTCCGCCGAAAACTGTAAAGTTCTCGTGGTAGACGACAATGACGTTAATCGTATGGTTTTCGTAAGCTTACTGAAGCCTACCAAGATAAAAATAGATGAAGCTTCAAGCGGTAAGGAATGTCTTGAACTGGTGCGAAAGACCGCTTATGACATTATATTTATGGACCACATGATGCCTGAAATGGACGGTGTGGAGACTTTTAAGGCGATGCGCGAGGATAAGAAAAACCTCAGCTGGACAGCCCCTGTTATTGCTCTTACGGCGAACGCTATTGCGGGCGCCAAGGAGTATTATCTCAGCGAAGGCTTCCACAGCTTCATGTCTAAGCCTATTGACCCCGGGGAGCTGGAGAAGCTGGTCTTCAATCTGCTTTCCGATAATCGTGCGGAGATTACCATAGGCGAAGCGGAAGAAGAACCTGTATCCGAAGCGCCCGAAAAGGAGCTTCCGATTATAAGCGGACTGGACTGGAGTTATGCAAAGCTTCATTTAAAGGAGCAGTCTTCGCTTTTAGCTACTATTAAGATGTTCCGTACGGCTATGAAGAAGGATGCAGAGATTCTTGGCGGCTTTTATTCCGAGCTGGACAGCGAGGAAGGTCTGGACCAGTACCGCGTGAAGGTGCACAGCATGAAAAGCTCCGCAGGGCTTATCGGTATTGTGCAGCTTGCGGGTATGGCTATGGAGCTTGAAGCGGCCGCAAAGAAGAAAGACCGCGACACAATACAGATGATGCATTATATATTCATCGACCGCTGGCTCAGCTTCTATGAGCCGCTGGGTGAGCTGTTTGAGGATGAAAATCCTCTGAAGCAGGCGGAAAATTACACTAACGAAATCGTAGATATTCTGGGACATATACGCAGAGGCGCTGAAGAAATGGACGTAGGCGTTCTGGACGATATGTCGAAGAAGCTGGAGGAATACAGCTTCAGCGATGAAACCGCTGAAAAGATTGAAGAAATACGTACCATGATTTTCAATTTCGAGGTTGAAAAGCTCATGGTGTATGATTATGACAGTGTTGTATAGAACAAAGGAGTTCAAAGGCGAGCTGCCTTGGGCAAATCCCGCCTTTTATCAAGAAATGACTAACCCCGCAGTTGTAAAACGGCGGGGTTAGAAACTTTTATATGGAGGTTGCGTCAAGCTCCCTCTTTTCTGTTGATTTATATTGACAAAAACCGCCTTTTGTGGTAGAATTAATGTGATATTTTATGCGGAAAACCGCTGAAAAATAATATTTCCGAGTGTAAGCGAGGAGAAAGGACTGTTTATGTCAGTTTATCGTATTTATGTTGAAAAGAAGCCGCAGTATGCGGTAGAGGGCGAGGCTCTTTTATCAGACCTTAAGACCTCTTTAAGAATTGACGGTGTTACAGGCGCAAGAATCGTAAACCGTTACGACGTTGAAGGAATTACAGAAGAAAACCTCCAGCGTTCTATCCCTACTGTATTTTCTGAGCCTCCCGTAGATGACGTTTACTACAAGCTTCCCGAAATCGGCGAGGGCGAGCGTATGTTTGCGGTGGAATTCCTTCCCGGTCAGTTCGACCAGAGAGCCGACAGTGCTGCACAGTGTATCCAGATGCTCTGTCAGGGCGACCAGCCTGATGTGAAGTACGCTAAAATCTACATTTTAAGCGGCAATATCACTGATGAAGAATTTGAAAAAATCAAGAAGTATCTTATCAACGCCGTTGAATCCAGAGAATGCGGCTATGAAGAATACGAAACACTTAAAATAAAGTATGATATCCCCACTGAGGTTGCTGTACTTGACGGCTTCCTTGACCTTGATAAGGACGGACTCGCAGATTTTGTAAAGAACTACGGTCTTGCTATGGACAATGATGATATCAAGTTCTGCCAGGATTACTTCAAGACCGAAAACCGCAACCCCACAATCACCGAAATCCGTATGATTGACACCTACTGGTCCGATCACTGCCGTCACACAACCTTCGGTACAATTATTGACAAGGCTGATATCGAGGCTCCCTATATCGCTGAAACCTATAAGGAATACAAGGTAAACCGCGAGGAACTGGGCAGAGGTAATAAGCCCGTATGCCTTATGGATATCGCAACACTTGCCGCTAAGAAGCTGAAGGCTGACGGACTTATGCCTGACCTTGACGAAAGCGAAGAAATCAACGCTTGCTCCGTAAAGATTACCGTTGACGTAGACGGCAAGGACGAGGAATGGCTCCTCATGTTCAAGAATGAGACTCACAACCACCCCACTGAAATCGAACCTTTCGGCGGTGCGGCTACCTGTCTCGGCGGTGCAATCCGCGACCCGCTTTCAGGTCGTGCTTATGTATATCAGGCAATGCGTGTAACAGGCGCATCTGATCCTCTTCTCCCTGTTTCCGAAACAATCGAGGGTAAATTACCTCCTCGTAAGATTACAACTACCGCAGCAGCAGGTTATTCCTCCTACGGTAACCAGATAGGTCTTGCAACAGGTCATGTTGCAGAGCTTTACCACCCCGGCTATATGGCTAAGCGTATGG
>JAFUNV010000146.1 GCA_017472865.1 Ruminiclostridium sp. | reverse complement strand
TTCCGTGTTCCTTTTCAATGCTTCTTGCGTAGTCCACCGTAGCCTTTACGGTCTCCCACGCCATGAGAGGCTCGCCGCCGAAGAAATCCAGCTCAAGGTTCTGTCTGCCCGCGGATTTCTCAATAAGGAAATCAATAGCCTTGCGGCCTGTCTCGGGGGTCATTATCTTTCTGCCTGTGCCGAAGTCGCCTGTCTCCGCGAAGCAGTACTTGCAGCGCAGATTACAGTCGTGGGAAACGTGGAGGCACATTGCCTTTATGGGAGCCTTGATGGACATTTCCGCATACTGGCGGTATTCGTCGGTGCTGAAAAGGATTTTATCCATGTAGAGTGAGTAGATTTCCTCGTAGCACTCACGAAGCTCCTCTTCGGGGTAGGAGCTGAGTATTTTTGTAACCTCTGCGGGCATATCCGCGCTCAGTGGCGGGTTTAAAAGACCGATGAGGTCGTAGACGATTTTATCGACAACGTGCACGCCGCCGCTGTTTACGTCAAGGACGATATACATATCGCCCTGTTTGAATCTATGTACTGTACCGTTCATGATTTTCTCCGTGTATTGGAATATTCTGGCTAAAAATAAAGGGCGGCAGGCTTTAAACTGCCGCCGATATTAAGGCTTTGTAATTACTTGGAAGCCTCACACTGCTGGTTAGCGATTGTGCAGGAGGTCTTGCAAGCAGACTGGCAGGAGGTCTGGCACTTGCCGCAGCCGCCCTTTGCTGCTGTTTCCTTTAAGTTAGCCTTGTTAACTGTCTTGATGTGCTTCATAACAAAATCTTCCTTTCTTATACTGAAAGCCCGTAAGCCTTCGCATTTGAATTTATTATATCATAGTTACAGGAAAAAAGCAATAGTTTTTTCAATTTAATTTGCGGTGGGGCGAGGGGCGGTGATAGCAAATAAAAAAGCTCCGTCAATGACGAAGCTTTTTATGTGGGGTGGGTAGTGGGAGTCGAACCCACGATCTTCGGGACCACAATCCGACGCTTTAACCAACTAAGCTATACCCACCATAATCTGTTGGCACGCCACACAGGATTCGAACCTGTGACCTACCGCTTAGAAGGCGGTTGCTCTATCCAGCTGAGCTAGTGGCGCACGAAAACAGATAACACGGCATTTCTGCCGATGGAGCGGGTGATGGGAATCGAACCCACGTGTTCAGCTTGGAAGGCTGACATTCTACCATTGAACTACACCCGCAGTTATTTAAATTTAATGCTTTATTATTATATCACTCCCACGGAGTTTTGTCAAGCCTTTTTTTGAAATTATTTTAAATTTTCACAAAAACAGGAAAATTCCGCAATTCAAAAAATTTCTTTTAATAATTACGCCGCCGCTGAAAATAATAATATCGTGCACATATCATGTGCCGTGATTTCAATAAAAAAGGAAGAATAAAAAATGGAAAAGTTCAGAAAATTTCTCGGATTTATCCCCGCACTTGCCCTTTCTGCCGCACTTACTTTCGGCGCAGGCGCTCAGGGCGTAGTTGACGACGTGGTGGACGGTGCGGAAAATATCGTGAACGACACCGTTGACACCGCAGAGGATATTCTCGGCGGAAGCGACGACACCATCGGTTCCAGCGGCGACGACAGTATCGTTGACAGCACCGACGACGATGATATCCCCGACCAGCTTGAGGACGACGCAGACGACCCCAACTCGGGCAAGAATGAAAACGACGCAGGGGCAAACAACTCCACCGAAGCCGACCCCAACCCCAACACAGGCGTAGGTATCCCCTTCATGACCGCAGGTCTTATCGCTGTCAGCGCAGCAGGTCTTGCTTATCTCACCAGAAACCGCGAGGGCTTCGGCAAGGACTGATGAAAGATGACGGTTGACTGATGATAACGACATGGGCGGCATTGCCGCCCGATACATATTGTTAAATAATAATTGTCAATAAAAAAAGCACCCTCACGGGGTGCTTTCTTACATATTATTCTGCGCCGAGGTAGTTCTTTACCAGCGCCTGGAGAAGCTCGTCGCGGTCAATACGGCGGATAAGGCTTCTTGCATTGTTATAAGTGGTAATATATGTAGGGTCCTCTGAAAGGATATAGCCCACAAGCTGATTTATGGGGTTATAGCCCTTTTCGTTAAGCGCCTGATATACAGTGGAGAGGATTTCCCTCATTTCTAAGTCACGTTCGTCCTTTACGGAAAAAGTCATGGTTTTATCGTGCATCTGATTCAACTCCTTGAATAACATCGTATTAATAATAATTATACACATTTTTGAGAAAAATACAAGCCCTTTTTTGATAAAACCTGTATTTCTTTCAAAATATCAAAAATCGTTGTGCAATTTTATCAATTTTAACTATTGAATTTATGTATACTTTTTGCTATAATATTTATATCTGAATTACGATGGAGGTAAATTGCGCTATGGCAGATGCAAAACAGGATAAGAAACAGGAAAAAGCCAACGCTTCCAGTGAGGGCTTCGGCTTCAAGCAGTCCCCTCTCGGATTTGACAAGAATGAGGTTAACCTCTACATAAATAAGCTTAAAAAGCAGATGAAGGAGCAGCAGCAGGAGTATGAAATGCGCATTGACAATATGCGTAAGAACCTCGAGGACGCTCACGACGAGCAGAACGCTGCAAAGGCAGCCGCTCAGCCTGCACAGCCCGCCCAGATTATCGGCAACACCGACGCTGACGTTATAAAGGCTGTCAATGAGGCAAAGGCTGAAGCCAAGAAGGAAAGCGACGCTAAGATTATGGAGCTTCGCAAGCAGGTGCTTGACGAAAGAAGAAACGTTGCAAAGCTCGATAAGGAATGCGCTATGGCGCAGATGTCCGAAAAGAAGGTGCGCGAAGAGTACGCAAAGCTCAAGGAAAAGTACACAGCAGCCAAGAAGGCAGGCGGCGGCGGAAAGGCTGTCGTAACCTCCAACGCTGACGAGGTGCTTGACGAAGCACTCAAGCTGGCTCAGGAAGTAAAGACCGCGGCTGACGCTTACGTAAAGGCTTCCGTTGAGTCCGTAAACGCATATAAGGCAAAGGTCGAGGCCGAGCTTAAGGCAAGAAGCGAAAAGCTCTCCGCAGCAAAGAAGCAGCTCGACGACGAGACAGCAAAGGCCAAGGCTGAAAACGAAAACGCAAAGAAGAGCATGAAGGAAATCGCGGACAAGATTGCCGCAGTTACGGGAAGCCTCAGCGGCTTTGCCGCAAGCTTCGACGCTGTAAATGCGCAGATTTCCACCGTTACAAGCAGCATTGACGCAGTTACGGGTCAGTTCGGCTCCGTTTCCGCACAGATAAATGAAGCTACCGAAAGCATCGGCAGCGTTACAAAGCAGTTTGACACCGTTTCCGCACAGATTAACGCGGCTACCGAAAGCATCGGTAACGTTACAAAGCAGTTCGGTGCGGTTTCTGAAAATATCAATAAGGTAAGCGAAACCATCGGCGGCGTTTCCAAGGAATTTGAAGGCGTTTCCGGCAAGCTTACCGCCGCAAAGGATTCCTTCGGTTCTGTTTCCGAGGCTCTCGGAAAGGCAAAGACAACCTTCGGCGATGTTACAAAGGCTGTCAGCGATACAAAGAACGGCATCGACGGCATCAAGACAGGCGCAGAGGCTGCCGCAGCACTCACAACCGCTGACAAGGCGGCAGGCGGCGCAGACGCAGAGGCTCTTACCTCCGTAAGCGCGGCTATTGAAGCAGCGTCCGCAGCTATCACCGCTGAAATCACTCTTCCCGAGTTCAAGACCTCCTTCGACAGCGCTAAGCTTGACGAGCTCAAGAAGAAGCTGAAGGTTGAGACTACATACGAGGGCGGAGAAGCATTAGATGATGACGACGAGGACGAGGATATCCTTTCCTCTATCGAAATCGATGATATCCCCGAGGCTCCCGTACCCAGCGACGAAGAGCTTATGGCTGACCTTCCCGCTGTTGAGCCTGAGCCCGAACCTGCTCCCGAGCCTGAGCCTATCAAGGCGCCCGAAACTCCCAAGAAGGCTGAAAAGAAGGCGGCTCTTGAAGATGATTTAAGCGATTTCTTCATCACACCCACAACCGAGGATTCCTCCTCGCTTATCAATACAACAGGCGTAGGCGCAATCGACGACTTTACGCTTGACGCAGAGCCCGAGCCTCTCGGTGACGACTTTGACCTTGCGCCCAACGACCTCACCGCCGCACCCGATAAGGGCATGGATTTAGGCGATGATATCTTCGACATGGCTATAAACCCTGTCGGCGCTGACGATGATACTCTCAGCAACATGATGGCTGAACAGAAGATTAAGGACGAGGAAGGCGACTTTATGCTTACTCCCGCCGAAATTCAGGACGAATACAAGGCAGGCGGCACAGGCAACAAGTTCGGTGACGATTTCGGCGAATTTGCCGACCTTTTTGCGGCAGGCTCCGCTGAAACAACAGCTGAAACTCCCAAGAAGAAGCCTGCAGCCTTCAGACAGTCTTCAAGCAGCGACGACCCCTTCAACTTCGGCATGGAAGGAAGCGGCGACGACGCAGATATGTCTGCTGACTCCGACCTCTCGGATTTACTCTTATGATAAAACTTACTGTTGATGAGCTTAAAACCAAATCCCCCGACCTTAAGGCGGGGGATAAGGTAAGCCTTTCGGGCTATATCTATACCTCCCGTGACGCTGCACACAAGCGTATTACCGAGCTTATGGCGGAGGGTAAGGAGATACCCTACGACCTTGACGGCGCAGTTATTTACTACGCTGGGCCTACGGGTACCAAGGAAGGTATGGCTATCGGCTCCTGCGGACCTACAACTTCAAGCCGTATGGATAAGTTCGCACCCGATTTTCTTGACAAGGGCCTTGCGGCTATGATAGGTAAGGGCGAGCGCAATCAGGCGGTTATTGACGCAATTATCCGCAATAAGGCGGTTTACTTCTGCGCTATCGGCGGCGCAGGCGCACTTGCCTGCAAATGCATAAAGAGCTGTGAGGTTATCGCTTTCGAGGATTTAGGCTGTGAAAGCGTCAAGAGGCTTTATATCGAGGATTTCCCGCTTACGGTGGCTATCGACTGTAACGGCGGAAATATTTTCTCTGAGGGCAGAAAAAAATACTGTCGATTATGAGAAAAAAGCGTTGACATTGTGAAAATTAAGTGATATAATTAGGGTATGGCAGTTACCCCAGGTTTTTGGCAAAGAGGTGATGTCCCGTGGCTTTTACCGATGAGGAGCTTGTAGAGGTTCTTCAGAATCATACCGCACCTATGGAAACTACGGAGATATCCCAGCTTATTTACCGCTACTCCCGTATTATCCGTGTAAAGGCGGCTAAGCTCAGCAAGAGCGCAGGCATCGACCGTGACGACCTGTTTCAGGAGGGATTTCTGGGACTTCTCGACGCGGTGCGCGCCTATAACAAGGAGCGCGGCAGATTCCAGACCTTCGCCGAGACTTGCATTGCCAACCGCATGAAAAATGCACTTATCAAGTGGGGCGGCAGTTATCAGGTGGCTGACGACTATGATTTCGAGCAGATTACCGACGACGCTACCCTTACTGAAGATTATGTTATAATCAAGGAGCGCAACCGCGAGCTTTATTCAAAGCTTGAAGAGGTGCTTTCCAAAAAGGAACTGAGCGTCCTCAGCCTTTATTTGGAGGGCTACACCTACAAGCAGATTGCGGCAAGGCTCTCGCTTCCCTTTAAATCCGTGGATAATTCACTTTCCCGTGCAAGGCAGAAGCTTAAAAAATGGCTTTAAACGGAGAGCATGGCTCTCCTCTATATGACCGCAGCAGTTCAGTCGGTGCAACTCCGGCAGCGGTTAAAATTTTAATATATTGGCGAGGTATATCGACATGTACACAGACAAGACACTTGTATGCAAGGATTGCGGAAGCGAATTCGTATTCACAGCAGGCGAGCAGGAATTCTACGCTGAAAAGGGCTTTACAAACGAACCCCAGCGTTGCAAGGCATGCCGCGACGCAAAGAAGAATGCTACAAGAAACAGAGAAATGTTTACTGCAACTTGTGCGGAATGCGGTCAGGAAGCTAGAGTTCCTTTCAAGCCCCGTGAGGACAGACCTGTATTATGCAGCGAATGTTTCGCAAAGCAGAAGGGTGAATAATTGCCCCGATTCATTGATTTGGAATATATTTTCGCTGATATATATTGACGGATTTACTTTCTATTGACAATGAAATATTAAATCCCCCCGGACTTTTGTTCGGGGGGTTGCTTTTTGTATAAACGGACAGGGAGCGATTAAAGCTGTCCTTTAGTGAAGAGTGAAAAGTTAAGAGTGAAGAGTTACGGTGCGCCCAAGGGGCGCGGTTTTAAATAATCGCCGAAGGCAACACCTTTACTCTTCACTTTTACTTCTTACCTCTTAATTAAAAAAGCACCCTTTCGGGTGCTTTTTTGTTCGCCTTAGTCAAGCTCAAACGCGCCTGTGTAGAGCTGATAATACTTGCCCTTTTCGGCAATAAGCTTATCATGATTGCCGCGCTCGATAATACGTCCCTTTTCAAGTACCATGATAACATCGGAGTTCTGTACTGTGGAAAGGCGGTGGGCGATTACGAATACCGTTCTGCCCTTCATGAGGCTGTCCATGCCCTTAGAAACGATAGCCTCGGTACGGGTGTCGATACTTGAGGTAGCCTCGTCCAGAATCATAACGGGCGGGTCGGCAACTGCCGCGCGGGCGATAGCTATAAGCTGGCGCTGACCCTGAGAGAGCTGTGCGCCGTTTTCGGTAAGCATTGTGTCGTAGCCCTGGGGCAGGCGGCGGATAAAGTCGTCTGCGTTGGCAAGGCGCGCCGCCGCATAAACTTCCTCGTCCGTAGCGTCAAGCTTTCCGTAGCGGATATTCTCCATAACCGTGCCTGTGAAAAGGCAGGTCTCTTGAAGAACCATGCCGAGAGAACGGCGTAAATCCGCCTTTTTAATCTTGTTGATATTGATACCGTCGTAGCGTATCTTTCCGTCGGCGATATCGTAAAAACGGTTGATAAGATTTGTGATTGTGGTCTTTCCTGCGCCCGTAGAGCCTACAAAGGCAACCTTCTGACCGGGCTCAGCGAAGATTGAAATATCGTGGAGCACCATTTTTTCCTCGGTGTAGCCGAAATCCACCATATCAAGGACAACGTCGCCTTTAAGCTCGGTGTAGGTGGTTGTGCCTGTTTCGTGGGGGTGCTTCCACGCCCAGAGACCTGTTCTTTCGGGGGTCTCGGTAAGCTCGCCGTTAAGGTCGCGCTTTGCATTTACAAGGCTTACATAGCCGTTGTCGTCCTCGTGCTTTTCGTCAATGAGGGCGAATATACGCTTTGCGCCCGCAAGAGCCATTACGATATAGTTAATCTGCTGGCTGACCTGATTTATGGGCATTGTGAAGCTCTTGGAGAGCTGTAAGAACGCCGCAATTCCGCCGAGGGTAAGACCGCCTATGCCGTTTACGGCGAGAATACCGCCGATTACCGCAATAAGTCCGTACTGGAGATGGCCTAAGTTGTTGTTGACAGGGCCTAAGATATTAGCGGCGGTGTTTGCTTCACGGGCATTAAAGCAGAGCTCCTCGTTGAGCTTATCGAAATCGTCCTTTGCGGTATCCTCGTGGCAGAACACCTTTACGACCTTCTGACCGTTAATCATTTCCTCAATGTAGCCGTTTACCTCGGCAATGGATTTCTGCTGGCCGACAAAATACTTTCCGCTTCTGCCTGCAATCTTGCCTGTTACCGCCATCATACCCACGATGGACAGGATAACGAAGCCTGTGAGATAAAGGCTGGTGGAGACCATGGTGATAAACACGGAAATAATGGTAATCAGCGAGGAGAACGCCTGGGGGATACTCTGGGAGAGCATCTGGCGGAGGGTGTCGATATCGTTGGTGTAGTGGGACATGATATCGCCGTGGGAGTTACTGTCAAAATACTTTATGGGCAGGTACTGCATATTGGAGAACATTTCGTCGCGTATGCTCTTCTGCACGCCCTGAGAGATTGTAACCATGATGCGGTTGGTGAGGTAGGTGGAAATCATACCCGCAAAATAGATACAGGCCATTACGCACAGCACCTTTAAAAGGGGAGTAAAATCGGGGGCGTCGGTGCCGATAAGGGGGGTTATGTAATCATCAATGAGGGTTTCTAAAAACAGCGAGCCTGCAACGCCTGCAAGGGAGCTTACGAGAATACATACAAGCACTAAGAAGAAACGACCCTTATAGCCCTTGAAGATATAGGAAAGGAGACGCTTTACGGTTTTCATATCGGGCTTTCCGACCTTGCCCACAACTCTGGGGCCGCCGCGCATTCCGCCGCCCTTCATGGCGATAGGAGCGCTCTGCTCTTCGGGTTTCTTTTTATCAGCCATTGTCGTCTCCTCCCTTCTGCTGTGAATAGTATACTTCCTTATAGATTTCGTTGCTTGCGAGAAGCTCCTCGTGAGTTCCCACGCCGTTAATCTTACCGCCGTCTATTACGATAATCTTATCTGCGTCCTGAACGGAGGAAATACGCTGAGCGATGATGAACTTAGTGGTTTCGGGGATTTCCTCGCGGAAGGCCTTGCGGATTTTCGCGTCGGTAGCGGTATCGACTGCGCTGGTGGAGTCGTCAAGAATAAGTATTTTCGGCTTTTTCAGCAGTGCTCTTGCTATACAGAGTCTCTGCTTCTGACCGCCCGAAACGTTTGTACCGCCGCGCTCGATATATGTGTCATAGCCGTCGGGGAATGAGGTAATGAACTCGTCGGCGCAGGCAAGCTTGCATACTCTTACGAGCTCTTCATCGGTAGCCTCTGCGTTGCCCCAGCGGAGATTGTCCTTGATAGTGCCCGAGAAGAGTACATTCTTCTGAAGCACCATGGCTACCTCGTTTCTGAGGGAATCAATATCGTAGCTTCTTACGTCATAGCCGCCTACCTCTACACAGCCCTCGGTTACGTCATAAAGGCGGGGGATAAGCTGTACAAGGGTGGATTTTGAAGAGCCTGTACCGCCGATAATACCCACGGTTTCGCCCGATTTTATATCAAGGTTTATATCTGTAAGTGAGAGGCTTCCGCCTTTTCTGTATGCAAAGGACACGCCCTTGAAGCGGACAGCGCCGTTTTTAACCTCGGTAATGGGATTTTCGGGGTTTTTAAGAGAGCTTTCTTCATCAAGCACCTCGCAGATACGCTCCATGGAAGCGCGCGCCATGGTGAGCATTACGAAAATCATTGAGAGCATCATAAGGCTCATTAAAATCTGCATTGCGTAGGTCATAAGGCTCATAAGCTCGCCTGTGGTGAGTGCGCTTTCCACAACGATAGCCTTTGCGCCCAGCCATGAAATAGCAATCATGCCGCCGTAAACGCAGAGCTGCATTAAAGGGCCGTTGAAGGCGAGAACCTTTTCGGCGTAGCAGAAATCGTCAAAAATGGACTTTGAAACGCCCTTGAACTTTTCAATTTCGTGTTCCTCGCGGACGAATGCCTTAACCACGCGCATACCCGAAACGTTTTCCTGTACAACGCTGTTGAGCTTGTCATAACGCTTGAAAACACGCTCGAAAACGGGGTGCGCCTTTGTCATGATAAGGAGCAGACCCACGGCTAAAATCGGTATTGCGATAAGGAAAACCGTTGAGATTTTCCCGTTGATGGAGAAAGCCATAATAAGCGAGAAGATAAGGGTAATGGGCGAGCGCACCGCGATACGCAGAATCATCTGATATGCGTCCTGAACGCGGGTGACGTCCGAAGTAAGGCGGGTCACAAGGCTTGCGGTGGAGAACTTGTCGATATTCTCGAAGGAGTATTCCTGAACCTTGTGGAACATATCGCGTCTTAAATTCTTTGCAAAGCCCGTTGAGGCGATTGCGCCGAACTTACCGCCGCCGAAGCCTGCCAGCAGTGAAAGCAGACAGCAGACCACAAGCAGACCTGCGGTTATGTAGATATGGTTAAGGTCGCCCTGTCCGTCGTTGCCGTTAATGCCCTTGTCGATAAGGGAAGCCATTATAAGAGGGATAAGCACCTCCATGAATACCTCGCCCACCATACAGAGAGGTGTGAGGATTGAGGGGAGCTTATATTCTCTTACTCGTGCGAGAAGAGTTTTCAGCATTAAAAATCATTCCTTCCATGTTTTGTCCTATCTTTTTATTTTATACTTTTCTCATAAAATTGTCAAGGCGGTTTTGTGAAAGATTGATAAAAAAAGAACGGCCATCAGCCGTTCTTTTTTAATGTTGCCTTAATAAGCTTCTGGCGTGAGAATTCCTCACGTTCCTTTTCTTCAAGGGCATTTGTGATGAACCTTACCTGCTCACGGTAGGTAGGAATCATTATATTCTTAAGCGCATTTGCACGCTTCTGGGTCTTTCGTATAGCCACGGAAAGGCGGTAAACGCTGTTTTCGATTTCCGCCAGACGTATGCTCATTTCCTTTGCCCTGATGAAGGAAATATAGGCGCGGTCGAACTTGCTGTTGGTTTCGCTGAGGCTGTAACGGAGCATGGGCTTCTGCTTTTCACAGCTTACAGTGGGCAGCTCAACGCCCATTACGCTGCGGCAGCTCAGCTCAACGCTCATATCCTCGGGCATCTGCCTTACCTCTTCGGTAATAACGCCGCCTACGATATTTGCGGTTCTGAGGGCGGAATAAGCCTCGGCGAAGGTGCTTTCAAGACCTGCGGAAAGCTCCGCCGCTGCGTCCGAAAGGCTCACCATCTCGCGGATAAGGATATTACGCTTCCTGTCCATAAGCTCATAGCCCAGCTGTGCCTGCTTCAAGGAACGGCGCGCGTTTATTAAATTACCCTTTGTGGCAAAAACCTGCTGTGCCATTGGTTTCCTCCGTTAACTTCTGTAATGCTCTTCAATAAGTGCCGAATCCATACGGTCAAGCTCGCTCTTCGGCAGCATGGAAAGTAAATCCCACGCAAGTTCAAGTGTAACGTCCATGCTTCTGTTCTCGTCAAAGCCCTGATTTAAGAAGCGCTTTTCAAACTCGCTGCCGAATTTCATATACTTCTTGTCAATTTCCGAAAGCTCGTCCTCGCCGATAACCGACGCTAATGAACGTGCGTCCTGCACCTTCGCATAAGCGGCGAAAAGCTGGTTGGCAACGTCGCTGTGGTCGGCTCTGGTGTACTCTGCGCCGATACCGTCCTTCATAAGACGGGACAGGGACAGCAGCACTGAAAGTCCCGGGTAGATACCCGTGGAATCAAGCTCGCGGTCGAAAACTATCTGACCCTCGGTAATATACGCCGTAAGGTCGGGGATAGGGTGGGTGATATCGTCATTGGGCATGGTTAAAATCGGAATCTGTGTAACAGAGCCGCTGCTGCCCTCGATTACGCCTGCACGCTCGTACATGGAAGCAAGGTCGGAGTAAAGATAACCGGGGTAGCCCTTACGTCCGGGGATTTCACCCTTGGAGGAGGAGAACTCACGGAGCGCCTCACAGTAGGAGGTGATATCCGTCATGATTACGAGGATATGCATATTCTTTTCAAAGGCCAAGTATTCCGCCGCCGTAAGCGCACAGCGTGGTGTCAGGATACGCTCGATAATGGGGTCGTTGGAGAGGTTAAGGAACATTACAACTCTGTCGCTTGCGCCTGCCTGCTCAAAGGAGCGGCGGAAGTAATCGGCAACGTCGTTCTGAACGCCCATAGCCGCAAAGACCACGGCAAATTCCTGTCCGTTCTCCTCGGCAATCTGCGCCTGCTTTACTATCTGCACCGCAAGCTTATTGTGGGAAAGACCTGAGCCCGAGAAGATAGGCAGCTTCTGACCACGGATAAGGGTCATAAGGCAGTCGATTGAAGAAATACCTGTATGGATATAGTTTCTGGGGTAGGTACGTGCCACGGGGTTTAAGGCACGGCCGTTTATGTCGCCCGTCTTTTCGGCGAAAACGGGACCAAGTCCGTCGGCAGGCTTACCTGCGCCGTTGAACACACGACCCAGCATTTCCTTGCTGAGGGGCAGTTCGAGGGGCTTTCCGTGGAAGGTGGTTCTGGTATTTTCAAGGGAAAGACCCGAAGTGCCCTCAAATACCTGAAGGATTACCCTGTCGCCCTCCATCTGTACAACTCGTCCCAGTCTTTTTGAGCCGTCGTCAAGCTGTAAGGTGGCGATTTCGTCATAGGCTACGCCGCTTACGCCTTCAAGACAGACCAGAGGGCCGTTAATATCTGTAAGACCCGAATACTGAATTTTCATAGTCAAAATTTCCTTTCATCAGACCGCACTGAGGGCTGTTTCAATTTCTCTTTCATACTCAGCGAACATCTGCGGCTTGTCATTAGGAATATCATATTTCATCTTTACAAGCTTATCGAAAAGCCCTGTTTCAGAAACGGCACGGAAGGTCTTTCCTGCGGAAATTCTTTCAAGGGATTTCTTATAGAGCTTTAAAATAGCCTTCATCATCAAAAGCTGCTTGCTTAAAGGCACGTAGGTATCGTCCTTGTGGAAGGCGTTCTGCTGTAAAAAGCCTACGCGGATAAGCCTTGCGGTTTCGATTACAAGCTTCTGGTCGTCGGGCAGTACGTCCGCGCCGATAAGCTTTACAATTTCCATAAGCTTATTTTCTTCCAGCAGGAGATTATTTATCTCACGGCGGCAGCTTAAAAAGTCCTCGCCTACGTTTTCACGGTAGTATTCCTCAAAGTCGTCCACGTACTCGGAGTAGCTGGTAATCCAGTTTATAGCGGGGTAATGTCTTGCATAAGCAAGGGACTTGTCGAGAGCGAGGAAACAGCGCACGAAACGCTTTGTGTTCTGGGTTACAGGCTCGGAGAAGTCCGAACCCTGGGGAGAAACCGCACCGATAATTGTTACGCTTCCTCTTTCGCCCGAAAGAGTTATTGCGTTTGCGGCTCTTTCGTAGAACTCGGAAAGTCGTGAGGGTAGATAAGCGGGGAAGCCTTCTTCCGCAGGCATTTCTTCAAGTCGTCCCGAAATCTCACGGAGAGCTTCCGCCCAGCGTGAGGTAGAATCCGCCATTATTGCGATATCATAGCCCATGTCGCGGTAATACTCAGCAATTGTGATACCCGTATAGATTGAGGCTTCACGTGCCGCAACAGGCATATTTGAGGTATTTGCGATAAGCACCGTACGGTCGGTGAGGTGGTTGCCCGTCTTGGGGTCGATAAGTTCGCCGAATTCCTCAAGAACCTGGGTCATTTCGTTACCTCGCTCGCCGCAGCCGATATATACGATAATATCCGCGTCGCACCACTTTGCAATCTGGTGCTGGGTCATGGTCTTACCTGTGCCGAAGCCGCCGGGGATTGCCGCTGTACCGCCCTTTGCGATAGGCGCGATAGTATCAAGGACACGCTGACCTGTTAAAAGGGGCGTATTAATCGGGATACGGTTCTTTACAGGGCGGGGGGTACGTATAGGCCATTTCTGGCACAGGTCGAAGGAGATTTCCTCGCCCTTGTGTCTGATTTTAATGATTGTGTCATCGGGGTGGTACTTGCCGTTTTCGGCAGTCCAGATAACCTCGCACTCATCAATAGTGGGCATAATCATAGCCTTGTTGACGATAACGGGGCTTTCGGGGCAGGTTGCAAAAACCATGCCGCCCTTTAATATATCACCTTTTTTAACCGTTACGGTTACGTCAAATTCCCTTGACATATCCACGGTGGGTATGCTGCTGCCCTCGGTTACGAAGGCGCCGTCGGTCTTTGTCATAGCCTTTAAGGGGCGCGCGATACCGTCAAAGATATCGGAGATTATGCCGGGGCCTAAGGTTACGCACATAGGGCCGCCCGTACCTTCCACAATCTCGCCGATTTTAAGGCCTGCGGTGTTTTCGTACACCTGGATTATTGTATATTCGTCGTTTACGCCGATAACCTCGCCGATAAGCTTCTTTTCGCCTACATAGACCATTTCACGCATGGCGAAATCCTTAGTGCGGAGCAGCTTTATGACAGGTCCGTTTATAGCGTGTACAGTATTCAATCCGAACACTCCTTTCATGCTCTCAGAGCTGCATTTCCTTTAAGGCGGAGAAGCCTTCACGCTCCGCTTCAAGGGCGGAATCAAGAGTAAGGTCGAGGATTATTCCCTTTTCGGGACAGCTTACCATAATACCGCCGATTTCTATGTTCTTTACCGCTTCAAGGGTGCAGTTCTTATCTTTAAGAACAGTAACGAGGGCGGCTGTATCACATTCTCTGCAAAGCACCTTTGTTTTTTCATCGAGGGGCATTTCCTTTTCCGCTCTCTCCGCCGAAGTGCTGAGGTATGCGGTGTAGCGGGGAGTTTCCGTAAGGGTCACGAGCTTTTCCTTTACAGCGGAGAAAAATTCCTCCGTAAGCTCGTTTCTGCGGAGCAGGACGCGCCTGTTCTCCCTGAAGCAGGTTTCGGAAACACGCTTTCTTTCGGCGGTTCTGAAATCCTCGGTTATACGGCGGATATTGCCGCCGCGCTTTGCTGAAAGCTCCTTTTCAAGGGCGGCTACGGTTTCCTCAGCGGACTTTTCTGCCGCCTCAACCAGCGCCGCCGCTTCCTTTTCGGAGCAGTTTTCTATTTCCTCGCGAAGCAGGTTGAGCTTCGCCTGATTTTCTTTCATAATATATCCTTTCGTCAGAGCTTCAGACCCACGGCCTCGCTTACATAACTGCTTATGGTGTCGGAGATGTGTGAGTCGCCGTGTCGGTCGGGGATTTCCACAATAAGGGGCTGACTTACGTTCAGCTTGAAATCGTAGATTTCGGTACGGCACAGGTCGGTAAGCTTCTTTGTAATAAGCACCACCGCCGTATCCTTGTCGCTCATGGCATTTCTGAGGGCGCAAAGCACCTCGTCACGCTCATGGACAACAACGCCGTCTATTCCCGCAAGCTTCATTCCCATCTGAGTATCAATATTATCACTTATAAGAAAGCATTTCATAGCTAAAAATCCTTTGTCTGATTAGCTGAAAAGAATAAGAATGGAGATTAAAAGACCGTAAATAGCAACACCTTCACCGAGGGCTACGAAGATAAGGGACTTTGTAAAGTTCTTTTCGTCCTCGCTTGTAGCGCCGATAGCGGCGGAAGCGGCTGTACCTACGGCGATACCTGTACCGATAGTAGCGGCACCTGTGGAAAGTGCGGCGGCGAGGTATTTAAGTCCGTCGCCGATAGTTGCGCCTGCGGCAGCCACAGCGGCTGCGTCTGCGCTTTCAGCACCTGCGATTACAGGCATAAGTACGGTCATAAGGAGCATTACGCCCATGAATGTACCGCTGTTCATGAGGATAGTCTTTTTACGGTTGATTTCAAGACCAAGCTTCTGCTTTCTGATAGCGGAAACAAGGGGGATAATAATAAGTGCAACTGCGATTAAGGGTAAGATAAATAATAACATTTTTTGTTCCTCCGAAAATATTGTTTTGATGAAAGATTAATGATTAATAATGAACGATGACGGTATCGGCTTCGCCGATGGATTTTAAATAAACATTCTTTGTTTGTGCCTTTTTAAAGCCATTTTTTAAAATCTACGCCCGAAGGGCGTACCACAATCATTCATTTTTCATTATTCATTAAAGGCTTACGCCGCCTTTTTACCGATAGTTACGGGGTTGAAGGGTGTACCGCCGCCCTTGAAGAAACGGCTGAACAGCTCGTAGAACTCCAGACGAAGCACCTGAATACCCACGAGGAAGCCCTCAACGCCTGTAACAAAGGCGTTTCCGAGAACCTGTACCAGTATATAGGCAACACCGCCGTCGGTAAGTCCTGCAAGTACGTTTACTACAAGCATAAGGCCTGCGTGGCTCAGAATAAAGCCGCCGATACGTAAGAAGGACATTGTGTTGGTAAGGTAGGACAGGCAGGTTTCAAAAAGCTCGATGAAGCCTTCGATAATGAACGTGCCCACGGACGCCCTGGCTTTTCCGCCTTCCTTTTCGGAAAGCACCTTATCCAGCTTCTTTTTGAGTCCCGTGTCGATATTGCCCTTTCCGCCGTTTTTGACGCGCTCTGCGTGAAGCAGGTGGAGAATGGGCTCTTTAAAGAACATTGCCAGAAGCGGCAGCACTATGAACACTGCAATATATACGGGGCTCATAAGCTCTAAGCCTATGAAGCTGCCGCCTACGCCTAAGATAAGGGCAACGTAGAAGATAAAGCCCGTAAGACCGCTTGCGCCGAAAAGTCCGTTTTCCATATCACGGGTCTTTATGCAGATTATCATGTTCAGAATCATGGACAGCACCACAAGGCATACGCCTATGAGAAGCGCCGCTATAAGCAGTACCGCGGAGATACTGAAGATATTTTCGGGGGCTTCTTCATAGCCTAAAAGGGTGTAGATTTCCGGAACATGGAAAAAGGGCGTTATGATATGCTCATTACCGAAAACCGAGCCGTAAAGCACGCCGAAGAGTGCGCTGGAAAGACCGATACGTGTCATGATGGGTGCTAAGGCAACCTTCGTGAACTTTGTCATCAGCAGACCCAGCAGGAAGATACATAATCCCTGACCCAAATCGCCGAACATTATTCCGTATACCAGCATATAGGTAATTGCCACAACGGGGGTGGGGTCCATACCGTCGGCGGCAGGGAGACCGTACATCTTCACGAACATTTCAAAGGGACGGAAGAGGCGGTTGTTTCTGAGCTTTACGGGAGCTTCCTTGTCGTTTGAGGGTACGGAGGTAACTTCTACGTCCTCCGACTGTTCAAGAAGCGCCTTGAACTGCTTTTCCTTTCTTGAGGGAATATAACCCGAGAAGTGGAAGCGGTTATCCATGACAAGCACGTTTGAGCGGAGCTCGTAGCTGTTGTCAAGGGCGATGAGCTTTGCATACACTGCGGAGAGCTTTGCCTTTTCGCTGTCGCCAAGCTCCTTTATCTTCTCTTCGAGATGTTCAAGCTTTTCCGTTTCCGTCTTTATGGTAGCTAAAAGCAGGCTGCTGGCTTCGGAGCTGCTGCCGTCCAGATATTCGGGAATACGCACACGGGTGAAGCCTAAGGAGTTGAAGAGGTAATCCGCCTCCTTGCTGTGATTTTTCGGGGCAAGGTACAGACACCATGCCTGCTCCTTTTCGCTCTTGAACTGAAAGAAGAAATAGGGACGCTCGGAATAATAGTCCAGCTTTCTGATACTGCTGAGAGGAATACGTCCGAAGCGTATTTTTATATACTCGCAGGCGAAAAGCTCGCCGAAATCGGCATTGAAGCCGCTGAGCTGACCTAAGTTATTATAGATAGCGCCGTGGTCCTTTATGGAGACTTCAAGCTCACGCTTTTCCTCGAAAAGCTCCGCCGCTTCTTCGTTTACTTCATCAAGATATTTTCTGAAATCCGCGCTTACGTTATACTCGATATGGTCGTAGGACGCATTTTCATCAAGGGTTATGCCAAGCTGCTCAGCCAGCAGGCGGCATCGCTTTATTGCACGCTCGTACTGTCCCTTGTCCCTGAGGCTTTTCGCTTCAAGATGTGCGCCTGAGACGTCGGGGGGCGGGCTCATGTGGAAATATCCGCTTTCACAGCACCGCACGAGGGTCTTATTGACCTTTCTTACGGGGCCCTCTACGTTTACGGGCGTAAGTTTTTCTATGGCCATTTACACCATTCCTTTACTGTTAAATTACTAAAAGTTTTTCTGTTTTTACTGTTAAATTACTAAGAGTTTTTCTATTTCCGAGGGGCTTTCGCCGTAGCGTATGCCCTCGATTATTTTCTGGAGATTAGTGCGCTCGTTGTCCGCAATTACCAGCAGGGAGAAGATAGCCTCCGTTTCGTCGCCTGTAAGGGCGAGACGATGGCGGAAGAAGCGGTAATCGGACTGCATGGCTCCCAGCTCGGGGAAGCTTTCGTCAATCTCCACGGATTTATGGACGCATTTTTCCGACATAAGGTCAATCAGCGCCGCCGTGGGGTTCTGACTTTTCAGCGCAGTGTCAATATCCGCAGGCTTTACGCGGTAGTGGTAGGGTAGCATAAGCTCCTTTATGCGCTGTTCGTCCTCGTCGAAGAATTTTTTCAGCCTGTAACAGAGCAGCACGTTATCTGTGTCGGTCTTTTTCAGCAGAAACTGTTTGAGAGTGTCGCGCTTCTTGCCCCTGAACTCGCTGTCGATAGCCCTGAACGCCCAGCTGAGATAACAGCTGTTGACAACGGTGATGCACTTGTTTACATCGGGGTTTTCAACGCTCAGATAGGGGATAAGGGGCTTATACAGCTTGTTTTTTTCAAAAACTGCCGCAAGCTCCTTGAAATCCTTGCAGTGCGCCGCCTCTTCGGGGTCAAAGCTGAGGTAATCCATTATATGTGCGGGCATGGACAGGTAAAAGCTCTGCTGAGTGCCTGTGGCAACAGCGGCAATAAGCTTTATGACCTGCTCCGTTTCAGTCTTGCGCACGTAGAAATCCAGAATACCCCTTTTGTCGCCAGAGGCAAACTTCTTCATACGCACATAGCGGCGGAAGATATGCTCGCTTAAAAGCTCCTCCACCGTGCCTCGGTGGATAGTGTTTTCGTCAACCTCGCCGAAAACGGGAGCATAACGGGGGGTTGTCTTTAAATAGGCCACCACGGCGCTTATTGAACCACGCTGGATAAGGTTATCATAATCCGCCTTTTTCAGATAAGTGCCGAATACCGCCTTCGCCTTTGCGGCTACTACGCTTCCGCCCATTACACTAAGCCTCCGAAAATACGCTCAACGGCGGCGTCAAGTCTTTCCTCCGCGCCGTTTTTCATGGCTTCTTCAAGGCGGCGGCATTTTTCGTCCGCTTCGCTTACGGCGGCGGCAATCTCCCTGTCGGATTTTTCCTTTATCTCATCGCAGATACGTCCGGCTTCACTGTCGGTCTGCTCCTTGTCCTTGCGGATAAGCTCGTCACAGCGCTTTTTTGCGTCTGCCTTTATCTGCTCCGCACGCTGACGTGCTTCGCCGACCTTTGCTCTCGCCGACTTGTCCATTTCGATTATGGTCTGAACCACATTTGTATTCACAGGATTGCTCCTTTCTTATACCTATTTATATAAATACGCTCTCAAAGCGTACCCTCTTAATATACTCCAAATGTAACTTTTTTGCAACGGCAAAATTCACTAATATTGTGTAGTGGATTTGTGAAAATTATCCGAAAAATGACAAAACCGCCCTCAAGGCGGTAAAGGTTCGTATAAAAAGTAAGAGGTAAAAGATAAGAGTGAAGAACTGAGGTATCTCCTTAAGGCGATTATTTTGTCATTCCATGTCACGAAAATGTCATTGTTTGTCATCGGGTGGTGTGGTAAGATTATATTGCTGAAGGCGGATTTCTCCGCCTTTTTGTTTTTATAGAAAACACACGGGAAAGGAAATTAAAAAATGATTACAAACGGCTTTATCACACTGAACAGGAGCTTCATGAAATGGCAGTGGTACGACGACGAGCGCACAAAGAGCATTTTTCTCCACCTGCTGCTTACGGCAAACTATGAGGAGAGCAGGTGGCGCGGGACACTTGTGAAACGCGGACAGAGAGTCATCACTGTGCGAAAGCTGGCGGAAGAACTCAATATGTCCAAGTCGGCGTTGGGACGTATTCTCGTGCGCCTTGAAAAGTCTGAGGATATAATACGCGAGCGAGTGGGAAACCACACAATTCTGACCCTTAAAAACTATGAAAGCTACGCCTCTTCAGAGCCTGTATCGGGACAGGAACGGGACACAAGCGGGACGGTAAGCGGGACACAAGTGGGACAGAAGTGGGACAAATTGAAAAATAACAAAAAAAATAAAAAATATAATAATATAATAAGCGCGCGCGAAGAAAATAATTTTTCTTCTCCTTCCGATACGGCAAGCTTCACTGCTGAAATGTTTTCACAGAAGGCATACGAGCGATACGGGAAAAGGCTGAAAACTTAACCCTCAGTGCACTATCCCGAAGCGGTCGATATCAATATCGCACTCCACCTGCACCTTGGCATTCCTGAGATAACCGCCGAAATCGTTTCTGACCGCAAGCCAGTCATGGTAATTATCAGAGGCTATGATATATTTGAGCCGCATGGGGTCGCAGCCGTATCGGAAAACCGTATTACGCACGGCCTCAGTCACCCTTTCTTTCAGGATACCGCCGCAGACCTTTTCCACCGCCTCGCTGAAGGAAGCGTCCTTGTTTTCAAGCTGGCTGTCGGTGTATCTGCCGTTGGCACGGATATCAATATCAAGGACAAGTCTGCCTTCTTCAAAGTCATGGTCAATATCCGTGCTGATATCATAGACCGTGACGTTTACCTTTTCCCCGTCCATGTCCGCACTTACGGCGGTATTAACGGGGTCTGGGTTTAAAAGCTGAAGGGCTGACAGGTCGGACAGGGTAAGCTCACCTGCGTTTTTTCGGTCGGCTATGAGCATTCCTCCCGAAATAAGCACGTCCTTGCCGTCATCGCTGGCGTCACTGCCTGTATCGGCGGTTTTAAGGACGGGCAGGGCGGTTGCGGCGAAAGGACGGTGCTGGTCAGCAAGGAGGTCAATTACCGTAACGGCGGAGCAGAGCCCCTTTTCTTCCGCATTGCGTATGAGCTTTTCAAGGCGCTCCACCGAAACCATGCCCTCCTTGAATTTCACGCCAAGTATATCCGCCGCCTTTTCCTCTGCCGCCGCAACCAGCACTGAGGGGTTACTCTCATAGTAGGATTCCGCAAAGCTCAGGGTTTTGAGGATATCCTGCTCCGCCGCCTCTCTGCCGAGGACGATAAGGGTGGTAATTCCGTACATGAAGCTTCTGCCGCACTTTGCCGAGGCGCTTTCAAGGGCAACGCTCACGCTGTCGCCCTTTCCGCTTACGTTGATGACATTGCTTTTTGTAGGGTCAACGGGCGCATTTCCGCCCATGCCTTCCATGTTGAAATACTGGACGGTGACTTCATATTCACCGTCGGAGAAATCTATCCCCACTGCGGTAGCTATGCCCTGGTCGTCAAGCTCAGTGTGGGGTATGCACCCGCAGGCAAAGGACAGGGCGGCGGCTATTGCGAGGATTTTAACTGCTTTTGATAATTTTTTCATTATGACTCCTTTTGCCTGAAATTATAAGCTCCGAAAGCGGCACTGCCGCGGCGGCGACGGCGAGGGGTATTCCCGTTTCCATTACGGCGGAAAACCGAAGAAAATCGTTTGTATTAACGCTGAAGAAAAAGGCGGCGAGGGTGGTTATTCCCAGAGCGGAGCAGGCGGAGATATACGCCGTTTTACGGCTATTGAAGGCATTTTCCGCAAGAACATACACCGAAAGCATGATAAGGGTCAGCTTTATAACGGCGGTCATTGTCCACACCGTAACGTCTATGCCGTCCAGTCTTTGCAGGACGGAAATATCCGACAAAGAGGAAAGAGCATAGAAGGGGAAGTTTGTAACATTCAGGTATTCGCCCAGCACGGTGTTGTAGAGGAAGGTCATAAGGAGCAGTGCGGCAAGGCTCAGCCCAAGGGCAAGCAGGAGGCTTCTTCTGCGGCGGGTACGTATCATGGGGCAGAGGGAAGCGAAAATCACTGCCTCGGCATTTTTGGAATACTCGGTCAGCACCTCGGTAAGCAGGGCGGAGGGTCTTTCCGCAAGGGCGGGGTAGAGATAATCGGGGCGGATTTCCCTGCTGACCCCGATAATTACCGTAATCAGCAGAACCAGAAACCCTGCGGCGGTGATAACGCCTGTTCTGAGGGTCGCAGGCACGCCCTTGAAAATTCCGTACAAGCACACGAGGCTTACGAAAAGGATAATCACCCACGGGGGTGCGGCGCTTAAAACCGTGCTTGATGAGTAGAACTGGAGCCGTGTTGCGGTGGTTATGCCTGCGAGGATAAGGTAAAGGCTTGCCGCAACCGCCCCTGTGCGGCTTTTATAGACTGCGCCCCCGTTTCTTTCCATGGCGATATACAGCGGCACAAGGGTCACTCCGAGGAGCAGGTAGGACAGGACTATTACCGTGAAACGCTGCATTCCGTAATTGATATCGTCCGAGGGGAAATTCGCCGCCTCGGAGAAAATCCGTGCCAAGGCAAGGACTATGGCGGTCTGTCCCCAGCCGATTCTGCTTCTGGTCATAGAAAACTCCTTTCGGTAGTGAGGCGCGCCGAAGGCGCTGTAATAATTGACGAAAAACTGTCTTACCTGTTTTTTGTCAGCTCTCTCCACGGCGCTCTGATAAACGTATCCCGCATTGCTTTAAGGGAGAAGGGCGACACGGGCGAGGTAAAGGGAACGTTGTATGAATCCATGGAGCAGATTTTGTACAGGTACACAAGCCCCAGCATGGTTATGCCGAAAAGCCCCATTGTTCCGCCTGCAAGAATGAAGGAAAAGCGCATAACCACCATAGGTGCGTACAGGTCGGGCACTACAAAGGCGGTTATTGCCGACAGGGCGACTATAAGGATTATGGGTGCGCCCACCAGCCCGGCTGAAACGAGAATATCGCCGATTACGATACCGCCCACTATGCTTACGGCGTGGCCTAAATCCGCAGGCATACGCAGTCCCGCTTCACGGAGGATTTCATAAAAAATATGGACAATAAGGCACTCGGTCATGAGGTTGTAGGGGGTGATGCTGATTGAGGAAGCGAGGTTTAAGAGCAGTGAATCGGGGATAAGCTCGGGGTTGAAATTTGCAATAGCCACGTAGAAGCCCGGGAGCAGTACGCTCGCCACAAAGGCGACATACCGCAGGATACGCATGATTGAGGAGTAGACGGGCTTCTGGGTGTAATCGTCCATGGTCTGGAAATTCTCGGTAAACAGCCTCGGCAGTACCAGCGCGAAGGGCGTGCCGTCCACGAAGATTCCCACCCGTCCCTCTGAAAGCTTTGCGGCGAGGACATCGGGGCGCTCGGTAATTCCTGCCTCGGAGAAGATTACATTCCCCTTTTCTTCCAGAAAGGGCTGGATAAATCCGCCCTCAAGCACCATATCCAGTGGGATTTCCGAAAGCCTGTCCTCGATTTCCTTTACCATAGTCTTATCGGCTCGGCCGTCTATATAGCAAAGGCATACGTCCGTTCCCGAGAGCTTGCCTGTTTTGCTGTATTTCAGCACAAGGGAGGTGGATTTCACCCGTCGGCGGAGCATTGAGACGTTTATACGTATTGCCTCGACAAAGCCCTCACGGGAGCCGCGTATATTGAGCTGGGTGGAGGGTTCCTTCACCGAGCGGCGCTCAAAGCCGTGCATACCTATGGCAATTCCGTAATCTATCCCGTCCACGAGAATAACGGTAAAGCCGCTCATTACCATCATGGTGAGGCTGTCGTAATCGCTTACGGTCATCTGCTCGCCTGCAAGGAGAAGCTCGCCCCTTATTTTGTCCATGACGTCAGAGGGCGGTAGGGGAGTTTTGTTGCCTATGGAGTTTACGGGGTGGTAGACCAGGTTTGCCATCTGGTTTATGTTTATCTGACCCTCGCAGAACATTATGCAAAGGGGCACCTGCCCCGCTTTTGCGTATTTTATGGTAAGGTCGCCCGTATTTTTCATGAGCGAACGGATATTAACGGTGTTTTTTTCAAGATTTTTTTCCATAGAAAGTCCTTTTTTATATTTCGTTTTAAAACGTGGAATGCAGGGGCGCGCCGATGGCGCGCAATTCCGTGCCGCAGGCACGGAAACAGGCGGCGGAGCCGCCGTGGGGGTGTCGGGGGCGCAGCCCCTGACGTTCCGCGCCGCAGGCGCGGAAATCTGCACCGACATGGCGCAAAAAATAAATGAAATATACCAACTACAATCTCATTCTTTCCATTTTGCATAAAAACATACTTTTTCGGAAAAATAAATTGTGAACAGAAAAACGAGGTGAAAAAATGGTAATCGTAATAATACGTTCGGTGGTTCTTTATGCGCTGGTTATTTTCGCCCTGCGCATAATGGGCAAGAAACAGCTGGGCGAGCTACAGCCCAGCGAGCTGGTAACCACAATGCTTATCTCCAATATCGCCACCCTCTCCCTTGAAGAGCCGTCAATGCCCATGATTTTAGGGGCGGTGCCCATACTGATGATAGTATGCATTGACGTACTTATGTCGGGAGTTATGCTGAAAAGCCCCCGTTTCCGCCGCCTTGTTACGGGCAGTCCCAAGGTCATTATCTCCGACGGGAAGTTCAACCAGAAGGAAATGCGCAACCTCCGCTATACCATAGACGATGTGCTTGAATCAATGCGTGACGCGGATATTTTTGACATAAACGAGGTCAGATATGCAATCGTCGAAACCACTGGGAAGATAAATTTCTTCCGCAAGGAGGACGGAAAGACCGACCCGCCTGCGGTTATCGTAAAGGACGGATTACTGCTTTCCGAGGAGCTTACAAAGGCGGGGTTGGGCGAAAGGTGGCTTCATGAGATACTCAGAAAAAGAAACGCCGCCCTTCCGCAGATTTTTCTGCTTACAGCAAAGGGCGACGGGAGCTATACGCTGGTTTTAAAGGACAAGTACAGGGAGGAACAGGAATGAAACGTATAATAATCTGCGCCTGCATAATGGTGCTTCTGATAATTCTCGGCATAGTGAGCTACGCCTACACCGACAACGCCATGGACAAGACCGAAAGGGCAATTGATGAAATCTCCGTAAGCTTCGGCGAGGGTGATTTCGACATGACAAAAAGCCTCAGCGCCTCCCTTACAAGGGAGTGGCTGGGCTTCTGCGACAGTTATATTTTTATTTTTGACAAGGACCATATCATGGAGATGACCCAGATTATCGCACGGATAGACGCTTTTGCCGCCGACGAAAACCCCGAGGTGCTGGTGGAGTGCAAGGCGGCGCACGAGCTTATCCGCCTTTACCGCTCAAAGGAGGAGATAAGGGCGGTGAATATTTTTTAGGTAAGAGCGGCAGAAAAGTAAGAGTGAAGAGTGAAGAGTTACGGTGTGCGCTTCGCGCACGGATTTTTAAATTATCGCCGTAAGGCGATACCTCAGTTCTTCACTCTTACCTTTTACCTCTTACCTGAAGAAGCATTCTCATTCCACCACAAAATCATCTTCCTCAGCCGTTACGGTGGGCTCGCATTCCGTCCATTCCGAAAGCTCAGCGTAGAAATTCGCTTCACCCATGCGCATAACCGAGGGAGCATTGTTTTCGCCAAGGGCAAGGGTACAGCTCCCGTGTTCTGTTGTGGCTGTAAAGGTGTTTTCGCTGAAAGTGCCGTTCTTTGCGGCAGAGTCGTAGCCTTCCGCTAAAAGTCTGAGCATTGACGCGGTTTCCTCCGAGATATCCGCCGCCGCCTCAAAGCCGCCCATTTCGTAGCTTGTGCCGTTCTCGTCAAGGGTTGCCGTAAGTCCTTCAAGGGCGAAAGGCTCGGTAAAGGTAAGCTCCCAGCAGTTTTCGGCGGTGCGGGTGACATTCCCCGAAACAAGCTCACTGCCCGCTTTGATTTTTACCTCTGCGGTAAAGGGCTTGTCGATATCGGGCGAGGGCGAGGGGAGCCCAGCCGAACAGCCTGAAATACATATAAGCCCGCTGAGGGCTGAACAAAAAATAAAACGCTTCATAATTTTCTTCCTTTCGATGATTCTGAAGAAAAATATGAAAGCGTTTTATTGATGAATGATGAATGATTGCGGTGTGCCTCGGGCGATGATTTAAAATACGTGCGCGAAGCGCACACCATAATTCTTCACTCTTCACTTTTCACTCTTACCTGAATTATTCAGCTTCGTTACCGCGTCCATGATATCTCTCGGCATGATTCCGAAAAGCTGTTTCTCCGTCCTGAGCCTGTCAGCCGCCTGTCCGTGGAGATAGACGCCCAGCGCCGTGCCGTAGAATAAATCCGCACCCTGCGCCATAAGCGAAGCGATTATACCCGTAAGCACATCGCCGCTTCCGCCCTTGGCGAGACCTGCGTTACCCGTGGTGTTGACGAAGCATTCACCCTTGGGTGCGGCAATAACGGTGTTGGTGCCTTTAAGGACGGTGACGGTATTATACTCCGCCGCAAAGTCCTTGGCGAGGGTGATACGGTCACGCTGTATCTCTTCAACCGTCCTGCCCGTAAGCCGTGCAAATTCCGCAGGGTGAGGTGTAATTACAACGCCCTTCTTATTTTCCTTCAGAATATTTATATTCGAAGAAATGGAATTAAGACCATCGGCGTCCAGAATTACGGGACAATCCGCATTTTTTATGATAAATTCCACCGCTTCAGCGACAATTTCCGACTTGCCCAGCCCACAGCCTGCCGCTATTGCGGTGAATTTATTTTCAGAAATGAAGGCTTTAAGCTCCTCTAACCCCTCACGGTCAATAAAGCCGTTTTTGTCGTGGGACAGGGGGAGGAAGGTAGTTTCGGGGACAGCCGCGGCTATGGCGTTGACTACACGCATGGGCGTAGCCAGAGTGCACAGCCCCGTACCCATTTTAAGCGCCGCGTCGGTGGACAGGAGCGCCGCGCCCGTGTATCTTCCGCTGCCTGCAAGGTTCAGAAGCCTGCCGTAGGTGCCCTTGTGGGAAACGGCGGGGCGCTTGGGGATAAATTCAAGTATGATTTCGTCGGTGAGGACAGCCTCACAGCCGTCGTAGCAGCTCTGCTCTATTCCGATATCCGCCAGCAGCATTACGCCGCAGTGCTCGAAGCAGGGGTGAGAATAAAGCCCCTTCTTGACAGCGCCCAGCGTGATAGTGAAATCGGGCTTGAAAGCGTCGGCGGCGATTTCGCCCGTGTCGCTGTTACAGCCGCTGGGTACGTCCACGGAAAATTTCGTAGCAGGACAGCACTCGTTTATAAAGCGGAACAGGTCACGCAGGCTTTCTTCAAGCTCACCGTGAAAGCCTGTGCCGAATACGCAGTCCACCACGATTTCGCAGTTTTCCAGCACCTTTTTCACATTTTCCTTCTGGTGGGCGTAGATACAGGAGTTAAGCCCTGTTTCGTAGATTGAATAGCAGAGACGCGCGGTCTCGGTTTTGGGCAAATCCTGCGCGAAGATAAGTATTGCATTTGCGCCCGCTTCAAGCATAAGGTCGGTAAGCACGATTCCGTCGCCGCCGTTGTTGCCTCTGCCTGCGAGGATTACCACGTTCTTGTCCTTTACGCCGTTCATGATGCTGTTTATACGGCTGAAGCAGGCGTCGCCCGCATTTTTCATGAGCTGGAGAAAGGGCACGCCGTTCTTATCGGCGTTTATCTCCGCTTTTTTCATCTGTTCGTTTGTAACTGTAAGCCGCATTATATCAATTCTCCTGACCGAAAAGCTCTTTATTTACATCGCCGACTATCATGGGTTCTTCTACGACCACCCCTGATTTTCCGCCCTTTCTGCCGCTTACCAGCACCAGATAGGGCTTGCCCTCGGGCTTATTGTGGGCGAAGCGGATTATTTTCGGCTCTATTCCGTACTGCCGCATAAGGCAAAGCAGATCCGTGAGCCGCTCGGGTATATGGCATATTTTAAGGCTTCCGCCGTACTTCAGAAGCATAGCCGCCGCCTTAATGACCTGCTCTAAGTTGCAGAGTATTTCATGCCTTGCCGCCGCCTGGGCAGGGGAAAGGCGCTCTTCTCCTGCGCCTGTTTTAAAATAGGGCGGATTAACCGTCACCATATCCACGCTCTCACGGGGGATTTGTAAAAGCTCCTCCTTTACCGTAAGGTCGGCCTTTACGGGGAAGATTTTTTCCCCGAGGTTATTTTCCTCCACGGTTTTTCTGAAAAGCTCCGCCGCTTCCTCCTGGATTTCAACGCCGTAGCTTTTTTTCGGGCAGTTGCCCCAGGCCTCAAAGAGCATGGGGATAATTCCGCACCCCGTACACAGGTCGCAGACTATGTCCTTTTTTGAGGGCTTTGCGAACCGCGCCAGCAGGATTGCGTCCGTGCCGAAGCGGTGGTCGGTGCTGACATTCAGCGTAAGCCCGAACAGGTCGAATTTTTCGGTTTCCATAGATTAAGTCCTTTTACAGATTGGTTGTAAGGGCTCGCCGAAGGCGCGCAGTTCCGTGCCGCAGGCACGGAA
>JAFUNV010000145.1 GCA_017472865.1 Ruminiclostridium sp. | reverse complement strand
CTTTGCAGAAACCGCATAGTGACGGGAGTCCTGCTCATTCTGGGAAGAATGCATGCCTGGGTCGTCGGCAACGGCGATAACAAGACCGCCGTTAACGCCTGTGTATGACGCAGTGAAAAGCGGGTCAGCTGCTACGTTAAGACCAACGTGCTTCATAGCTGTGAAGGAACGCGCGCCTGCAATTGCGGCACCTACTGCAGTTTCACAGGCAACCTTTTCGTTGGGCGCCCATTCTGTGTGCATTACGTCCTCAGGGTATGTAGACGCAAATTCAGTAATCTCCGTGCTGGGAGTTCCGGGGTAGCTGGAGACAACAGTTACGCCCGCTTCGTATAAGCCTCTGGCAACCGCCTGGTTACCAAGCATTAATTTAGCCATTGTAAACCTCCAAAAAGTATCATAAATCTAAGCTGATACAAAATATTAAAAGTATTATACCACATTTTAAGCAATTTGAGAATAGTTTTTTTATTTTTTCTTGCAAAATATACTAAAATGCACCATTGAAACTGGCAAAATTGACATTTGTAAAATTACGATAAGCGGCGAAAATTAAGAAATTACATAAAAAGTGTAACCGATAGACCCTGTAAATCGTATTAATAATGAAGGCGCTTTCAGCTAAAAACAAAAGAGGTGATAGGGTGGATAAGGAAAAACTCGGCAGATATGCAGAATTGTACAGTACGGCGGTTTACCGTGCCGCATACAGCTATACCCGCAACCATGCGGACAGCGAGGATATAATGCAGGAAGCCTTTATGCGGCTGTACAAGGCGGAGGATAGCTTTGAATCCGATGAAAATGTAAAGGCGTGGCTTATACGTGTTGCAATAAACATTTCAAAGGATTATCTTAAATCACCGTGGATACATAAGCGTGCCGAGCTTGACAGCGGTATTACTTATGAAGGTGTTGAGGACAGGGAGCTGGACGAGGCTATGGACAAGCTGAAGCCTGATTACCGCACTGCTGTTTTTCTGAGGTATTACATGGGTTACAGTGTAAAGGAAACGGCGGAAATCCTCGGTATCTCTGAAACCAACGCAAAGGCAAGATTAAAAAGAGCAAGAGAGAAGCTGAAAACTCTGCTCACCGACGAAATATAAGAAAGGGTAACGATTATGAAAAGACTTGAACGATATTATGAAAATATTAACTCAAAAATTACTCCTGACGAGCTTGTGGAAAGAGTAACGGCGGAGGAATTTGAGAAAAAGGAGAAAAAACAAAGAAGGTCCTTTAAATTTGCGGGAGTGATTGCAGCCGCAGCTGCGGTTTTATCGCTGGGAATTACGGCGGGTGCCAACGGTATAAGCTTTATGGACGTTTTTAAGGATTTATTCGGCGAGAGGGCTGAGGGTCTGGAGGAAAACGTTGTAGAAGGGGCTGAAATTACAGCAGATACCATGGAAAATCTGGATTTACGTCTTATTGCGGCGGCGTCTGACAGTCACAGCGTTCTTTATGTAGTTGAGGTTACAGCAAAAAACGGCTTCAGGCTGGGCGAAAACCATATCGGTGACGCACGAGCAGATCTTGATTTCAGTATAAATTTTGAAGAATCCGATAATACAGGCGGTATTTCCGGAGGTACAAACGGCGGCATAAAAATGATAGAGGGTGACGAAAACCGTGCAGTAGTCAGCATTTACGAAACTGCAAGCTTTGATATAACAGGCATGAATACAGTGCTTTCGATATGGGAGTATACCGATGAAAAGCCTGCTGATGTGGATATCTCGGAAATTCATCACTATGCTTATTTTGATGATGATGGAAACGAAGTGTACAGATACAGAAACACCGAGAGAGAATGGCAGGTTAAGTTTACCGCTGAGGGAAAGTCGGAAGAATACGAGCTTGATAATGGTGTAACATTGTCATTATCACCTATATCGGCTGTTTTCAGCGGAACAGGAAGAGTGCCTGTGAGTGTATATAATGTGCTGACGCTTGTAACAAAAGACGGTGGGGAACTGGATTTCCGCTATCCCGGTTCGGTATTTATCGACTCAAGCCAGTTTGCGGCTCAGAGCTTCACATTTCTTGAGCCTGTAAATATTGATGAAGTAAAGGAAATAAGAATAAACAACAGAACGGTAATCGAATTTTAAGCAAAAAGCTCCGCACATTCTGGTTAAGAATGTGCGGAGTACTCAGGCAACACCGTACAATTAACGGCTGGCGCCTTTGCCGCGCGCTTGCTTGTGCCTTTTCCGTCATACTTTACAAAAATACTCGTTAATACACAAAGTATCAACTGCGTTTTTTGTATCGTCTGACGAAAAATTCAGCTTCGCAATCCCACGACAATAATTGTACGGTGCAGCCTTTATTTTGTATTGAAATATTCAACAGCCTTATTGACAAGGTAGTCCTCGCCTCTTACGAAGAGTGAGTCAACTGCTTCGCAGTCAAACGGAACTCTGATTTCCACATCGTTGCCGCTTTCACGGTCAACGCCCGAGTCAATGAACACCTCGCCGTTTTCGTACAGCATAAGGGAGCCTGAAATTGAAAGCATACCGCTTTCAAGATAGATACCGCCTACGCCCTGAGATGAGCCGTTGGATTCGGTAAAGCCCATAACCGTAATATTATCGAAGCCGCTGAGAATCTGAATCGTATGGTCGGCGGCACTTACGCTGTTTGCGTTGATGAGGATTACTATTTCGCCGTCCCACACTCCTTCGCCTGCGTAGGTGTTTCTTTTGCCGATAAGGAATTTTCCTGTTTCGGGGTCGGTTTTATAGCACTGCTTCTTGTTGTCCCACACGCCGTCGTTGCTGTAATAATGTTCGCCCACAGGTGAGAAAATCTGCACTACTGCCTGCACCATAGCGCCGCTGCCGCCGCTGTTGTCGCGCATATCAAGAATGATATTTTCTACGCCTGCAGCTTTAAGCTCCTCCAGCTTTGCATAAAGCTGGCTTTTAAGGCGGTCGAAGCTGTTGCTGTTTGAAGAATCCGAATCGTGCATCATCATTTTTATGCGAAGAGCAGCGGTATTCTCATTGATATCAGTCCATTTGAGATGACCTGCGTCAATTCCACCGTTGATTATTTCAAGGGCAGTTTTAAGTCTGTCGCTGTAATAGCTGCCGATTTTTGAAAGCTCGGCGGTTTGCTCGTTTCCTGCTTCGTCTAGGTAGGTGACAGTGACGGTATCACCGCCTGCACCTGCACCGTATAAGGACTTGTAAAACTCTTCATTGTCCTTGTCGGCAAAACCGAAATATTTCATCATTTCTTCGCCGTTTTCAACAGGGCTTTTTCCGTTCCAGGAAGTGATGACTGTGCCTTCTGCAATACCTGTTTCGCTGAGATACGGGTCAACATTCACTGCAACAGCTGTGCCGTCTGAGAGAGTCATAACCGCAAGACCATAGTCATTGCCGAGGATTTTGTCGTAGATACGGGTCATGACCTCTTCATAATCGCCTTTGGGTGCATAGTATACGTGTCCGTCGTTGAATTCAGCAGTAAATTCCAGCCATGCTACGATATTCTCGTCCTCGCTGTGATTTCTTGTTGCTTCCTCAAAGCGGGGGAGATATTTTTCGTAGAGAGAATCAAGGTCGATACCCTTATGCTCGTCGAGAATATAGAACCTCTCAATTTTTTTGAATGCTGTTTTAAATTCGGTAGCGTAGTCAACATTGCGGTAGTCGCTGCTGTTTGAAGCAACAGCAAAGGAAACTAAGACCGAAACTGCACCGACGATGCATGAAATGCGGCGGATAAGCTTATTATCCCTGAAAAAGCCGCAGAGCAGGATAACTGAACCTATGTATGCGCCCAGCATAGTGATTTCAAAGCCCGTTACGGTTATCATAACAAGGCATAAGATTACGGGAATTGCATAGCAGATACGCCACTTGCTGTTTATATTCTTTTCTGCAAAGCCTGCAAGAAACCAGAGAAGCGCACACATGAGCAGCTCCAGTAAAACCAGTATAGTATCACCTGTTATCATTTTATTCTATCCTTTCGTGCCTTAATTCATGTCGTCGTTCTTGAAGAATATATAGCCTATGGCAAGTGCGCCGATACTTACAACAGTTGAAACAACAATTGTAAGTATAATATCCTGAGCAGGAACAACAGCGTCATATATAAAGTTGCTGGTGCCGTCGCTCAGCCCGTAGGTTGCCCAGAAATCGAAAATTCCCAACTGCATCAGGTTTGTGGTTGACATGAAGAACCAGCCTGTACCCTGTGATATGTTTGCAAGTATTCCACCCAGCATAACTATAATATAGCCGCCCGCCATGATTATATAGGGGTTCTTGATAATAAAGGCAAGCATTACGAATTCACAGCACATTCTTATTATGGGAAAAGACATAAGAAACAGTCTGAAAACTGCGTCACCCACTGTGATATCCGTACCCCAGCCGTTCATCACTGTAAGCATTATTACAGGAACAATGACTATGATTATCCATTCAATTAAAGCGATGAGGATAGCCATAAGAGAACGCCCGAAGAATATATCGCGTCTTAAATGTCCCGAAAGTATTTCATAGTTGGAAGTCTTATCAGTGAAATCTCCGCAGCATACGGGGCCTACTATTACAGGTATGATAAAAACGGAGGTAAGCAGTGCGCTTATAAAATAAGTGGTAACGTATGTGCTTGCTGTAATGGGTTCGGTGTTGTTGAAGTTAAGATTGCTGTTGAGCAGTGCCGAAAAGATGTTAAGAGCCGTGAGTCCCACAAATACGAAGAAAGGAATTTTTTCCTTGCGGAACTGGTAAAGCTGTGACTTTATGATATTACGCATTTTCTAATCTTCCTTTCATCAGTTTACGTCGCTTTTTCTGAATACAAGATATCCGATGAGTATACATGCGATACCTGTGACAAGTGAAGCGATTATTGTTCCTGCCGCCAGAGAAGGGTCAAGGTCAGTCAGGAAAACCTCTACGTCCTTGCCGTCTATGTAGCCCATTTCCATATTGAATGTGAAAAGCTCGGTGATGTTTGTAAAGCTTGAATGCCATGTACATTCGAGTATCTTTTCTTCTGTGAGAATCATACCTAAGACGCCGGTGAATTCGGTGAAGAGGAAGCCTACAACCATACCTGCGTAACAGCTCTTGGTGAGAAAAGTAATCAGCATATATTCGCAGATTGTGCGGAATACGGGGAAAATAAGAAGAACATAGCGGAGAAGGCAGCCTTTCAGAGGCATCTGTTCGCCCCAGCCGTTTATTAATGTCAGTACGGCAACGGGAAGAGTGCATACAAGCATTGTTGTTATCATGCACCAGCTGAGGCAGGAAATTACTCTGCTCCAGTATACGTCTCTGCGGCTGTGACCCGAGAGAATTTCATAATTCATGGTTTTGTCGGCATAATCCCAGCCGCATATTCTTGTGGCAAGGAGGAGAGAGCTTAAGACAGCCGCAAAGCTGCAATTACCGTCGCCGCCTATCATTGCGGCAGCATATCCGCCTGTAAGGTTTTCAAATTTTCCTGTCTCAAGATACAGCACTATGGATAAGGATATTACACCCAAACCTGCAAGAATTGCATAGTAAAGGAAGTTATCACGCCTTGTCTGATAATTAAGAGCTTTTATTATATTGTGCATCTGTAATCCCTCACTTAGTTTCAGGCTTATCGCCTACCATATTCATATAGTAATCTTCAAGGTTTGCTTCGTTCATGCTGAGAACTGTGGGAATAACTCCGTTTTCAAAGAGCGCCTTTGAAATTTCACGGATATCGTCAAGCCTTTCGTAAAGTCTGATGCTTCCGTCCTTCTGAACCTCCGCCTGGGTGATGCCCAGCTTTTCATTCATCACCGCAAGAGCCAGAGAGTTGTTGTCGGTGCTGATATGATAGAATTCACGGCAGATTTTCTTCAGCTCAGGTGTGGAAACCGCCTGAAGAATTTCACCCTTATGGATAAATACGTAATCAGAGCAGAGCAGAGACAGCTCGCTTAAAATGTGTGAGGAAATAATAATTGTTATATGCTCTTCGCGGTTAAGACGTAGAAGAAGCTCGCGTATTTCCACAATACCTTCGGGGTCGAGACCGTTTATGGGCTCGTCAAGCACCATGATTTCGGGCTTTGTGAGCAGGGCGTTGGCAATACCCAGACGCTGACGCATACCGAGCGAGAAGGCTTTGACAGGCTTCTTTCCCACATTCTGAAGCCCTACAATCTCCAGAACTTCTTCAATGCGCTTTTTATCGGGGATACCTTTTTGTATCCTCTGCTTTTCAAGATTTTCACGGGCGGTGAGATTTGTTTTTGCGTAGGGTGTTTCAATCATGAAGCTCATGCGTGTACGGGCTTTGGCAAGCTCTTTTTCGGTTTTGCCGCCGAAGATTGAGATTTCACCGCCTGTGGGGATAACCAGACCGCCCATCATTTTCATGATAGTTGTCTTTCCCGCACCATTGGGGCCGATAAGACCGCATATCATTCCTTCAGTTATCTGAAAAGAAGCGTTTTTTACCGCTTTCTGCTTCATGTACTGTTTTTCAAGATTTTTGATATCAATTATAACTTCCGACATAGCTGTAAGCCGTCCTTTCGCAGTTGATTTATCTTTCAATTAATATAATAAAATCAAATATTAAAGAATTTCTTAAATTTCTTAAAAATTTTTAAATTTTATTTTGCACAGTTCAAAACCCCGCAATTATGCCATTTGCGGGGTTGATGAATTTATCTGACAATGTTGAAAACTATTCTCATGGAAAGAATATTGCCTGTTTTTTCGGCGCTTACCTGTGCATTCTGCTTTTCTGCAAGGAGCTTTACTATATAAAGCCCCAGCCCCGCTCCGCCGCCTTGTCTTGCTTTATCACCGCGGTATGTGCGTTCAAAAAGCATATCCGTATCAAATACACGGTCAGAGGGAACAGAGTTTGAGAAGGACAGCACACAGCTATCGTTTTCTTCAAGGCTGATTGTAAAGCTGTTATTTGCGTATTTAATGACATTATTAAGAAGGTTTCCCAGTATACGGGTAAGCATCATTCTGTCCGCCATGACGAAGATGCTCTTTTCGGGGAAGATTATTTCCGGAGTGAGATTGTGGGTGCGGATTACTCCTTCATTATCAGCTATAAACTGCATAAGCAGTGCGGTGATATCTGTTTTTTCAAGCTGTGCGGAAGAATTGTCGCTTTCCAGCACTGAAAGCTCAAAGAAATCATCAGCCATGGCCTTCATTGCATCGGCTTTTTCCGCACAGATACGCAGATAGTCGCGGCTGCGCGGAGAAAGCTGCTCCTCCCGCTCCAGAAGTTGGATGTTGCCCTTTATGGCAGTCAGCGGGGTACGCAGGTCATGTGCTATATCCGAAACGGACTGTCTCAGGCTTAATTCGGCTTTTTCGGTTTTGTGCTTCAGAGCTTTCTGATAATCAAGATTGCAGTTTATTTCCGCCGTCATTTCCGACAGGCTTTTATCTATAAGCGTAACTGTGAGCTGGCGGTTATAATTCTTATCTCTTGTAAGGATAAGCTCTTTCTTTATATTGCGCATTTCCCGTCTGATTACCGAAATACGTACCGCAAGAGCCAAGGCCGTCAGTGCAAGAATTATACATGCGCCTGCAAGAATATATTCCATTATTCCTCCTTAAGCCGGTAGCCGATACCCCATACGGTTTCGATAAAATCCTTGCCTGAGGCTTTTTTCAGCTTACTGCGCAGGTTGCTTACATGGACATTTATGGTGTTATCTTCGTAGTAATAAACGTCGTTCCATACGGATTCATACAGATTTGCTTTTGTAAAGGTCTTATTCGGGTTTTCCATAAGCAGGCGGAGAAGCTGAAGCTCTTTTGAGGTGAGAGAAATATTTTCTTCGCGGAATTGTACGGTATTTTTATCGGTAAAAAGTTCAAGCTCGCCGCAGGTGAGGGATTTGTCTCCGCTTTTCTCTGTAATTCCGCTTCTTCTGAGGACGACCTCAATTCGTACCAGAACTTCGTTAAGGTCAAAGGGTTTAAGTATGTAATCGTCGGCGCCGAGGCGGAGAACCTCAAGACGGGTTTCAATCATTGATTTTGCAGAAAGCACGATTACAGGCGTCTGTGAGTATCCGCGAAGCTCTTTTATGAGCTGTTCGCCGTCCTTATACGGAAGCATGAGGTCCATAAGTATAAGGTCGTAAGCAGTGCTTTTCATTTTAGTGGAAGCAGTGTTGCCTTCAAGGGCTGTGTCAGTTTCGTAACCGTTCTGTTCAAGAAATGATACAAGCACCCTGCTTATTTCCTTGTCGTCTTCAACTATAAGTATCCTGCTCATAAAATACGCCTGCCTTTCTCATTTGATTATAGCATATATATTATTTCAAGTCAACAAAATACGCGCCTGCGGCAATTGCGCGGGCGCGTACGGGAATTACATTCTGTCTTCTTCTCTTAAAATAAACTGATTTACAAGGTCGCGGCAGGTTACAGACTGAGCAGAAAGCTCTTCGCTGGCTGCAGCTGTTTCTTCTGCGGTCGCACTGTTGGTCTGTACGACGGTTGAAATCTGTTCGACACCTGTGGTAACCTGGACGATAGCTTCTGCGGCGTCCTTTGAAGCGGTTGCAATCTTACCATTGATTACAGCAACCTTACCTGCGGCAGCAGCAACCTGTTCCATTCGGTCCGCAACGTCCTTTACAAGGGAATTTCCTCTGTCGATTGCGGTTACAGTGCCTTCAATAAGCTCAGTTGTATTCTTGGCAGCTTCAGCAGATTTACCTGCGAGGTTACGTACTTCGTCAGCAACAACTGCGAAGCCCTTGCCTGCGTCGCCTGCACGTGCGGCTTCAACAGCGGCGTTGAGGGCAAGAATATTGGTCTGGAAAGCAATATCCTCGATGGTTTTGATAATCTTCTTTGTTTCGTCGGAGGAAGCGCTGATTTCGTTCATGGCCTGAACCAGTTCGTCCATCTTTTCATTGGCCTGAGCCATCTGCGAGCCTGCGGTATTGGTCTGTATGCTGGCTTCGCTTGCGTCAGCGGCGTTGGAGTTTATCATTTCGGAGATTATATTGATTGTAGCGGAAAGCTCCTGGATAGAAGAAGCCTGTTCTGTTGCGCCCTGAGAAAGGGAAGCGGAAGCAGAGGAAACCTGATTTGCACCGCTGTCAACCTGATTTGCCGCAAGGTTGATTTCGGAAAGTGTAGAGCTTAATCTGCGGTCGATTTTCTTAAGAGCGTCAAGCACGGGTGCGTAATCGCCCTTATACTCGTTTGCACAGCGGGAGTGAATATCAAAATTGCCCTCAGCCATTTCGCCGAGAAGGTAGCTGATATCGTCGATAACACGAATCTGGAAATCCTGGAAGGTCTTTACAGCGGTTGAGGTTCTGCCGAGCTCGGTATTGTTTTCTTCCAGCTCAAAGGGAGTGCGCATATCGCCGCGGCTGAAGTTTTCCATGTGGTCCTTGATTTTTATAAGAGGATTGATGAGATTTTTCAGGATATAGGCCATAAGGAAGACCTGGGTTAAAAGAGTGAGTGCCAGCAGGACAAAGGAAACAACGCCCGCAAAAACCTCAGTTTTGCTTTTTGAGGAAATTTCAGCTTCGGTTCGGGTTTCGATTGTGTTTTCAAACTCGTCCAGCTTTGCGGAAAGATTGCTCATGTAGCCTTCATATTCGGAGCTGTAAAGAATAGAATATGCAGCCTTGAGGTCGCCGTTTTTGACAAGTGTTACAGAGTCATCCTCGATAATAGCAAGCTCGGCGCCGATAGCCTGAATTTCGGTAAGCACGGCAAGCTCTTCTTCAAAGAGTCCGATTTTGTTCATCGCTTCAATTGCGCTTTCACGGCTTTTGATAGTGAAGCGTTCTTCGTGATATGTATTATAATATTCCTGTTTTCCCGTTACGGCATAGGCTCTTGCTTCCTTTGTGAGGTTTTCGGAGGCATTCCGGTAATCCTCGGCAGCGTGGAATAAATCGTATTGCTCCGCACGGAGGGTGTCAAGCTGGTTGTTAAGTGTTGTGATATTAATAACGCCGAGTATACATATCAGAAGGAATACGATTGACATGGTGGTAATTACTTTTGCTACGGTGGACTGATTGGTGTTTTTTATTTTATTCATAATTTCAAAATCCTTTCATCATTATGAGATATACTATAATTATACCATTTACAGCATAATTTGTAAAGGTGATTTTTCTTGATTTTGTTACAAAAAAAGCAGCGACTTTTTGTTGAAATTTTCACAGTAAGAAAAACACCGCCGTTGTCAGGCGGTGGTGTTCAGCATCAGGCATACCTTGGCGGCAGCAATGCCGTTTGATGTCTTTATAACGAAGTTGCCGTTATATTTTTCGGTAATTTTTCTTACGATTTCTATACCAAGGCCATGGTTTCTGCCTGATTTTGTGCTCTCGATATAGCCGGTATCTGAAGAAAACTCGTAGTCGGTGGGATTTGTTACTTCGATAAAAAGCATACCCATTTCTCTGGAGGCTCTTACGCTTACTTCAGCATTCTTATGCTTTGATGCTTCTTCAGTGGCATTATCTATGAGATTTGCAAAAAGGGAACATATATCCATTCGTTCTATGGGGAAATCTTCGGAAAGCTCCATGCTGACCGAAAAACCGATTCCGAGCGAATTGGCCTTCTGCTTTTTCTGCCATAAAACCGTGTTGACGATAGGATTGGCACAGAACATGGGGATATCCATAACGCTTGCTCTTTCTTTAAGGCTTTCGGCAAGCTTTTCGCCCTCCGATACATAATTGTTGTTCTGTATCATTGCGTCAACAGCAGAAACGAGATTATTGATATCGTGACGGTACTGACGTATTTCCTCATATTCTCTGGTGATGGTGCTGTAATAATTGTACTGAAGCTCAAGCGCGTGCTCCATTTCCAGCATCTTCATGTTCATTTCATTTATTTTTGAGTTTTCTCTCAGAGCAAGATACATGGCGATATCGGCAAATACCGAGAAAACAATTGCCAGAGGCACGAAGACATTGCCGAAAATATTGAAATTATTGCCCTTCCAGAAGCCGTAGGTACAGGCTGAAATAAATAATATCTGATTTATAGGAAACAGGAAGAACAGGGTGAGAGTGCTTTCGTTCAGCTTTCTTACCTTTATGCCCCAGAAGCGGCAAATGGGGTAAATGAACACCATTATAAGAAAATCCGATGTAAGCGCCGAATATATCGAGTCCCAGTTCAGTACATCAAGCTTATTGGGATAATATCCGAATACATCAAGCGTAAGAGTTGCCATAATCACGTCAAAAATCAGGTAGATAACCATAAGCATTACCGAAGACATGATTTTGTGCTTTATTGGTTCCTTGAAAAGCAGCAATGCGGGAACAAGCACAAAGGATGCAGACAAAATCAGGTTAACGACCTGAGGCGCCTGCGTCATGGCAGTAAAGCTTATAAAGTTAAGCACAGGGCATAGCGTAAGAGAAATTATCTTTGCCTTTTTGCTTTTTGGTGTAAGCATGAGGTTAAGGCTGACATAAAAAATATAGCTCTGTGGAATGTAGAAAAAAACGAAGTAGAGTATATCAATAATCTGTTGTTCAGTCATTTTTTTGAATCCTGTCAGTAATTTTCGGTTATTATGCGCCTCAGGGAGGCTTTGTATGTTCTGCCTATGGGATATGAATAACCGTTTTTCATGATAACACTATTCCAGCTGTCAATACGTTCTATTTTTCGGGTATTTATAACATAACTGCGGTGGCAGCGCACAAAATAATCGGGTAATCTGGAAATAGTTGCTTTTAATGTGCCATAAATATGGTAGTCTTTTGCAGAGGTTTCAATTATAACCTTTCTGCCTTCACCTGAAACAGAGAGAATATCAGAACAGGCTATAAGCTCGGAGCCGCTATCGGTTTTCACAGCTATGTAGCTTTCGGTAAGGTTACTGTTGTCGTTTATTTTTTTCAGGGCATTTATGAGATATTCTATCTGAAGCGGCTTTGTAAGAAAAGCAACAGGCGTGGCTTTGGAAGGTCCTACAAAGATGGATTGTGCGAATTCAGCCCCATAACCTGTAACATATATAAGCTTTATATGAGGATATTTTTCGGCAATCTTCACGCCTGCTTCTATACCGTTGCCGTCTGCCTGCTGGATATCAAGAAAAGCGGCACTGATATCCTCTGCAATATCGGGAAGCTTGAAATTTAGCTCTTCAAGAGTATTGAAAATACGCACCGAACAATCGGGAGAAAGCTCAGTGATTTTGTTTTTAAGGAGTTTTGCAAACTCCCTGTTGTCGTCACAGATTATATATTTCATTTGTTTACCGTCCGTGGTTTTAAGCAATACAATCAGTATGTTATGTTATTAACAAAATACATTATACAATATGGTTATCTTTTTGTCAATATATTTGTTATTAAATTCAATGATAATGCGTTTATGACAAATTTAATGTAATTCATTACAAAAACCAACACAGCGTTCAATTTATATGTTATAATACAATTATAAAAAAATCCGCGCACTGAAAAGTGTTGTAGTGTAACTTGGTGAAGACGGATAAAAAGGAAAATGATTTTAAATATCATCAGAGCAACGAAAACGGTTCTTCCTGCGCGGAAAGAATCGTTTTTCATTTTATCATTGACGTAAAAGGAAATTTGTGTTATCATTAAGTTATTAAGTTAAACCCAGAAAGGAAGTTATCCCCATGAAAATCTATTCTGTACTTGATAAGGAATTTGCACCCTACGGAAAGGTGCTCGAAGGCTATGACACGACCTGTCTTTTAAAGGCGCTGGACGAAACAACTCCTCTTCCTGACGGTGTCGGCTATGTGCCCAGCGAGGCTTCTTTGGAAAGCACCTGTCTTTTCGGTCAGCTCCAGAATAATGCTTACGGCGGTATGCCTATTCAGATAGGCTGGTGCAACGGTCATAACACCAAGCTCAACTGTCTTGAATATCACCGCGACAGCGAGCTCAATATCGGTCTTTACGACTTTGTGCTTCTTGTAGCAAAGGAAGATGATATTATTGACGGCAAGCTGGACACTTCAAAGGTAATGGCGTTCAGAGCAAAGGCAGGTCAGGTGGTTGAAGTTTATGCAACAACTCTTCATTATGCTCCCTGCAATGCGGAAAAGGACGGAAAGTTCAAGGTCGTAATCGTACTCCCAAAGGGCACAAACGGACCTGTTCCGAATATTACCGCAATCACTGCTGAGGATAAGACTCTCCGCGCCTGCAACAAGTGGCTTCTTGCCCACAAGGATGCGGCTGAGGCTTCTGAAGGTGCGTACATAGGTCTTACAGGCGAGAATATTGATATCGCAGCATATTTATAATTATACAAAAGCAACCCTGCACTGTTTCGTGCAGGGTTTAATTATTACAATATGGTTACAGTTTAATTTTGTTTATTGACAATTATGAAAAATACAGTTATTATTAGTTTATAGCGAGCGGGGGTGTAAGAATGGATTACAGAAAAAAGCTGTTCAGCGTTAAAAATCCGTATGACACAGAGGGTACAAAGGAGCTTTTTCTGAAAGCTGTTAAGGAAAACTGCGCCTTTCATTATAAAAACTGCCTCGAATACCGAAAAATTCTGGACAGCAGAGACTTTTCACCTGACGACCTCAGAAGCTATGAGGATATTGCAAGGCTTCCTTTTCTGCCTACGGTTTTTCTGAAAAGCCACAGAATTTTCTCAATGCCTGAAAGCAAGATGCTGATAAAGGCCACATCCTCGGGCACCAGCGGTAAATACAGCAAGGTCGGTTTTGATTTGGGCAGCCTTACCTCGGGACTTAAAATGCTCATAAGGGTTGCAAAGCCGAGAAAGCTTATTTCTCCCAGACCTGCAAATTATATAATTTTCGGCTATAAGCCCCACAAAGGCAACGAAACGGCGATTGCAAAAACCGCTACGGGCTATACTTTTTTTACGCCTGCTCTCAGCCGTACGTATGCGCTGAAATTCGGCAGAAACGGATATGAACATGACCTTGAAGGTGTTATTAAAGCCATAGTAAAGCACAGTAAATCAAAATCTCCCCTTCGCTTTATCGGCTTTCCTGCGTATACGTATTTTACTCTTAAGATGATGGACGAACGGGGTATTCATGTGAAGCTTCCCAGGCACTCCATGATTATGCTGGGCGGAGGCTGGAAGCAGTTCTACAAGGAACAGGTGGACAAGCAGTCCATGTATGACCTTGTTTATAAAGTTCTGGGGATTGGCGAGGAAAGCGTTGTGGAATCCTTCGGCGCGGCGGAGCACCCCATTCTGTACTGCGACTGTGAAAAGCACCATTTTCATATCCCTGTGTACAGCCGTGTAATAATACGTGATGTCAATACCCTTGAGCCTGTTCCCGACGGGCAGGTGGGGCTGGTGAATCTGATTACTCCTATGGTAAGGGCAACGCCTGTTCTCAGCGTAATGACCGATGATCTGGGTGTTATACACAGCGAGGACTGCGGCTGCGGAAATAAATCTCCGTATCTTGAAATTATCGGACGAGTGGGACTTAAGGACATAAAGACCTGCGCAGCAGGGGCGGCAGAGCTTATATCGGAGGCGAAAAAATGATACTTTTTGACGGTAAAATATATCCCTCGTCTGAGCAGGACAGGCTGCTTTCTCAGCTTGAAGATGAAATAAATAATACGCTTCTGAATTGCAGACCTGACAGGGAAAGGGTGATTTCCGCTTCCGACAGGCTTGCAAAGCGTATAGCCGCAGGCGAATTTGACGAGCTTATAAATAATTTTGATTTTGAAAATAAGGAAGAATACATTAAAACAGCGTCAGAGGTAATGCGGCGGG
>JAFUNV010000144.1 GCA_017472865.1 Ruminiclostridium sp. | reverse complement strand
TCACATAGAATTGCAGGGTGAAAAAAATCATTGAACTCAAAGCCGAGGTTGTACTTCTCCGCAAGCTCCAGACTACGCGGAATTTCGCTGAGAATGGGAATTATCAGAAATTTGTTCACAGATATCCCTGCCCTTCCGTTTAATTTGTATGATTATATTTTAACATATTGAATCAAAAGTATCAATAGTTTTCATTAAATTATTTTTTTTAAAAAGTATTTACATATTCTGAAAAAACTGCTATAATTAACAAAAGTGTTCATTTTTATTCGGAAAGGAAATGCATTATGAATGAGATAAACAATGTTCCGACTTCAGAAGAGCTTCTCGAACATATTTTTTCTATTACACAGAATCTTTACTCTGAAATGTGCTGTACAGACGGTGACGTAGATAATGACCATGCACGGATTTTCAAGCTTCTTACCGAGCTTGGCAAGACTCTCGTAAACTCCGACAGAGCCAGCTTCTGGAAATGGGATAAGCGTGCTCATGAACTGTGGACTACCGCTGCTGTCGGTACGGGAAGAATTAAAATTCCCGAGGGCACAGGTCTTGTAGGTAAGGCTTTAAAAGAACGCCGCACCATAATCACCAACGACCCCTATAACGACCCTGATTTCAACTCCAGCGTTGATAAATCGACAGGTTATGTCACAAAATCTATCCTCGTAATGCCGATTTCCAACTGCAAGGGCGAATTTATCGGTGCGTATCAGGCTATAAACAAGATAGGAAACGACGAGAAGTTTGACTTGGAAGAGGACGTAAAGCGCCTTTCTCTTGCCGCCTTTATCTGCGGCATTACTCTGGAATCCCAGACCTTCCTTGATGATTCTCACCACGATAAGCTTACGGAAATCAAAAACCGTATGGGCTTCTACAACGACTACAACAAGGAGTTTGTAAAAATACTCAACGACCCCGAGGCTATCCGCCCTGTTTCCCTCTTTATTTGCGACATCGACTTCTTCAAGAAGGTCAATGATACATACGGTCATAACGCAGGCGATGCTATGCTGAGACACGTTTCGGGTATTCTCAGAAGAAATATCCGTATCTGTGACGGCATTTACCGCTGGGGCGGCGAAGAATTCATTGCACTGCTCCCTGATACAACCATAGAAGAAGCAGCAGAGACTGCAGAACGCGTAAGGCTTGCTGTCATGGAATCTGTCTGTGAATTTGAAGACCTTAAAATGAAGGCTACCATGAGCTTCGGCGTTACACAGATTGATAAGAGTATTTCCATTGAGGACAATATCAAGGTTGCTGACGATAAGCTTTATAAGGCCAAGGAAAGCGGCAGAAACATTGTTATTGTATAAGCGCAGCGCTTGACACAACGGCACTTTTATGATATAATTCAATTAATATGACAAAGGCTGTGACAAGAAACAGTAGGTTGTTCCGATTTTCAGAGAGAGAACGGTTGGTGCGAGTTCTTATTGAGGAATTTCCGAACCCGTCTTCGAGCTGCGGCAGGAAATAACTGCCGTCGGGTTCTCCCGTTACAGAGAGCTGAAGTGCGGAGAAATCCGAATTCAGGTGGTAACACGGACTATCGGGTAATACCCTGTTCGCCCTGAGCATTATGCTTGGGGCGTTTATTATTTTACGAAAGAAGAGGACACAACTATGAAGCTTGAAAAGCTGGTGGGCGACCGTTTCAAGGAGCGCCCCTCGGATTGTCAGATTGACAGCCACGCAATTATGTTAAGAGGCGGATACATGAAATATGTCGCAAACGGCATTTTCTCTTCCTATATGCCCCTTAAGAGAGTTACAAGAAAAATTGAAGCTATTATCCGCGATGAAATGGATAAAATTGACGGTCAGGAAGTACAGTTCCCTGTTGTAATGCCCGCCTCCCTCTGGCAGGAATCAGGAAGATACGAAAGTATCGGCAGTGAGCTGCTCCGCTTCAGCGACCGCAACAGAAGCCCTCATGTTCTCGGTATGACTCATGAGGAAGCCGCAGTTCATCTCGTGCGCGAATACGGCCAGGGCTATACAAAATACCCCTTTATGATTTATCAGATTCAGACTAAGTTCCGTGACGAAGCAAGACCCAGAGGCGGTCTTATCCGTGTACGTGAATTTACAATGAAGGACGCTTATTCCTTCCACACCTCTCAGGAGGATTTAGAGCAGTATTATGACCTCTGCCACAAGGCTTATGAAAATATCTTTGCAAGAGCAGGCGTTCCCGAGGTAATCTCTGTTCAGTCTGACTCAGGTATGATGGGCGGTAGCATTTCTCATGAATTTATGCTTCTTACTCCCGTAGGCGAGGACAGCATTGCTATCTGCCCTGAATGCGGTTACAGAGCAAACATGGAAGCTGCGGAAAGCATTATCGAAAATAAGCGCGATGAGGTTTCCGCACCCCTTGAAGAGGTTTATACACCCAATATCCATACTATCGAAGAAATCTGCGATTTCCTCAAGACACCTCTTGAAAAGAGCTGCAAGGCTGTTGTTTATCAGAAGAATGAAGACGACAGCTATATCGTGGTATTTATCAGAGGCGACCTTGACGTTAACGAGACAAAGCTCAGAAATTATCTCGGCTATGATATCCACCCCGCAGTTATCACGGAAGAAAGCGGACTTTTTGCAGGCTATATCGGACCTGTGGGAATCACCAAAAACTGCCGCGTACTTCTTGATAACTCCCTTAAAAACACAAACAATCTTTCCTGCGGCGGCAACAAGCCCGAATACCACTACACAGGTCTCGACCTTGAACGCGATTATCCTGACGGAGAATACAGCGATTTCGCAAAGATTGCCGAAGGCGGTATCTGCCCCTGCTGCAAGAAGCCTGCTATCAATATCTCCCGCGGTATCGAAGTTGGTAATATCTTCCAGCTTGGTACAAAATATACAAAGTCCATGGGTATGACATACCTTGACGCTCAGGGTCAGAGCCATAACCCCATTATGGGCTGCTACGGTATCGGCGTAGGCAGACTTGCTGCTTCTGTATGTGAGGCAAAGCATGATGATTACGGTCCTATCTGGCCTATCTCCATTGCTCCCTGGGAGGTTCACCTCTGCGCTGTACGTGCAGACGACCCCGAAGTAAAGAAGACCGCTGACGAGCTTTACGAAAAGCTTTCCGCTATGGGTATCGAGGTTATCTACGACGACAGAGCTACCGTAAGCGCAGGCGTAATGTTCAGTGACGCTGACTTACTCGGCTGTCCTGTAAGAGTGGTTGTAAGCCCCAGAAACTTAAAGGACGGCTGCTGTGAAATTTCCGCACGCGACAAGAGCTTCTCGCACAAGCCTGCTGTTGCAGAAACAGCCGATAAGGTGCTGGAGGTTGTGAACGAGCTTAAAGCACACCTTGCAGTAAAGTAATATCATGACTGAATAATTTATCAAATCCGATAAATAAAAACAAGGTCGCTTCTGACGTTTATGCCGGAAGTGACCTTACGTTTTTACAGCGTTGACTTTTAATAACAGTCATGGTATAATTACTCAACAATTAATAAGAATTTGTGTGGTGGTATATGTGATTATTAAACTGAGATATGGCAATACGAATACATTTCTTATCCGCGGGACCATGGGTAATCTGCTGATTGATACAGATTATGCAGGTACATTACCCGCATTTTACAAAGCCATTAAAGAACAGCACATTAAAATTTGTGACATAGACTATGTTTTAGCAACACATTATCATCCCGACCATATCGGACTGATAAGCGAACTTGTAAAACAGGGTGTAAAATTATTGCTTACGGATACACAAGAGCCGTATATCAGCTTTTCGGATAAAATTTTCAGAAGAGACGGATACCTGGATTATGAACCTATAACTACTGAAAATGCAATCATTCTCAACAGCGAAAGAAGCAGAGATTTTCTCAAAAGCATAGGTATCGACGGCGAGATTGTAATTACTGCAAGTCATAGTAATGACAGTATATCCTTAATTCTGGATAGCGGCGAGTGCTTTGTAGGTGATTTGGAGCCTATGGAATATCTTGGCGGCTATGAACAGAATAAAAAATTAGAAAGTGACTGGGAACTTATTATGAGCTATGCTCCAAAAGTCATTTATTATTCTCACGCAAACGAAAAGAAATTGTAACAATAAATATTCAATCCATCTATGAGATTACAACATAATCCGGGGAAGAAATCAAAACTTCTCCGGATTTTTTATGAATATTATTCTTATGGCAAATTCACTACAGTAGTGAAAAAAACTCTCTTAACGTGATATTGTTTCAGCCGCAGCACTGTGCTATAATAATTTCAGAAAGACGCGCGGCTTTAAAATTTACAACAGAGGAGTTAAAATCATGAAACTTAATATAGGCGAAACTATCAGAATGATGAGAAAAGAACGAGATATAACTCAGGAGGAATTTTCAGAAATTATCGGTGTGTCCTGCCAGTCGGTATCGCGCTGGGAAAACAATTCCTGCTACCCTGATATCGAGCTTATACCTGTAATAGCGGCATATTTCGGAATTTCTACTGATAGGCTTCTGGGCATTGACGAGGAAGCAGAAAAAACTGCTGTTCTGGAATATCAGGAAGCATTTCAGGAAAATATCAGCAAGGGTAAAATTGATGAATGCATAAGAATTGCACGTGAAGCCACAGCAGAATACCCCAACAACTATACTCTCCTTAATATGCTGATGTATGCATTGTTCGTTTCAGGCAGTGACGACGCGGATATACCTGACTGGAAGGAAAATATGGAAAAATACGATGGTGAAATTATCTCACTCGGTGAGAGAATCATAAAATACTGCCCTGATACTGAAATCCGCCTTGAAGCCACAGCGCGTCTTGCCTTCCAGCACTGTGAAATGGGAAGAAAGGAAACAGGCAGAAAAATATACGAAACACTTCCCTCGATGATGTGGTGCAAGGAGCATTCAATATGGTGGGGACTTTCCGAGGAAGAAAAAATCCCTCACCTTCATGAAAGCATAAGGATGGCCTACAATCTGCTTGATGATTTTATATGGCGGCTTTCCAAACAGCTCCCTGCTGCTGAAGCGCTTAAAGTAATCGAAAAAGAATATACATTATGGGATATAATGTACGATGGCTTTGATTATGAATTCTGGAACAAGGCGGATATCCATTTCAGGCACGCAAAAGTGCTGGCTGAGCTGAACCGCACAGATGAAGCTATGGAACACCTTAAAATATCAGCACAGGCGGCAGTTGATTTCGACAACCGCCCTGAGGAAATTCAAAAGTACAGCATACTTATGGGCAGCCGCACTGAAAAGCGCAGAGAATACGATACTGCCGATTCACGCCCGCTGAGAGAAATATACCGCAACGACCGATTGAATGATAAGGTCTTTGATAATATCAGGGATACGGAGGAATTCAAAATAATATTGAACAGTTTAAATTGAGGTCTTATTCCGCACACAAAAACAGGCGACCGGTGGTCGCCCGTTTTTAATTCTCTATTATTCAATCTCGCTCGCAAGCTGCTCCATTTCATCAAGCAGCACGCCAAACAGCTTCAGTGCATCGGAAACTACCCTGGGGTCGGTCATATCAACACCTGCACCCTTCAATAAATCTACGGGGGTCTTTGAATTTCCGCCCTTCAGGAAGCCGAGATAATCATTGACCTCGGTTTCACCGCCGTTCAGAACACGCTGAGACAGAGCGATTGCCGCTGAGAAGCCTGTTGCATACTGGTAAACGTAATAATTATAATAGAAATGAGGTATTCTCGCCCATTCGTAATTGATTTCCTCATCATGTGTGATACCGTCACCGAAATAGAGCTTGTTAAGATTTCCGTACAGTTCACAGAGGAAATCGGAGGTGATAGCTTCACCTCTTGCCTGAGCCTCGTTTATTTTCAGCTCAAATTCCGCAAACATGGTCTGGCGATAAAGAGTTGTGCGGAACTGCTCAAGGAAATAATTTATGAGGTAAGCCTTCTGCTTTTTATCCTTTGTGGTTTTCAGAAGGTGCTGCATTAAAAGGGATTCGTTGAAGGTAGACGCAACCTCTGCCACGAAAATTTCATAATCGGAATAGGTAGTAGGCTGGAACTTATTTGAATAGTAGGAATGGAGCGCATGACCCATTTCATGTGCGATAGTAAAAGCCGACTGCAAATCGTCAGTATGATTGAGCAATACATAAGGATGAACACCTGCGCCTGCGGAATAAGCGCCGCTGCACTTGCCCTCATTTTCGTAAACATCTATCCAGCCTCCGCTGAAGCCTTCCTTCATGAGGCTTACATAATCTTCTCCAAGCGGCTTTACCGCTTCAAGAACCATATCTCGGGCTTCCTCATAAGTGATTTTCATGTCAACATCGCTTACCATAGGGGCATAAAGGTCGTAATAATGAAGCTCATCAACACCGAGTAGCTTTTTCCTAAGCTCAACATAACGGTACATTTTATCCATATTAGCGTGAACCGCTTCAATAAGGCTGTGATAAACACTCTGCGGAACCTCTGTGCTGTCAAGGGCAGCTTCAAGTGTATTTTCATATTTTCTTACGTCTGCATTGAAGGAAAGAGTTTTGAGATGGCCTGAAAGAATTGCAGTGTAGGTGTTTTCAAAGCTCTTATATGTGTGATAAAGATTTTCAAAGGCGGATTTACGGAGCACTCTGTCCTCGCCCTGCATGAGAGGGATATAGCTGCCGTGGGTAATCTGATGCTGGTTTCCGTCCTTATCAACGGCATCAGGGAATTTCATATCCGCATTATCCAGCATGGAGAACACTGTCGAAGGAGTATTGCGCATCTCTCCTGTCATGGCGAGTATTCTTTCCTCTTCGGGAGTAAGAATATGCTCTCTGCGCTTGAAAATTCTGCTGAGGGCAAGCTCATAAAGCTTAAGTCCGCTTTCCACTGCGTAAAACTCAGCCATTTTTTCTTCCGATATTGTAAGGATTTCGGGAACAGCAAAGGCTGCAGCACTGCCGATATTTGTCAGGAGTGCCTCTACCCTGTCACAGTAACCCGAATAAAGACTCACACGGGTATCCTCGTCACTTTTTCTGTTGGAATAATGTATAAGGTTACGTGCCTCTTCGGTTATTTCATCGTCAAGCTTCAGATAGCCCAGTAAATCTGCGGCGGAAGCTGAAATTCTGCCCTGAAAGGATGAGAGCTTTTCAGGATATTTTCCTGCTTCGGCAAGTGCCTTTTCAAATGCTTCATCACTTTCATAAAGGTCTTCAAGCCGCCATTTATATTCACTGCTGACTTCATCTCTCTGAGGGATTTTTTTCTGTGCCATTGTCTTAAATTCCTTTCTTATCGGATATAGTTGAACATTTCCTTGGGTTCCTTTTCGGGTACGGGAATATTGCTTGCCGCCTGAAGCTTAAGAAGATACGCCATATTTCTGCCTATTCCGCGGGCAACCTGCATACCCTCAAGGTCCTGCTCTGCTTCGCCCTTTAAGCGACCATGCACGCCCGGCCAGTAGCTTGTGGGAGTTATAAGCATTTCGGCAATTGTAAAGAAATTATAGATAGTCTGATAAGTATGTGTAACGCCGCTTCTTCTGAGTGCGGTAAGAGCTGCCGCCGGTTTGAAGCGCATTTTTGAGCTATGAACGTAGAAGAAACGGTCAAGGAAGGATTTTAATGTACCGTTCACACCTGCATAATATACGGGTGTTCCTACAATTATACCGTCTGCCGCAGCCGCTTTCTCGGCTATTTCATTGAATCCGTCATTTATAACGCACTTACCTGCATTTGCACAGGCACCGCAGGCCTTACAGCCTGTGATATTAAGCGCGCCTACATTGACGATTTCGGTTTCAATGCCCTCTGCATTCAGAATGTCGCAGGCAGTTTTAAGAGCAAGATAGGTGTTGCCGTCCTTTCGGGGGCTTCCATTGATAGCTATTACTTTCATAAAATCATATCCTTTCGGTTAGTATAAATTATTTCCCTTTTATTATACAGCAAAAGGGCGGTTTTGTAAAGAGAATAGAACTCACAGAATCCGCCTTTTATAATAAATGCTTAATCCCGCAGTTACAGAACGGCGGGATTAATACTTTCAACTGTTTTACTGAAGAATATCCTCTTCGGTAGCGTCTTTTGTCACTTTAATCAAATCATAATCAATTGTATACGGATAGCGCTCGAACCATTCCTCATAAGCGGTCTGCTGAATTTCAGCCGCCTTCTGTTCATATAAGAAGCTTTCCATACTGGTCTTGATTTCCGAAAGCTCTTCATCGGTCACAACCGCGTCACCTGCGTACATGATAATATGAACACCAAAATCACTTATTGCTGGCTCAGCGATACCGCCGACCTCTTCTATTGAAAATACTGCGTCAGTAAACTCGGAAACATAAAGCTCAGAATCCTTGATAACAGAATATGCATCGTTTGAGCTATCCTCGTTATAGGTCTCCTGAAGCGCGTTGAAATCAGTACCGCCCTCAATAAGCGCGATAATGTCGTTAACCTTTTCCTTCATTTCGTCATTATACGCTTCGTTGCGTATTCTTTCCGCCTCATCAGGATTGCCTGAGGTACGTGCGTTATCAATAGCTGTCTGGGTTTCCTCATCAAAAGCAATCAGAATCTGGTCAGCAAGGCGGGTACCCTCAGGCTTGTATATCCATGTAAATGTGCTGTTGGTTTCATAGCTTACCTTATCGGTCTCATAAGCTTCCTTTGCCATTGCAACATATTCCTCGAACATTGCGTTAACCTCGTCCTCGGTTATGGTAATGTCCTTGTTGAGCTGTTCTGCCAGCTTTTCCTGAATATACGAGTTTGTTTCCCACTTGTCAAAGATAGCGGTTGTAAGCTCAGCCCTCGCAAGGTCAGCCACGAGCATTTCAGTCGCACGGTTAAGGATATCATCCTGCGTAGCTCCCTCGCCCAATTCCTCAGTAGCCGCCGCATTATAGTTTGCGGTGAAATTCTCGGTTGTCAGACGAACATTTTCCTGAATTTCCGACTTTTCCTCCTCAGTGAGAGAAGAAATACCACAGCCCATTTCTTCAGCAATCTGAAGGAAAATGCGCTCAAAAGTGAGGTAGGTTATAATATCCTCACGGTAGGTTTCGCAGGAATCCTTGTATTTTGCGCTCATATCATCATCGATATTATACGAAATAAGGTAGTAGAGGTACTCACTGTAAAATTCGCCAAAGGTTACGTCGAATTTCGCAGAGTCACCGCCCTCGACATAAGCAATAACCTTATTTCTGTCAATATCTTTCCATGTAGCAAAAGAATCACCGTCAATAACTGCGGTTGCACTTCCGTCCGCTGTATCAGCGGTGGTGCTTTCGGGAGCTGAATCTTCCTTACAGCCTGCTATACTCAATACTAAAACCGCGGCAGCGAGCGCGACAGATATTTTTCTCTTCATTTCTATCAAAACCCTTTCTTTTTGCGGCTTCGCAGAGTAAGCCATTATACATTACAGTGACATTATACCACAGTTATATGAAAAAATCAAAACAAATTTTAAAAAAATATGTGTTTTTTTAAAAAAAGTGCTGTTTTTTTCTGAAATTTGTGGTATAATAAGATGAATAAGAATATTTAACCGAAAGGATTGGTTTATATGATAAAGAATAAGAAATGGATTTCTGCAATTTTAGCGGGTGTAATGCTGCTGTCATTCTCCTCCTGTAATAATGAAGGCGAAGAAGAAGTTACCGACGACCCTGCAGCTACCGCCGCAACTGACGAAAGCGGTAACCCTGTTACAGACGAATCGGGAAATATGGTTCCCGCCGAACCTGTTGAGGAAAAGGTTTATAAGGTGGGCTTCCTCTACAATAACGAGGTAAGCGACGGTGCAACCGCAACAATTTTTGAAAATGCCCGCGATCAGCTTGAAAAAACACTGGCTGTTGAAACCTGCTTTATTGAAAATGTACTGGTTTCGGATATTCCTGCGGCTGTGCGTGAATTACAGGATAACGGCTGTAATATAATCGTTTCTTGCAGTTCAAAATTTGCAAACTCTATCGCAAAGGAAGCCCAGTCTTCTGCCGATACATATTATATAAGCTTCGGCGGCGACAGCAGCGGTCCCACCTACTCCTCCTTCGGCGGAGAATTGTATCAGACCGCGAATGTATGCGGTATTGCCGCAGCCTACAACAGCACCTCCAATACTCTTGGTATCGTTGCTGACCCCAGCTGTTACAACGTTTACGGCGTTGTGAACTCTTATGTGCTCGGAGCCAAGGAAATTATGGCGGCTCAGACAGATGTACGTCTGAACTGGGTATGGTCTGATGATGAAGCTAAGGTTGAAGCTGCAGTAGATGACCTCGTAACTCAGGGCTGTGACGTTATCATGTGCTACACAGAAAGCGATACAGCTGTTAAATACTGCGAAGAAATAGGCGTTAAAGTAATCGCCAACTCCTGCAATATTCCTGAAATTGCTCCTGAGAATTACCTCACAGGCTTCTTCTTCAATGCTTCAACATTTATAGTTGACACTGTGCGCGCTATCAAGGCAGACAACTATGTATCTTCCGTACACAGCGGCGGTATTGCCGCAGGTACTGCGCGTCTTATCGACTTCTCCGATAACTGCCGCGAAGGTACAGCGACAATCGGAACCAAGCTTTATGAATATGTAAAAAGCGGTCAGGCTCACGTTTTCACAGGCGAAATCAAAAACCGCGACTATAAGGTTATGGTTGAAAGCGGTCAGAAAATGGATTTCTCTTCAATCCGTGAAATAGACTGGCTTATCCTCGGCATAAATTCCGTGGGCAGCTACACCACTGTAATCGAATCTCCCACGCCCAGTGATATGGTTATCAAGAGCTGATGAAAAAGCCCCTTATTCTGCTTACAGGTTCTGAGGAAATCTGCCACGATATCAGCGAACACATCGGCAAAAGCGCCGCTTCGTGTTTTGTTACCAAAAATCACCTCAGTTATGATTTAATTAAATGCAAAAAGCCTTTACTTATCTGCATTGCTCCCGATAGGAATGAGAATATAACCACGGATGATTACAGCGCTGCTCTTGAATACTCAAGAAAACTTTTATGTCCCCTTTATGCACTCTGTCCCCCGGAACAGTACAGCAGCATCACCGCTGAATACGAGAATGTTCATGTAGAGCATGCTTCTCTTGCTACTTTTATCAGCGAGGTGAAAGATAGCATCAAGCTCGTAGAGGATAACAAGGGCGACCCGCTTGCACTTGTCAAAAGTCGTCTCAGGACTATGATTATAATGTCGGATAATGCAGCTCTTGCATCATGCTGTGAAAACAGTATTCACGCCTCGGGAACAGCCGGAAAGCGTATTATACTCACATCATCCGATTACGAGAATGTAGAGAAGATTATTAAGGACGAAAGAAAATGCAACGCTTTTATCTTCACTGAAAACTTAAGCGGCAGCATTTCTGACGGTGTAACCGAGATTGCGGGAATAAATACAGATGACAAAGCTCCCGTTCTGCTTATCGGTACAAACAAAACCCTCGTCGCACCTGAAAAGGTATCCTATATCAATGTTGAAGACGGAACTGACAATGAGGAAGCAGTTGTAATTTCTGCTATCAGGAAAATAAGCCGTTAAGTGAAAATCCCTTTAATGCCAAAGCATTAAAGGGATTTTTTAATAATTATCATTATAGTAATTCAGAACATCGTCATGATTGAACAAAGGGATTGCACCGTCACGGAGGAAACTTACAACACCCGAATAACGCTCGTCAAAGATATTAGGCGGAGGAACACAGAATACATCCCTGCCCTCCTGCACCGCATGTTCAGCCGTTATAAGCGCACCGCTTTTTATTCCTGCCTGAAATACGACTGTTCCACAGGAAAGTCCTGCCATTATCCTGTTCCTTGCCCTGAAATACTCGGGCGAAACCGCAGTATTGGGCATAAGCTCAGTAATATACGCTCCGCCGCTGCGAATAATACTATCACGCATTATTCCGCTTCCTGACGGATAATCGCACATTATACCGCAGGCAAGAACACCGACGGTGGGATTACCCGAAGCAATACACGCTCTGTGCACCGTACTGTCAACGCCGCGCGCCATACCGCTTACAAGGGTAATTCCAGCGGAGGATAAATCCGTGGCTATGCGGAAAGCAAGTTTTTCGGTATAGGAAGTTATATCCCTTGAACCGACTGCGGTAATACAGCGTTTACCGAAACATTTAAGAGAACCGCGATAGAAAAGCAGAACAGGCGGATTGAAAATCTCCTTCAGAAGCTTAGGATAATCCTCATCATAAATACTGAGAAGCTTTATATCACGCTTTTCACAGTATTCGATAACCTTATCTATTTTATCTGGAGTGACAAATTCAGCGTTACGCTTCAGAGCCATATCTGAAAAGATGAAATCGCCCGAATCAATTGCCACACAGGCAGCCTCGGCGCTTCCGTAATGTCCGATAATCTTGTGTATATCAGGATTTGCCGCACCGAAAATCTGCACCAGGCGCATCAGATACTTATGCATGACAAAGCCTTTCTCAGATAAGAGTCTTCAGGTAAGCTGCAAGCTTTTCAGCTGCCTTTCCGTGAGTTTTTGCAGTGGGATGCCAGTTTGCTGCATAGCCGTCCTCGGGCTTCTGCACATCAAAACGGAAGGTTGTAATATTTGTATCACCCGTCTGTGTGCTGTATTCGCCTACAACCCTTTCAACATACGGACAGAGTCTGTCAGTCATAATACCAAGTGCAGAAACGATTTTCGCCTTTGGATTGTTCTTACGTACTGTCTTGAGGAAATCAACATACAATTTGCAGTATTCGTCTCTTCTGGCTTCGTCCTCGCCGCAGTAGCTGTCATCGTTTGTTCCGAGATTGATAAGAATAAGGTCAGGCTGACGGACTGCAAAATTCCACTGGAGATTCTGAGGCTTTACTGAACCAAAATCACCGATAGTATAAGCAGGGTTTTCATAATAAGGCGGTACAAGCTCGCTGGCATTCTTCACACCGTCGCCTGTATAACCGGAAACGATACCGTAACCACTGTAGGAAACCATGCTGTAATCAACGTCAAGAGCCTTTGCTGTACGGTAAGCGTATGCGCGTGTCACATCCTCGGTAGCAGTAGAGAAATTATGATTTTCATCTTCATCGTCAATACCGTAACCGCAGGTAATTGAATCACCGATAAACTCAATAAAAGCACGTTTATCAGGAGTAGGACTTATAACACCGTTTACGTTGATTTCGCTGATATACATGGAAGACATTGCCGCTTCGGAAAGCTTGATAACAGTGATGACTGCGTGAGTTTCTTCCTCGCTTTCAATTATCTTGTAAAACTTGCTCTTACCGCGAATAATTTCATCAACCACGCGCTCGCCGTTTACATATACTGCGAAACGGGCCTTGTTGGTTTCACAAGCAGGGTCGTTGTTCAACGCAATACTGTCACCGCCGATTTTTATTTCACATCTTGTTCCTACGAAATCGAACTCGACACCCGAACCTGAAAGTCCGAACCAAAGCCTTTCATTATCATAATATGTACGTCCTATATGCTTTACGTTATATGCTGTTGCTTTATAGATTATATTCATGTCATTTACCTCTTTCGACAAAATTCTTAATTTCATTATAACATACAACATGCGCTTTTTCAATAGTTTTTTGCAACAAACACAAAACTCCCGCCACATAAGTGACGGGAGCAAAAAATCAAAGGTAGCTTTCAATAATTCTTACTATCATGTCGTTGAGCTTTTCCACCTGATACTGACCTACGGTAGGTTCAAGGTGGCTGCCGCCGACACCGCTGTGGTCGGTAAGGAAGGTGTAGGTACCGCCTGTCGCAATAGCAAAAGTACGGCAGAGGAACTCTGTTTCGGTATCAACACCGCTGGAAGCCACAGGAATAATTCTTATGCCCTGCGCTGCGGCAGTTTCAAGGAGAGAAGCCAGCTGTACAGCGTTGTTGTCGTTGTAGTGAGGCGGAGCATCAAGGATAAGGAACATGAGCTTTGTATTGCCCTCCTGCCATGTACTGCCGTTGATTGCTACATCAAGAGCGACCTCGACAGCTTCCTCGTAGTCGCCGCCGCCTGAAGCGTACTGCTGGTTGAGGTTACGCACCGCTTCATCAATGTCTACTGTGAAATCGAAATCTTTTACTACATAATCATCGCTTGAATCGCGGTAGAAATTTACACTGAGACGAACAGGAATCTGCTTTTCGTCAGTTACTCTCTTTACAATATCCTGAAGCTCTGCCTGGAGATAAGCAAGCTCATCACCCATCGAACCTGTGGTATCAACCACAAACATAAGGTCAAGGATATCTCCGCCGTATTTCTTAGCCTCAACATCAATATTAACATAATCCATGTATGCGCCTTGAGAAAACTCTACCTCGGTGAGAAGCTGACCGCCCCGCTCTGTGGTAATTTTTGTAGGAACATACTGATTAGAAGAACTGAGTGTATTGAAAAGGTAAGCGTTTCCGTTATTGTCGGTAACAGCCTCCCATACCATGGTATTACCCGAATAAAGCTTGACTGTGACATTTTCCGCAGGAGTATCTCCGTTTGTAACATTTACAGCAACTCTGTTAAGTGTGCTGAGATTCCAGTGCGAGGGTAAGCTGTTCCATTCGTCCTGACGGGTTGTGATAAGATTTGTCCAGAAATCGAAATTCTCATTATCGTTCCACTCACCTGCCGTGAGAAGACCTGCCTGATAATTGAAACGGGGATATTCTTCAATAATCTCAAAGGTTTCATATGGCTTTGTTTCATCAACAAGCTTTTCGCCGCTTTTATCGCCTGCCTCAAAAACTTCAAGTCCACCGATTTCCGCTTCACCCACAGAATCATCAACAGCCGCATATTCCTCCTCGGCAGCATAAGAGTATTCATCTGCCGCAAAGGTGCCGCCATCTGCACCAAATGAACCACCGTTAGAAGGAACAATAGCCGCATCGGTAGCTTCACCGGAAGCACCGCAGGAACTTAATAAAAGAGAAGCACATATAGCTGAAATATAAAGTAAACGTCTTTTTTTCATAATCATAACCGTCCTTTCCTGTTATATAAGCATTGTTGCAACACGTTAACGGATTAAATTTTCCGTTCTGATAATAAAACCTTGCACAAAAGAAAAAAGTTGCAAAAAACTGCAACTTTTTCTGTAAATATTTTTCAGACTACAATATTCTGCTTGATTTCACCGAGAGAAACCTTGGAATAAAGCCCTTTTCCTTCCGCTTTATATGCCACTCCTACAGGTATCGCCATATCACCGTATTCACTGTACAGAAGAGCTGTAAAACGCATATAACCACTGTCTGAGGTGCAAGAAAGCTCAGTGCCGCTTAAAGCTGTTACAGCGTCATATTCACTGCCGCCATCGCTTACAAAGGCTTCGGTAACGGAAACGCCCTCTGGCAGGTTGAGTGAAAGCTCAAAACGACCGATATCGTAAGAATCAGAATAAGTATTATCATTAAAAGAAAAGGTATAAAGATAATAACTTTCGGAAAGCGCCGTCTTTTCAGCCAGCAGACTGCCTGTTATACTGCTGCCCGATTCGGTAACCATATTAATCTGATAACATTCGGTATCCGCCATAGGATAAAATTCAGAGCACACAAGGCTGTCGCTTACAAAATACGGCGCGGAAGCAAAGCCTGCCAGCAGAAGAACAGCAGAAAGCACCGAAATCAGAATTATTGTCTTTTTACGCTTGCTCAATAGCTGTCTCTCCCTTCAAGACTTTCATCGTTATCTATCCATTCCTGAACGTCAATTATACGGTATTCATTTCTGTTTTCACGAACAATCACCTTTTCAATGCCTGCATTCAGAATCTGACGCTTACACATGGAGCAGGGTTCAACACCGCCAACCTGCATACCTGTTTTGGCGTCATGACAAGCAAGGTAGATTGCAGCGCCTATCATTTTGGAACGAGAGGCAGATATTATGGCGTTGGCTTCAGCATGAACAGAACGGCAAAGCTCATAGCGTTCACCGCGCGGAATAGCAAGCTGCTCACGGACACAACCTACATCACAGCAGTTTCTTCTACCCCTTGGCGCACCGTTGTAGCCTGTGGATATAATTTCATCGTTCTTGACAATAATTGCGCCGAACTGACGTCTGAGACAAGTGCTTCGCTCACACACAGCCTCGGCAATATCAAGATAATAATTTATTTTATCGCGTCTGTCCATAATATGTAGCCTCCGGAAAATGATTTATTAATACTATTAAAACATAATATCGTGATTTTGTCAACAGCAACAGGTATTTTTTAAAATCCAGAAAAAATATCCATAAACCCCTTGACTTTTCGGACGGAGTTTGGTATAATAATTAGCAGTTTGATATGCGGATATGGTGGAATGGCAGACACGTCGGCTTCAGGTGCCGATGGTAGCAATACCGTGCAGGTTCAAGTCCTGTTATCCGCACCAGCTTCAAGAGGTGCACTCAGCTACAGTCTGAACAATGCACCTCACCGCTTTTTACAGTGTTTTTCAGAATTGAATATTCATATCGAGGTGTGGCTCAGTTTGGCAGCATTTTTTGCGAAGCGCCGCCTGCGGCGGATGAAGCAAGCAAAAAATGGCGCAGCGGTCGAAATTTTAATTTCGGGCACCGCAAGTGTAAGCTGCGAGCAGCGCTCTTGATTGAACATTGCAGTACAATATTTTTTAAAATCAAATATTTATATCGAGGTGTGGCTCAGTTTGGTAGAGCGCTGCGTTCGGGACGCAGAGGTCGTGGGTTCGAATCCCGTCACCTCGACCAGTCAGAAAATGCGATAACTAAAGCAAACCGCTTGGTTATCGCATTTTTTCTAATTTTCGATTTTTAAGAATTTGACTGTTTTTTTAACGATTTTTTAACCTTTTAAAACCCTATGCAACACGAATACAACACAAAATAACCCTTAAATCAAGGAGGTGCTGCCGCATGTGGATTGCCGTCTGATAAACAATTTTAAAACAGGAGGTCAGAAATGAATTACAATATCAGAAAAATAAGAGAAGATGAGTATTCTCTTCTGGAAGATTTTATATATGAAGCCATCTTTATTCCCGAAGGCGTTGAGCTGCCGCCCAGGTCAATAATAAATAAGCCTGACTTACAGGTATATATCGAAGATTTCGAAACCGAAAAGGACGATATATGTTTTGTTGCTGAAGTCGGTAATAAGGTTGTGGGCGCAGTATGGGTACGCGATATGCAGGATTACGGTCATATAGCCGACGGTATCCCCTCCTTTGCAATATCCCTTTATAAGGAATACCGAAATTACGGAATCGGCACAAAGCTGATGACAACCATGCTGGAAGAACTTAAACGAAGAGGTTATGCTAAAACCTCTCTCGCTGTTCAGAAAGCGAACTACGCTGTAAAAATGTACAAAAAAGTCGGCTTTGTAATTTATGACGAGAATGACGAAGAATACATAATGGTCTGCGATTTACAAAATCAGTTCATATAATATTAAAGTCCCCCGTCTGCCTTTTATCAGCAGTCGGGGGACTTTCTGTATATCCAAGTTGCAGGTTACATTATAACACATAATATGCGGATATTTTGTCGAAATCAGTCGAGAACAAAAAATTTTTTGAAATATTATCACAGTTTCAGTGATGCACTTTTTACGACAAATTTCATCGCAATCATTTAAAAAGTAATGTTCTTACCCTTATTGCGACTTGATAGATTAAAGCCGCTAAATAGATTTTTTCGACACGACCCGATATTTTGCGACAAAAATATGTGTTTCAAATATGCCCGAAAAACAGCATAAAATCGGGCTTTGAGAGTTTTAATAAAAATTCGTCATAAAAAATGAGGGAAATATCATAGGACTTACGCAGAATTTTTTGGTTGTAAAATGTTGAATTAATTCACTTGGTATGGTAATATGTTGTTACGGAAAATTTTTCCGCAGAAAAGATTTAAACTTGGAGGATTACTTAAATGACAGAAAAAACAAATGCGGCTTCACAGCAGCTCAGGGTACTTATAGGAGATGACAGCTCCGATTGTGGTCTTA
>JAFUNV010000143.1 GCA_017472865.1 Ruminiclostridium sp. | reverse complement strand
AAAGAGAGTGGTTGAGCTTGGACTTATAACAGAGGAAAGGCTGAAAAGAAATTCTGCGATTACTACCGCCGCACTCTTTTTACCTATAATTGTTATCACACCTGCTATGGTTTATTTTCTTAACGGTGCAAGAGAGTTCTGGGATATGTTCTGGCAGATGACAGCTATTTTAATGATTATGGGATTATTTGATAGGTTCTTCATTGACTGGTATTGGGTAGGTCATACAAAGGCATGGCTTATTCCCGGAACAGAGGATTTAATGCCCTATATCCCGAAGAAAACTGTTATACATAAGTGGATAGGAACTGTTGCAGGTTATCCGATTATGGCGGCTGTTATTTCTGGGATTATAACAGCTATTGCTTAACAGAAAGGAAAAGCTTAATGAAAATCTACGAATTCGGCAAAGAAAACAAAACAACAATAATGTGCCTTCCTGGAAATTTCATGACTCACAGACAGTTTGAAAATATTGTCCCATTGCTCGAAAATGACTATCACATTATTACGGTATCCTTTGACGGCTATGATGAAACGGGAGAGACTGTCTATACTACTGCAAAGGAACAGGCTGAAAAGCTTACCGCATTTATAAAAGAAAACCTAGGAGGAAGAATAGACCTTGTTTACTGCGAATCACTGGGAAGTGTTCCCGGAGCGTGGCTGACACAGATGGATATAAGCATCGGCGGAGTAATTTTAAGCGGTGCTGAATATATGAACTATGGTATCTTCAACAAGCCTGCGATTGCAATGTTTTCTCCGTTTACATACAAGCTGATGAATAAGATGGTTACTACTGAAAATGTTAAGTTTCCGAAGTTTTTACAGATTAAAATGGGTATCACAAACGATACCTTCAAACCCATGTTAAAACAGGCTTGTCAGAAGCTTACTCTTGAAACAACAAAGGCAACCTTCTGGGAGGGTGTAAGGTTTTATCCCGAATATGTTAACAAGTGGGAACCGAATGAAAAAGTTCCAGTTGCTTGTTGGTACGGAGAAAAGGAAATGAATATGAAAAAGGCAATAAAGTGCCTTAAAAGAGCATTTCCGAAGCTTGATGTCCACCCGTTCAGCAACATGGGACACGGTGAAAATATGCGCCACCCCGAACTTGTGGTAAGAGAAATAAAAGCATTTATGATGAAGAATGATATTATATAAAATAAAGCCTCGGCGGAACACGATTTATTGTTCTACCGGGGTTTTATAATTTACTATTGACATTTTCTGAATTATGGTATATACTATTGTTTAGTAGCTAAACAATAAGGAGTTATTATGGATTTTTATTTTTTCGAAGAATGTTACAGGATAATAAATAAGTACAATAAAAAGACTGCAAAACCGCAGCAATACGTTACAGAGGATATGCTGTATCCCGCTGAGGTGCATCTTATCAACACCATAGGTAACCACGAAAAGGTAACAGTAACAGAGCTTGCCGCACTTTTCGGAATTACTAAAGGTGCTGTTTCACAGACAACAAGCAAGCTTATTCAAAAACAGCTTATTGAGAAAACGCCTTCTGAAAAAGAGAAGAAAGTTGTATTCATTTCCCTTAGCGAAAAGGGCCGTATTGTGTATGATTATCATTGCGAAATGCACAGAAAATCACGAGAAAAAATTGATATGATACTTGGTAATCTGTCACCGCAGGAACAGAATTCTGTTAAAGAAATAATTACTGCTCTTGATGAAATGCTTGATGTTATGTAAAGGAGGAAAATATGCTGTTCAATACATTCGGAAATAGGGAAAACCCTGTTATTATCATGCTTGCAGGCTCTTTCTGCCCCGCTGAAAGTCTGGAAATGGTCTATTCAGTCATGAAAGAGGATTACTATGTTATTGCCCCCACATATAACGGTCATTACAAGGACAGTAAGGATTTTACAACACGTCAGGGTGAGGCAAAGGAAATAACAGATTATCTTCAGAACGAAAATATAACGTCCGTAAGAATGATATATGGACAGTCAATGGGTTCTGAAATCGGTATCGAGCTTATGCATCAGTTGTCAGAAAACAATATCATTGTTGACAGCGCATTTTTTGATGGTGCGCCCTGCATCAAGCTGTCAAAACCCTACAAGGAATTTATGCGCTTTAAGTTTGGCACGCTTATAAATATGTTCAAGGGTAAAACTCTTGATGAGGCAATGAACATAGGTTTAGTGAAGAAATTCAGCAACGGCAATCCAGAAGCTCTTAAGCCTATGATTGAGCCGATTTTAGAAATTGCTCCGTATTTAAGCAAAAACAGCCTGAAAAACGAAGTTGAATGTTGCTATACTTTTGATTTCCCGACTTTCAGTGAAGAGATGCAGAAGAATATGTACTTCTTTTACGGCGGCGAGGAAAAGGCGTATAAGACCTGTTATCGTCTTGTGAAGAAAGCCTACCCAAAAGCAAATTTCCGTGTAGCTGAGAATTACGGTCACGTTACTTATCTTAATGACAATAGAGAAGAATACCTGGGTTGGCTTAAAGAAATATGTAAAGGGAAAAAAGCTGTTTCATTTTTCGGAAATTGATTTATAAAAAACACTTGAAAAATCAGGAGTTAAGTTGTAAAATATATGTATATCATACACTTGAATTCTGAAATTAATCGGAGGTTTTTATGAGCAAAAAGGTTTTGATTTTATCGGGCAGCCCCCGTAAGGACGGCAATTCAGACATACTCTGTAACGAGTTTATGCGTGGTACAATAGAAAGCGGCAATGAGGTAGAAAAAATCCGTGTTGCTGAAAAGAAAATCGGCTTTTGCACTGGCTGTTATGCCTGCCGTAATACAGGCGTATGTGCAATAAATGACGATATGGATGAAGTTATGCAGAAGCTGATTGACGCTGATGTTATCGTGCTTGCAAGTCCTGTGTATTTCTACTCAATCGACGCACAGCTTAAAGCACTTATAGACCGCACAGTCTGTCGCTGGACTGAGGTCAAGGACAAGGAATTCTACTACATAATGACCGCCGCTGACAGCGGAATTGAGTCTATGGAAACAACGCTTGCTTGTTTTCGTGGTTATGCCGACTGCGTTGAGGGGGCAAAGGAAATGGGTGTTATCTACGGCACAGGCGTTT
>JAFUNV010000142.1 GCA_017472865.1 Ruminiclostridium sp. | reverse complement strand
CCATACAATAGGCTCGGTGATAATTATTCCCCAGTAACCAAGCATAGGAGCTAAGATATATGCCGCCAAGGTTTTTCCCACCAGCTCAAGCCCGCTGGAAACCAAGGGGGTTACATGATCGCCGATACCCTGCAGGGCATTTCTGAATGGCGATATAACCGCTGTAATGAAATAGAAGATTGTATCAAATTTCAGATACCACGCCGCCCATTCAACCGCCTCTTCATTCTGGGTATCAGTAATTAAACGAATAATTACAGGCACAAAGGTCCAGCTTATAATAATCATCAGCAGACACCATACCCAGGAAATTCCCGTAGCGGCAAATACACCCTTTTTTATGCGCTTGTATTCGCCTGCGCCGTAACACTGACCGCAGTAGGTTGCCATAGTCATTCCGAAAATGCCAAAAGGCAGCATAAAGATATTTGTTACCTTTCTTGCGGCACCGTGAGCCAGAATAATTGTTGAGCCAAGGCTGTTGATTGCACCCTGGAGAACTACCGTTCCAAGGCATACAAGGCTGCTCATAAGTCCCATGGACAGACCTGTTTCCATAAGCTGCTTATCTAAGTTGAAATCTGCTTTAAAATCGCTTGCTTTAAGCCTCAGCTGAGGATATCTTATGTTAACATAGATAAGGCAGGCTGCAAAGGACAACGCCTGTGATACTATTGTGGCTAAAGCCGCACCGCTTACACCAAGGTGAAACACCTCTATGAACATAAGGTCAAGCCCTATATTCAGAAATGCGGAGACTATCAGAAATATAAGAGGCGCCGCCGTATCGCCTACCGCTCTGAGAGTTGAGGCAAAGGCATTATACAGCATTGAAAAGGTCATGCCCCCTAAAATTACGCCGATATATTCCATTCCGGGGATAATATGCTCCTCGGGAGTATTCAGAAAGCGGAGGATATCCTCTAAGAATATAAGACTTACCGCCGTCAGCACCGCTGAAACTATAAGTCCCAGCTTTATACTCGAAGCAAAAGCTTTCCGCACTCTGTTCATATCGCCTGCGCCGAAATTGCGGGCAGTTATAACGGCAAAGCCGTTGGTTATTCCTACTAAGAAGCCTACTATAAGGTCATTAAGGGTGGTTGTTGCATAAACGGAGGTCAGTGCTGCGTCACCCAGACAGCTTCCCACAATTCTTGTATCCGCAAGACCATAGAAAAGCTGGAATAAATGTCCGATAAGCAGGGGCAGGGCAAAGCTGCACATTACCTTTACGGGATTGCCTTTTGTTAAATCTTTCATTTTGTCTACCTTTTTCTTTTGTTCATAAGTCTGTTCACGTCAAAATAAATCTACCGCGAAATCTCTGGAAATCGCAAATATTTCTCTCAGCCAGTAGCTGGGTACCGCCCATGGGGTATTTGTAGGGGCAGGGAGAGCCGCCGCATTAAGCCCCAGCTTACGGGCGTTACGCATACCACGGTACACATGATAGCTTTCGCTGACAACAACTACATTCTGAGAGAGTTTCTCTTTTTCTATTATCTCTTTTGAATATCTTATGTTTTCTTCTGTATTGGTCGCTTTATCCTCTTTGTATATTCTTGTACTATCTATACCTTTAGTAATTAAATATCTTTCCATTGTTACGGCTTCTGGCTCAATTTCATCGCTGCCCATACCGCCTGTAACAACACATACAGCCTGTGGGTTTTCATTCAGATACTCTACGGCTTTATCAAGCCTTGCCGCAAGCATTACAGAGGGGCTGCCGTTTATGGTCTTACATCCGAGAACTATTACCGTTTCAGACTCATACACCCCGTCTGTTCCCGATTGGAAAGCCTTTTGCGGCGTGTTCGTCATTCCCGAAATCATGAACGAAGATATGACTGCACAATACAATGCGAACACTCCCGCAAGTATCAGAACTACCTTTGATATAATACGTACGGGCTTGTTTTTCTTATACAAATTGTATAATATTATAGACAATATTACAACAAGACAACCGATTGTACCGATTATATTTCCATGATTTACTATATTTCGTAACATAGTAAACACAAAGGACAGGATTAAAAGGTTGCAGATAATTATAACGATTATGCTGAATATATTTTTAACTTTTTTCATTTCCTCAAAAATAGCGGAGTAAAATTTAATTTTACTCCGCTGTCGTTTTACTTATTACCCTCTACTAATTTCTTGAATCTGTTCATAGCCTCAACAGTGTTTTCCATTGTGTTGAAGGCTGTAAGTCTGAACCAGCCGTCACCGTTCTTGCCGAAGCCCTCGCCGGGTGTGCCTACAACCTCAGCTTCATTTAAGAGCTTATCGAAGAATGTCCAGCTGTCCATGCCGAAAGGACACTTGAACCAGATGTAGGGAGAGTTCTTACCGCCTGTGTATGTAATGCCGAGGCTGTCAAAGGTTTCAGCCATTACCTTGGCATTAGCCATATAGGAAGCAATTACTGCCTTGCACTGAGCCTGGCCCTCGGGAGTAAATACTGCTTCAGCCGCACGCTGAACAGGGTAGGATACACCGTTGAACTTACTGCCCTGACGTCTTGTCCAGAGCTGGTAGAAGCTGATGTCTTCACCGTCGGGAGTCTTTAACATAAGCTCCTCGGGAACGATTGTATAACCGCAACGTGTACCTGTGAAGCCTGCTGTCTTGGAAAGTGAGCAGATTTCAATAGCGCACTTTCTTGCACCCTCTACGCAGAAAATAGAACGGGGAAGAGTAGGATCGCTGATAAATGCTTCATAAGCGGAGTCAAAAATAATTACTGCGTCGTTGGCGATTGCGTAATCAACCCATTCCTTAAGCTGTTCCTTTGTGTAAACAGAGCCTGTGGGGTTGTTAGGAGAGCAGAGGTAGATGATATCTGCATGAACGGACTTGTCAGGCATTGCCGCAAAGCCGTTTTCTTCGTTGGAATCTGCATAGATTACCTTTCTGCCGCCCATAACGTTGCTGTCAACATATACGGGGTACGCAGGATCGGTAATAAGAACAGTGTTGTCCGCGCTGAAAATATCGCCGATGTTGCCGCAGTCGGACTTTGCGCCGTCGCTGATAAGCACTTCACTGCTCTTTACGTCAACACCGAAGCTCTTATAGTAATCTCTAACTGCGTCACGTAAGAAATCGTAGCCGAGACCGCTGTCTTCGTAACCGCGGAATGTTTCCTTCTTGCCCATTTCGTCAGCAGCCTTCTTCATAGCTTCAACAACTGCGGGAACGAGTGGCTGTGTAACGTCACCGATACCCATTCTGATAATCTTGTTGTCGGGGTGAGCAGCGATATACTCTCTTACTCTCTTGCCGATTTCGATAAAGAGATAGCTTTTCTTTAATTCTAAAAAGCTTGGATTCATTTTTGCCATAGTTTTTGTTTCCTTTCTTGTCTGTATTAAAAAATCAAGCTTATTATAACACATATTTTCAATTTTGCAAATACTTTTTTAAAATTTTGATTAAGGGAAGCTGTTTTTCCAATAATATGTGCAGAAAACACTTTTATTAAAGGAGAAACATATGAAGCTTAACGAAAAGACACTGGACATAGCTCTTCTTATGGGTGCGGCAATTGCTATTATTATCGCAGGAATATGGGGATTTGTTAAAAACTGCGAGGAAATGCAGGATAAGGCATTCAGGCTTCACATTTTGGCAAATTCCGACACCGAAGAGGACCAGCGGATAAAGTATGATGTCAGGGATTACATACTGAGTGACCTTTCGTACATTTTCAGGAGCTGTGATACAAAGGAAGAAACGAAACAGCTTGCACAGCGCAATATCCAGCTTATAAGCGGTAAGATAAACGACTATCTCAAGCTGAACGGATATGATTACAGAGCGGTTTGCACCGTTGAAAAGTGCCGCTT
>JAFUNV010000141.1 GCA_017472865.1 Ruminiclostridium sp. | reverse complement strand
TTCTGCTGCGAGGAGTTTTTTGAAGGTCTTGGTGTCTGCGGATACAGTGATGAAGAATTCCGTGTTTATCCTCTCAACAATAACGCTTCCGCAGTTCTTGACGCACTTCGTCTGGAAATAGCGAAGCTGGGGATTGACGTAATCTGCGATTTCAATGTTACAGATATAAGAAAAGAAAAGAATCAGTACCGTATCATATCCGAAAATGACATTATCAACGCCACGTCGGTAATAATAGCAGGCGGCGGAATGTCACAGGCTAATCTGGGCAGTGACGGCTCTGTTATACGCATACTGAAAAAGCTGGGGATTACCGTTTCTCCGCTGTCGCCTGCACTTACCGCTTTCAAGGTCAATACCGAAAGTGTACGCCCGCTCAAGGGAATCAGGACAAATGCCATTGTATCACTGCACTCACAGGGTAAACTTCTCGGCAGTGAAAGAGGAGAAGTACAATTCGGCGACGGCACAATATCGGGAATATGTATTTTTAATCTTTCCTGCCTTGCTGCAGGAAAAGAAAAGCTGAGCCTTTCCATTGATATGCTTCCCGATTTGAATTTCAAAGAAGCAAGCGGACTTATCGCACGTATCAGGGATATCAGAAAAAACGCACCTCTTGAGGATTTTCTCAGCGGAATTCTCAATAAGCGCATCGGTATGATCATTCTGAAAAGCACAACTTCCCACACCCTCACAGAAAAAACGGAAGTGCTTACCGATAAAGATATTAAAAATATAGCAGCCGCTGTAAAGAATTTCAGCTTTGATATAACAGGGCTTTCAGGCTTTGAAAAATCACAGGTTACTGCGGGCGGAGTACATATTTCCGAAACCGATTCTGAGCTGCGCTCAAAAAAATTCAGAAAAATGTATTTCTGCGGTGAGATTCTTGATATAATCGGCGACTGCGGCGGCTATAACCTTTATTTTGCCTTTGCAAGCGGAGAGCTTGCAGGAAGAAAGTGTGCGGAGGATTTCAATGATAAGAATTAACGATATTTCCCTGCCGCTTGACTATGATGAAAGCACGCTTATCACGCTTGCCGCAAAAGCCGCAGGCTGCCGTCCGTCTGATATAAAGGGACTAAAGCTCGTAAAACGTTCGGTTGACGCACGCAAGAAAAACAATGTCCATTTCGGGGCTTCAGTTGAATTTTCAGCTGCAAATGAAGCTAAAATACTGAAAAAACTCCCGAAGAATAAAGCGTCTGCGGTTTCTGAACAAAGATACAGAATTCCTGAGTGTCAGTATGAAATGAAAAGACCTGTCGTTGTAGGCTTCGGACCGGCGGGAATGTTTGCGGCTCTTACCCTTGCTCAGAGCGGTCTTAAACCATTGGTGCTGGAACGCGGCAGCGACTGCGACAGCAGAATAAAGGCAATCGAAAGCTTTCAGAACGGTAGAGAGCTTGACGAAAATTCAAATGTACAATTCGGCGAGGGCGGCGCAGGAACCTTTTCCGACGGAAAACTGACAACGGGAATAAAAGATATCCGCATCAGGCACGTGTTCAACACATTTGTTGAACACGGTGCTCCAAAGGAGATTCTTTATCTTGCCAAACCCCATATCGGAACGGATATTCTACGAACAGTAGTAAAAAATATACGCAAGGAAATTATCCGTCTCGGCGGCGAGATAATTTTCAACGCCAGATTTACTGATTATACTGCGGAAAAAGGAAGAGTTTCTTCGGCAATCTATGAAAAAGACGGCAAAATCTGCGAAGCAGGAACTGACAATATTATCCTTGCAATTGGTCACAGCGCAAGAGACACCTTTGAAATGCTGAACAAAAAGGAAGTTTTCATGTCGCAGAAAAGCTTTGCAATGGGCGTCAGAGTCGAGCATCTCCAGAGCGAGGTAAATAAGTCGCTGTACGGTGATTTTCATAATCACCCTGCCCTTTCCGCGGCAGACTATAAATATGTCATTCATCTTCCGGACAGCCGTGCGCTGTATACCTTCTGTATGTGTCCGGGTGGTTATGTTGTTGCGGCGGCTTCAGAAAAAAACACCGTGGTTACCAACGGCATGAGCCTTTTTGCACGTGACGCCGAAAATGCAAATTCCGCCCTTCTTGTAAATGCCGACCCTTCGGATTTCGGCAGCGATTATGTACTTGCAGGAATGGAATTACAGAGGAAAATAGAAAAAACCGCTTTTATATCGGGCGGAAGCAATTACAATGCGCCTGTTACACTGGTGGGCGATTTTCTTAAAGGAAACAAATCAACCGCCTTCGGTTCCGTAAAACCAAGCTACAAGCCCGGCACCGCCTTTGCACGCCCCGAGGAATATCTGCCCGCTTTTATATGCGAGGCACTCCGTGCGGGAATACCGCTTATAGGCGAAAAGGCTGACTTTTTCAAAGCAGGTGACGCAGTTCTCACAGGCGCTGAAACACGAAGCTCGTCGCCTGTAAGAATAAACAGGAATGAAAATCTTATGTCGCTGTCCGTAAAAGGTCTCTATCCCTGCGGTGAAGGCGCAGGCTATGCAGGCGGAATTGTTTCGGCAGCGGTAGACGGAATAAAATGCAGTGAGGCGGTGATTCAGAATGGCTAATACGGCTTGCGACCAGTGCTCTTATTATGTTTATAACGAGTTTCTGGACTGCTACGAGTGTACAGTGAATATGGATGAGGACGAAATGTATCGTTTTCTCTCTTCGTCGGATTATAACTGCCCCTATTACCGACCTGAAGATGATTATTTCCTGGCACGTAAACAGTAAATTTTTTTAATAATTTTCATTGTAAATATTGAAAAAAATTGTATAATATGATATTATAGGAATGTTAAGTAAATTTAAGGGTGAAAATCTGTAAACGTTTTATATTTTCACCGCAGGCGAAAGGATAAACCCCATGAAACTCAGAAAGTTTGCCGCATTTACGGCAGCAGTAATTCTCACAGCAGCAATGTCGGGCTGTTATTTCTTCCCCGCTGAGGAAGAGCTTCTCGACCCGCCTACTATTGCTCCCGATGAGGTTACATATTCCACCTATACGGCAAAAATCAAGACAATCCAGAACACAGTAACCGTTACGGGTCATGTGAAATCAAAAACCGAAAAGGAATGCTTTTTCACAGACTATACAGGTCAGGTTAAAAATATATATGTAAATGCAGGCGATT
>JAFUNV010000140.1 GCA_017472865.1 Ruminiclostridium sp. | reverse complement strand
TGTTATAATAATACTGTATATAAAATTAAGACAGAAGAAGGGACAAATCATGAATAAAATAACAGAAGCAAAGAGAATTGTAATTAAGGTCGGAACCTCGACCCTTTGCTATAAAACAGGTAATCTCAATATCCGCCGTGTGCAGAAGCTTATTGAAGTTATGTCTGACCTTAAAAATGAAGGCAGGGATGTAATTTTCGTAACTTCGGGCGCTGTGGGTATCGGCGTCGGCAGAGCAGGTCTTTCCGCTAAGCCCAAGGATATGCCTACAAAGCAGGCCTGTGCCGCAATCGGTCAGTGCGAGCTCATGAATATTTATGACAGAGAGTTCTTAAAGTATAACCATACAGTAGCACAGCTTCTTGTGACACGTGACGTTATAAGCAACAAGCTTCGCCGTGAAAATGCATTCAATACGCTTCACCGCCTTCTCGAAATGGGTGTTGTTCCTATTATAAACGCCAATGACACCGTTTCTATTGAACAGCTTGACTTTGACGAAAACGACACGCTTTCAGCTATTTCCGCAGGTCTCTGTGAAGCCGACCTTCTTATTATACTTACCGACGTTGACGGACTTTATGATAAAAACCCTGCATTGCCAGATGCAAAGCATATACCTGTTGTCAACAAGATTACAGATGAAATGATTGCGGCGGCAGGCGAAAAGGGCAGTGAGCTTGCAAGCGGCGGCATGATAACAAAGCTTGAAGCTGCCATGATTGCAGGTGAAAACAATATACCTACTGTTATTATCAAGGGTGACCGTCCTGAAAATCTCTATGATTTATTCAGCGGAACTGCTAAATTCACATTATTTGATTTAGGCGAATAAAATATCGAAAGGAATATTAAAATGAGCTACATTGACGAACTGGGTTCTGCTGCCAAGGCTGCTGAACGCGAAATGATAAAGGCAGGAACCTTACAAAAAAATAACGCGCTCCGTGCTATTTATGAAAAACTTCTTTCCAGTAAGGAAATTATCATTAAGGAAAACGCACGTGATATCGAAAACGCACGTATCAACGGAATGTCCGAAGCTATGATTGACAGACTTACTCTCACCGAACAGCGTATTGAGGGAATGGCTGAAGGCGTGCTTCAGATTATCGCACTGAAGGACCCTGTCGGCGAGGTTATCGGCGGCGAGGAGCTTCCTAACGGTCTTAAAATTGTTAAGAAGCGTGTTCCGCTTGGTGTAATAGGTATTATTTTTGAATCCCGCCCCAATGTAACTGTTGACGCCGCTGCGCTTTGTCTTAAAGCAGGAAATGTATGTATCCTCCGCGGCGGAAGCGACGCTATATATTCAAACAAGTGCCTTGTCAAGCTCATGCGTGAGGCTGTTGAAAGTGCGGGTCTCTGTGCTGACATAATCCAGCTTGTGGCAGATACATCCCGCCTTGTAGCTAACGAGCTTATGAAGGCTGATAAGTATATTGATGTGCTTATTCCCAGAGGCGGCGGCGGACTTATTCATTCTGTAATGCAGAATTCTACAATTCCTGTTATCCAGACAGGCGAGGGCAATTGCCATGTTTATGTTGACCGTTTCGCTGATATAGAAATGGCGGTTGAGATTGTCAACAACGCCAAGACCCAGCGTCCCAGCGTATGTAACGCAATTGAAAATGTAATTGTTCATAAAGATGTCGCTGAACCTTTCTTTACTGCGCTTAAAGAAAAGTGGAACGGAAAGGTTAAGGTAATCGGCGACGAGATTACCTCAAAATATATGGAGGTAGAGCGCATTGCAGAGGATGAGGATTACCGTAAGGAGTTCCTTGATTATGTGATTGCAGCTAAGGTTGTGGGAAATATTGATGAAGCTATCGAGCATATCAATCGTTTCGGAACAAAGCACAGCGAATGTATTGTTACAATTAACCTTGACAACGCCGAAAAGTTCCAGAGACTTGTTGATGCTGCTGCTGTATATGTAAATGCCAGCACAAGATTTACTGATGGCTTTGAGTTTGGTCTGGGTGCTGAAATAGGTATTTCCACACAGAAGCTTCACGCAAGAGGTCCTATGGGTCTTCAGGCACTTACCACATTTAAGTATCTTATCAACGGCAATGGCCAGATAAGAGGCTGATGTTCATAAAACACAATATAGATGAACAGAAAATGAAAGGTTATATAAATGGGAAAAAAGAGAAATAAGAAGAAACAGAACAGGGTGGTTGCCGACCGTCTTGCAGAGCAGATTGAAAACGAAGCCTTTGATGATGTCGCAGAAGAATTTAAAGACAAAAATGACTCCGATTCTATCGAAAACGCGTTATATGATGATTATAAGGATATCATTGATGAAGAAATAGAAGAGGAGACCGAGGAGATTTCCGAGGAAACTGAAGAAAAAACGGTAGAAAGACCCAATAAATTCTATCTTGTCTTTGCTGTTTTTATTATTGTGATGTCAATAATCGGTGTAGTTTCAACTGTCCGCTTTGGTGTTCAGACAGTGAATGAAATTGCTAATCAGACCTCGCTTAAGAATGAGCTTGCTTTGTTTTTATACCCGATTGTAACGGTTGACCCGCCTGAATTTTCCGAAATAAGTGAAATTCCTTCCTCGGTAGTGGTTGAATCCGCAATCTGGAGAATTATCCTTACAGGTGACAACAGCAACTACGAAAAGCTCTATAATACATATATGTATGTTCCCGCCGTAGACGTGGAATTCTCCATTAAGTCCATTTATGGAAATTCAGCCCAGATTGTGCACCAGACGGTGGGTGGTACAAGTACGTCGTTTACATATATAGAAAGCTCCAATTCGTATCTTGTTCCTATCAGCCCCAGATATACCGCATATTCACCTGTTGTTACAGATATTTCCAATGTAGGTGAGCTTTATACGGTAACTGTGGAATATATGCCCCCGACAGCCCTTGCAATTGAGGGTATAAAACTTGAAAACACCACAACAAAAACTATGGTGTACACATTATCAAAATCAAGGAACAGTAAGGTGGTTCATTCTGCAAAGAATGCAACAAGCCTCGGTGATGTAAATGTCTATTAAAGCTGTAATTTTTGACCTGGACGGAACGGTTCTGGATACGGAAAAGCTGCTTGTAAAATACTGGTGTATGGCAGCAAATGAGTACGGCTTTCCTATGGAACGCGAACACGCACTTCAGCTCAGAAGCCTTGCGCGCAAATATGCAGAGCCTCTTCTGAAGGAATGGTTCGGTGAGGATTGCGATTATATGACCGTCCGTAACCGCCGCATGGAGCTTATGACCGCACATATAGAGAAATACGGTCTTGAAGTGAAGCGTGGAATAAAAGAGCTGCTGGTCTATCTCGGAGATAAAGGCTGCAAGCGCGCGGTTGCAACAGCAACCGACCTTACAAGAGCGGGGAATTATCTGAAATCTGTAGGTTTGTATGAACATTTTGATTCCATAATTTCAGCACATCAGGTAAAAAACGGAAAGCCGAAGCCTGACGTATATCTGTATGCCGTGAATGAGCTTGGTCTTAAGGCAGATGAATGTATAGCGGTGGAGGATTCGCCCAACGGCGTGATTTCCGCTTCCGACGCAGGCTGTGTTACGGTGATGGTGCCTGATTTAACACTGCCCGATGAGGCGCTTAAAAAGCGTATAGCTTATGTATGCAGTTCAGCTTTGAATATTGTAGAACTTATGGAAGGACTCCGATAATAAAAATGTACACGAAAGGAATCGGTTATGAACATTCTTGAACTTAACGAGCTTAACACAAATGTAACGGATAATTCCGAAGAATTTATCTGCTGTGCTGAGGAGCTGTACCGCAGCCGTATACGTACTGTTGCCGAAAATCTCACAGAACAGAGCGAGGATATGCCTATTATCCTTATTTCCGGACCGTCAGGCTCCGGTAAGACAACAACAGCTCTTCGTCTTGCGACAATGCTTGAGGAATCGGGCAGGGTGGTTCATACTGTATCAATGGACAATTACTTTATCCCGATTGATGACCCCAGAAATGAGCGTGACGAGGACGGAAGAATTGACCTGGAATCTCCCAAGAGACTTGACATGGATTTACTCAATGACCATTTGAAGAAGCTCTGGAAGTGT
>JAFUNV010000139.1 GCA_017472865.1 Ruminiclostridium sp. | reverse complement strand
GGAATCCGCTATGAAATGGAGCTTAAGGATTTTTCCTACGACAACAGATTTACGCTTGCTGACAGTGTAAATCTTGATACGGTTATCAGGCTTAAAGAAGCTGCACATCCTCTGGGAGGAATTGACGTTATCGAAGAAAGCAGCAGGGATTACGTAGAAAGTGATATTGCACCGCACGTTCTCGGAACTGTGGGAGCGCTCTCCTATGAAGAATACCAGAAGCTGAAAAGCGAAGGTTACAGCTACAATGATATAATCGGTACTTACGGTATTGAAAGCGCAATGGAAAGCGTACTTCGTGGTGAAAACGGAGAAAGGACAATTGCCAGAAATTCCAGCGGCATAGCAGTTTCAGACGAAATTACAAGAGAAGCGAAGGCGGGAGACAGTGTCGTTCTTACGATAGATTCTGAATTCCAGAGGGATCTGCAGGAAATTCTTGCAAATCAGATAAACTGGCTCAATAATACCGCTGACCGTGGAAATGACTGCGATGCAGGCGCTGTTGTAGTGCTTGATCCAAAAACAGGTGCGACTTTGGGTATGGCGTCATATCCGACGTACAATCTGAAGGATTCCATAGAGAATTACAGTGCTGTGCTGAATGCAAAAGGAAATCCCATGTACAACCGATGTATAAACGGTCTGTACCGTCCGGGCTCGGCGTTCAAGACTATAACTGCCGCAGACGGCCTTACAACAGGACTTATAGACCTCAGTTCCAGAGCGGAATGTACAGGTGTGTATACATTTTACGCTTCTTCGGATTATCAGCCGAAATGTACAGGATTTCACTACGGTTCAGATGTAATAAACTGCCTTAAATGGTCGTGTAATATTTTTTTCTATGACCTTGGACGACGACTCGGAATTGAGGAATTATGCAGCTTTGCTTCGAAATTCGGCTATGGACAGAATCTCGGTCTTGAAATCGGCGGTCTTTCGGGTCAGATGACCTCTCCTGAGCTTTATGAGAAGCTCAGAGGTGAACCATGGACTGAGGGAAACACGCTTCAGGCTGCTATCGGACAGATGGATACCCTTGTAACTCCGCTGCATCTGGCAGTACAGGCAATGACTCTTGCTAACGATGGCGTAAGATACAAGCCTTTTCTGGTGGAGTCTGTAAGAAGCTATGACGGCAAAGAAATTGTATATGAAACAAAACCTCAGGTTGCAGAAGTGATTGAAAATCAAAATAACGCGTTTGATATAGTCAGAGATGGTATGATTGCTGTATCTACCCTTGTAAACTGGCCGACAAGCTCGGCATTGTGGAATTTCGATTATCTTCCATATAGTGTAGCTATAAAAACAGGTACAGCAGAAACAGGCGACGGTTACTACACTTCTACTGTAATGGGGTATTATCCCGCAGAAGACCCGCAGATTGCTTTCGGAATTGTTCTGGAGAAGGGTGAATATTCACGTTATATGGTGAGAAATATCATCGACGCATACTTTTACGATTGTTATGAGCCTGAGCTTGACGAAGACGGAATAGTGCTTAATCCATGGAAAAGATGGGAAAGCGAAAAAAATGCTATAAGATAGTTGTGATTTTGCACATATATACCAAGCATTTTCAAGCGACTTTTCACAAAATTTTTAATTATTGAAAAAAAGGCTTTTAAATTATCGGAAAATATGTTATTATAATATTGTATTTTGGATAGTACAGGGAGGTATCTAAATGGCACAGATTATAGCAGTTACTGCCGGAAAGGGCGGAACAGGTAAATCCACAACTTCTGCGAATATCGCTTCACATCTTGCGTATCACGGAAAAAAGACTCTTGTTGTAGAACTTGACTTTGGTCTGCGTTGTCTTGATATTATGCTTGGTATAAAGGATAAGGTAAAACACGATATCGGTGAATATCTCGAGGGAAAAATTGATATTATGACTGCAACCACAAAGGTGGAGCGCAGCGAAAATCTTTCTCTCGTCTGTGCAACACGCAACCCCTTTATGGATATCAATCCTGAAAAAATAATCGGTGTATGTGAAGAAATGCGTGAACATTTCGATTATATCATCATAGATACAGCTGGCGTAGGCAGTTCGGTATTCAGCGTTATCAAGGCGGCTGACCTGATTCTTATGGTTACAACGCCTGATACGGTTTGTGTACGTGATGGTGCTATACTTTCCGATTTCCTTTATGTCAAGGGCTGCATAAATCAGCGTCTTATCATAAATAAGGTTCCTGTAAAGTTCAAGGATGAAGAGATTCTCGAAGACCTTGATGTAGTTATGGATACTGTCGGAATTCCGCTTATCGGCGTAGTTCCTGAGGACAGTGATATCAGAATCTGCGGTGCTAAGGGTATGCCGCTTCCGAAGTCAAGTGCAGGCTTCAAGGCGTATGATTCAATTGCTCGCAGAATTCTCGGCGAGGATGTTTCATTGTCGATAAACATCAACTAATTTAAACATACATATATAGAGGACGGTGTTCATTTTGAATATTGCATTAATAGCTCATGATTCTAAAAAGGAATTAATGGTTCAGTTTTGTATTGCGTACTGCGGCATTTTAAGCAGACATAATTTATGTGCAACAGGAACAACAGGAAAGCTTGTTTCTGAAGCAACAGGTTTACATATCCAGCGTTATTTAAGCGGTGCACAGGGCGGTGACCAGCAGATTGCGGCAAGAATTTCATGTAATGAAATTGACGTATTATTCTTCTTCCGTGACCCTCTTAATGCTAAGGCTCATGAACCAAATGAAATGACACTCCTTCGTCTCAGCGATGTTCATAACATACCTGTTGCGACAAATATTGCAACAGGAGAGGCTTTAATCCATGCTCTCGAGCGCGGTGACCTTGACTGGCGTGATATTGTTCGTGTGTAATAAGACTTGCATAGCGGTGCAGCCTTTATGCTGCGCCGTTTTATTTTGACAGCGCGGTTATATGAATTAACATATAACACTATGCTTTATTTGCATTTCACTGAAATAAAATACAGTGATATAATTTTATAAATATATAAAATCCACACTAAGACAGGTGAATGATAATGTTTAGAATAGTAAGAAAAAGCGAACTAAATCCGACTGTAACACTTATGGAGATTGAAGCTCCGCGTGTTGCTGCAAAAGCTGAACCGGGACAGTTTATAATACTCCGTGTTGATGATGAAGGGGAGAGAATACCCCTTACTATTGCGGACTTTGACAGAGAAAAGGGAACTATCACTATAATTTTTCAGATAGTTGGTGCTACAACAGAAAAGCTCAACACGCTGAATGAAGGTGATTCTGTTCATGATTTTGTCGGACCTCTCGGCACGCCTACGGAAACAGACGGAATTAAAAAGGTTGCTGTTGTAGGCGGCGGTGTAGGCTGTGCTATTGCTTTTCCTGTTGCAAAGAAGCTCAGTTCGCTCGGCGCTGAAGTTGACAGTATAATTGGTTTCAGGAATAAAGACCTTGTAATACTTGAAGATGAATTCAGAAACGTCAGCAGTACTTTGAAGATAATGACTGACGACGGCTCCTATGGAACTAAAGGGCTTGTTACAGAAGCTTTAACTGCATTAATTGAAGCAGGGAACACCTACGATGAGGTTTTTGCAATAGGACCTCTCGTTATGATGAAATTCGTGTGCGAGGTTACCAAGAAATATGGTATAAAGACCATTGTTTCTATGAACCCCATAATGATTGACGGCACAGGAATGTGCGGCGGCTGTCGTCTGACTGTAGGCGGTGAAACAAAGTTTGCCTGCGTTGACGGTCCTGATTTTGACGGACATTTGGTTGATTTTGATGAAGCTATCGAAAGAAGTTCAATGTACAGGGATTTTGAACAGCATAAAAGGGACGCTAACTGTACTCTCTTTAAAAAGGAGGTAAAGTAAAATGCCTAATATGAGTCTTAAAAAGAACGAAATGCCTGTTCAGAGCCCGGAAATAAGAAGTACAAACTTTCTGGAGGTTGCACTTGGTTATACCGAAGAACAGGCTGTTGATGAAGCAAACCGCTGCTTAAACTGCAAAAATAAGCCATGTGTAGGTGGTTGTCCCGTTTCTATTGACATTCCTGATTTTATTGAAAAGATTAAAGAACGTGATTTTGAAGGCGCCTATCAGGTTATTTCCCGCAGCTCTTCATTACCTGCTGTATGCGGAAGAGTCTGTCCTCAGGAAACTCAGTGTGAAAGCAAGTGTGTAAGAGGAATAAAGGGTGAACCTGTCGCTATCGGACGACTTGAACGTTTTGTTGCTGACTGGCATAATGCTAACAGCGATTCGAAAGAAGTTTCCGTGGACTTTAATGGTCATAAGTGTGCTATTATCGGTGCGGGACCCAGCGGACTTGCATGTGCAGGCGACCTTGCAAAAATGGGATATAAAGTAACTGTTTTTGAAGCACTTCATCTTGCAGGAGGGGTGCTTGTCTACGGTATACCGGAATTCCGACTCCCGAAGAGCATTGTTCAGCGTGAAATTGAAAATCTTCGGAAACTGGGTGTTGAAATCGAAACAAATGTTGTTATCGGAAAAACAGTAGAGATTGACGAGCTTTTTGAACAGGGTTATGAAGCAATCTTTGTAGGCTCAGGCGCAGGACTGCCAAGATTTATGAATATTCCCGGAGAAAACCTGAAGGGTGTTTACTCTGCAAATGAATTCCTGACACGTGTTAACCTTATGAAAGCATATAAAAATGATGCGGATACCCCTATAAAGCACAGCAGAAATGTCGCTGTTGTAGGTGGTGGTAATGTTGCAATGGATGCGGCGCGAAGCGCAAAGCGTCTGGGTGCTGAAAACGTGTATATTGTATACCGTCGTGGTGAAGAAGAAATGCCTGCGCGCAGGGAAGAAATTGAACACGCAAAAGAAGAAGGAATTATCTTCCGTACTCTTACAAATCCCGTTGAAATTACAGGAAATGAGCATAAATTTGTAAGCGGAATGAAATGTGTTGAAATGGAGCTTGGTGAGCCGGATGAAAGCGGAAGAAGACGCCCTGTTGTAAAAGAGAACTCCGAATTCCTACTTGATGTTGACTGTGTGATCATGGCAATAGGAACCAGCCCTAATCCGCTCATCAGGAATACAACCGAAGGTCTTGCTACAAACAAGCACGGTTGTTTTATTGCTGATGAAAATGGACGTACATCACGCGAAGGTGTATTTGCAGGTGGAGATGCCGTTACAGGTGCGGCAACTGTAATTCTTGCTATGGGCGCAGGTAAAACAGCAGCTAAGGCAATGGATGAGTATATAAAAGAAAAAAACTGAATATAAACTTATAAAGCCGCTCCTGATAATATCAGAAGCGGTTTTGTAAAGTATTAGCGGTATCAAAAAGGGGGGTAATAGATTTAAGGGGAGTACTTTTTTTGTAATAGCTTATTGCGTAAAATAAAAATTTTACGCAATAAAGGGAAGCCAAAACACATAATCAATTATTAATTATAGCTTGCTGAATCGCAATATCACCCATAAGCCTGATTTCTGCTGATAGTGTTATTCCGTAATCGTCACATTTAATGGATTTTTTTATATCAATTATATCATAATCTGAATAGAAATTCCTGCAGTATAATTCAAGTTTTTGTTCTGCAAGTTTTATTGCGTCATCAGTTGTTCTTGTAACTGCTATATCTTCGTACTTAGTATAAGTGTTAGTTTTAATTTTCCATGGTAATTCAAATCCGAATAAGCTGCATACATTAATTTGTTCACTGCATATTTTGTTTGTTTTGTCTGTAACTTTATTTCCGTAAGGTATTACAAAACCAAGTATCATCAGTTCTTTTTCGGATTCTGATATTCCGCTTTTGATTTTTTCAGTTGTTGTGAATTCTTGTCTGAATTCTGCTGTCTCTGTAAATTCAGCAATAATTTTTGCATTAGCGTGTGAAAGTATCAGATTTCCGGCTCCGTCATTCACAACACCGCTGACTACTATATTTCCTTTTGAAATTCCGCTTCCTTTTGGATATAAAAGCGTGCCTGAGTATACCTGGGTATCGACTATTATTCCTGTTTTTTCTGCAATCACATTACATGGTGTTTTTAGGGGTATTTCGGTTTTATCCACATCTTCAGATTCCCGTATGTATACATCAATTCTGCTGCCGTTTACTTCAATATTTATCCAGGATACATTATTGAGAATTCCTTTTAATCTTAATTCTGTACCTTTCGGGTCTATTGATGATATCAGGCGACCTATTTGTATTCCATCTTGTGAAATCGTTTCCAGAATCAGATTTTCTGACAATTGGTTATTTCCAAAAATCTCAATTTTCCAGATAAATTGTCTCAGAACTATTAAAACTGCTGCTGCTGCCGCAATACCTGCTATAATACCTGCGTGATGACTTTTTCTTTTCAGCTTGAAATAAAGTCCTTGTCTTTCTGTAATCCTTGTCCGCACTCTGTGTTTTGCAGCAATTCTGGCTATTTTCAGATAGTCGGTTCTTTTGGCTTTTGCATAAACAATATTATTCTTGTTGTTTATATTTCTTACCCGTATACCGCTTTCAAGAAGTTCTGTAATAAATTCTTCCGTATAAGCTCCTATAGCGGAAAATGTTACGATTCCCGAAAAAGAAAAATTCCCTTTCATTTTCTTCCCCCGTTTTCTTCAAAATCAATAGAATGTATTTTCCCTTTGATTTCCACACCGCACTTGCTGAAATTTCTCATTTTAAGGTTAAGGCCCACAATTATCATCTTACATTTCATTAATCGCAGATGAATTTCATTTTCATTAAAAAGGCATATACCTTTGCAGTTCTCAATTACCATAATTTCATTGTCCAGAAGCTGGATGGCTGAATTAAGCCTTGAATTGTTAAGGAAATCATCGTAATTATTTATTATTTTATTGATATTCATTTAATTACCGTCCTGTTAATATAATATGATCAAACACGTTTTTTAGAACAATGGTCAGGATGGTGTATATGTCAAGATTGCGTAAGATTTCAGAAGCCATAGCATTGACAGCTTTTGCGGTAATACTGGTTGCTTTTTCGGAAGCTTTGTCAGAATGCGTTATAAGCAGTATAAATGTTTGTATTAACGTTATTATACCCTCAATGTTTGCATTTATGGTGATATCCTCTTACATTCTTTCAAGCGGTATTTACAGGATTATTTTCAAGCCGTTATATATAATTTTAAAGCCGATATTACCGCTTAGCGAAGAGATTTTCTCTGTTTTTTGTCTCAGTCTTATAGGCGGTTATCCTGTTGGTGTTAAGCTTTTGAAAGAATTAATTGCGGAAAATAAAAATTATTCCGCAATAGCTGAGAAAACAGCCGTTTTTTCATATTGTATTTCTCCCACTTTTGCTGTTGTAATGCTGGGACTCGGACTTTACAACTCCACAGAAGCTGGTCTTATCATATATATTTCATGCGTTGTTTCAAATCTCATAATGGCTGTTATAATAAGTCATACCGAAAACATGATGATTACGTCACATATTTCCAATAAGAAAAGCAGTTTAATACAATCAATCAACAGCTCTTCCTCTGCCCTTTTCAGAATATGTTCGGTTATAGTAATATTCAATGTTGCAATAACTGCTGCTGACTGCGTATCTGAAGCTGCCGGCGTAAAGCTGCCTGTTATTATAAAAGCCTTTTTTGAAATCAGTAATATACTTAATGCTGAAATCCGAACCCTGAATCTTTTGCCGCTTGTAACGTTCCTGGCATCAACAGGAGGTGCTTGTGTACTTTTCCAGTGTTCTTCAATCATACAAGGCAGCTTTTCTGTAAAAAGCTTTATCCTTTCCAGGATACCTACAGCACTTATAGCGGGCGTTGTGTCTTTGTTAATAGTTAAATTCTGGGATATAAGTCTTCCTGTGTCTTCAGTAAACAGGGTTTATACTTTCGGGGTAAGCACAAACAACACTGTTATTGTGCTTCTTATAGCCATGTGCGTAATTTTGTTGCAAAAAAGTGAAAAAAATTTCAAAAAGGGGTAGATATTTAAGAAAAAATATGTTATAATAATATAAATAAATCAGTCATGCTGTGGAAAGGAAGAATTATTATGGCTAAAAAGAAGCTTTTCGGCAACAATATCAAGCCTGCCTGCAAGTACTGTGACCTTTGCAAGGCTCTTGAAAACGATAAATATGAATGCTCAAAGTTCGGCGAGGTTAAATCCTATGACTCCTGCAAGAAATTCTCCTATAATCCCTTAAAGCGTATTCCTAAGAAGGAAGTTCTTCTTGCAAATTCAGATGTCAATAATATTGATTTCTAATTACATAACCGTAAAGCCGCTAAAGTAAGCGGCTTTTATTTTTGAGGTGTTAAAATGATTAGAGAAATTAATGAAAGCGATTTCGACAGTCTCATGAAGCTTTATATGCAGCTTCATGACAATCCATTTCCTGAAAAAAACGAAAGGGTTTTATCCGTCTGGAATGATATAATCAATGACGAAAATCATCACATTATTGTAGCAGAGGAAGCTGGAACTATTGTTTCTTCTTGTGTCTGTGTGATTATCCCGAATCTCACAAGAGGACAAAGACCATACGCATTTATTGAAAATGTAATCACTGATCAAAACCACAGAAACAAGGGGCTTGCCACTGCCTGCCTTAATTATGCAAAGGAAATCGCCATAAGCAATAACTGCTATAAAATGATGCTGCTTACAGGTTCGAAGAGCGACAGCACGCTGAACTTCTATGAAAAAGCAGGTTACAATAAGAATGATAAAACAGCTTTTATCCAATGGTTATGAAAAAGACCTGAGAAGAAAAATCTTCTCAGGTCTTTTCTTATTCAAATCTGAACCATTTGAAATCAAAATTGCTTCCGGGCAGGAATACAAAACTGATATCACGCACACCCGAAATATTACTGAGTTCAAAGTGTTTCTCAGTATATTCGGAAGCGTTTGAGAATTCCAGGAGCTGCGTCTGCTGAACGCCATCATCATCATTGTATCTGAGCTGAATAGTGTTCATATCATTAGGCGTCTTTCCGCGTACGGTGATTCCGGAAACACCCTTATCGAAATCCATTTCTGCGAAGCTGATGACAACGTTATTACCGATACCGATGATGGAATCGCCGTCAACGCTGTATTCATCACCGTAAAGTCCGTCATTTTCAGCAGCAGACAGCTGTTCATAAGCCCTGTTCTGCTTTGTAAACTCAAATCCGCCCACAATAATATGAGTTGATGCAACAAAAGCAATCGAACAAACACCCTTGAGCTGTTTTGAAAGCTTAAATGTCTGAGGCAGGAAATTATCCCACTGACCGTTACGTTCAAAATCAAGCACCTGAATAAGTTCGCCGCCATCATCAGGATTACCCAGCCACAGTTCAACAGGGACAGGCTCATTGCCACCGCAGTGACCGCAATGAAGAATGAGTTCATTAGTTCCGAAGCTGCCGAAATCCACATTATCGAAACCAATAACGGTTCGCTGAGTAATTCCGCTTACAGCGCCATGTTCAACGATATTAAGCGGATAATTGCTGAACGAGTAAAGGCTTGCTGAAATAAAGGAATAAGGATTGGTCATTGCCTCTCCGAAGCCTGTATTTTCAAAGGAAAGTTCTGAATATACAGATGGAATCTCTCCTCCGTTGCGGCATAAAGCGCGTATCTTATACTTGCCGTCACCCTTACCTGTAATTACAGCACCGTCAAGAATCGGTCGAATATCCGATAAGCCTATTTCAACACCATTTTCGAGTACACACTTCCATTCAATTTCCTTATAAGTGGAATTTTCAGGAAGAATACGTGCATTTACAAGTACAGTCGGGTTATTTGCATCAAGGTCAGTCTTCCCTGTTCTGAGTTCAATTTTTCGGGTAGGAACATCTGCCTTGTACGGTTCATCAGTAAGATAAGGATAATAGTTTCCTACAACTGAAACACCTTCCGTTTTTTCGCATTCAACGGATTCAAGCACAAGCATTTTTTCGCTGAGACCTTCGCTTTCGAAGGAAACAGTAATCGTTCCTGAATCAAAGGTTGACTGAATAATTGCAAGGAGCTTTCCACTGAACAGACGGCGGTTATCAGCTTTATAGCTGTCATAATCGGTGCTGTCGCCGTTGTCAAGACCCACAAGTCTCGCGGGTCCGTTTACAGTAACCTTAATTCTGTTTCTTGCGTTTGCAACGGGTATTCCCATTTCATCCCTGACGGAAATTTCAATAAAGATAAGGTCGCGGCCGTCCGCCTGCATTTCCATTTTGTCAGGTACAGCTTCAATAGTAGCTGCATCTGTAAATGAGGAAACCGTATCTTCTGCAACAATCTTTCCTGATTTATCGTATGCTCTTGCAGTGATTGTTCCGCGTTTGTATTTCAGCTTCCATTCACCATGGAGAACCTCATCTTTTTCAAGAGAAATATGCTGTTTTCCAAGTGAAACTTCATTAAAGAAAAGTTCGATATCCTCAACGTTTGAGTAAACAAAAACATCAATCTCTTCGCCTATATTAAAATCCCAGTACGGAAGAATATGAACAAAAGGCTCAGTATTTCCGTCAGTCCAGACAGCCTTGTAAAGGTAGTATGAATCCTTCGGGAATCCTGCCGTATCGACAATTCCGAAATAGGAATTCTTTGTGCTGTAAGGTGTGGGTTCACCTATATAGTCAAAACCCGTCCATACATACTGCCCGCCGCAGTATTCCCTGTCGCGGTCATCAGTCCACGCCTTTTCTTGTTTCTTGCCCCAACCTACAACGCTGTTTCCGTAATCCGAACACTGCATATCATCATGAGTAAGTATAGGTGTTCCCGCAGGAAGATGGTAAATACCTCTGGAACGGACAGTGGATGCGGTTTCGCTGCCGTAAATAAACCAATCGGGGTGTTTTTTGTGATGCTCGTCGTATAAATCTTCGGCGTAATTATAACCTGCAAGTTTCAGATAATCAGAAACGTTCTGAGCGTTGCCCCAGCGCATGAAGTTCGAGCCGATTGTACATGCTGCGTTCCTGTGCCTGTCATATTTATGAACAGCTCTGCAGAGCATCTGAGCGACTTCAAGCCCTCTTTCGCTCTGATGAGTGTCAAGAATTTCATTACCGATGCTCCACATAATAACGCATGGTGCATTTCTGTCGCGCTCAATCCATGCTTTTACGTCTTTTTCGTACCATTCAGGGAAAAATCTAGCATAATCATTTTCGTTCTTAGGAAGTTCCCACATATCGAATGACTCGCAGTTAACAAGAATACCCATCTCATTACACAGTTCAATCAGCTCACGGGCAGGCATATTATGCGCAGTACGCACGGAATTTACGCCATAGCTTTTAAGAATTCCGAGCTGTCTGCGGAGTGCTGTTTTATTGACAGCAGCACCGAGTGCACCCAGATCATGATGCATGCATACACCATGAATCTTAAGCTTTTCGCCATTAAGTAAAAAACCCTTATCAGGAATGAACTCAATTGTTCTGAAGCCGAATGTATCGGTTACTGTATCAAGAACAACGCCTTCAAGAAGTACTTCTGTCTTCATTGTATAGCAGGCAGGATTCTTTATATCCCATATATCTGGATTCTGTGCGGCAAATTTCAATACAGAACGTTCATTTTCTGTATGACCGTTTATAACTGCTACTGTTTTACCGTTTCTTGAAACCGTGTGACGGATATCACAGCCGCCGAAGGTCAGCCCGGTCTCCACATTGACCAGCCATTTTTTGTCCATTTTACGTGTGCTTATATATACACCGTTTTCCTTTACATGGATTTTGCTGGTTTTTCGTAGGTATACATTTCTGAAAATGCCAGCTCCCGAATACCAACGTGTATTAGGAGTTTCGTGGCGCACATGTACGTAAATTGTATTACTTCCCTCTCTGAGAAGCCCTGAGATATCAAAGCTGAAAGAGGAATAGCCGTAACGCCAGGTTCCTGCCTCACTTCCGTTTACATAAACAGTACTGTTCATATAAACGCCGTCGAAACAGATTATATACGCGTCATTTTCGCTGAGAGAGTCAATATTGAATTTCTTTTTATACCAGCCTTCACCCGCATCATATAAGTGCTGACAATTGCCTATAAGCCAGTCATGGGGTATTTCTGTATCATGCCAGTCTGTTTCTGTCTCAATGTCGGACAGCGTACAGCTTGTTTCTTTCAGGGTAAATTGCCAGTTATCGTTAAAAAGAACTTTAGACATAAATACTCCTCCACAGCCGCTGTTTCGTGGCTGTATCACTTATTTTAATCAGTTTGTTATCTCATAAATGCCGCCTGCGGCAGTATCAAAGGTAAGAATACCGTTATCGTTGACGAAAGGCACTTCCCTGCCGTCAGAGGTAACTCTGCCAAGTTCTGTCTTTATGCGGCAGGTCTTTCCCGCCTTGGAAATAATTGTAATTTTTTCTGCTTTACCTTCCTGCCATTCCGCCGAAAGCTCAAAACCACTACGTGCACACAGACCGCTGAATTTACCTGTTTTCCATGCTTCGGGAAGCGCTGCCAGCGGTTCAATATATCCCTCGTGGCTCTGAAGCAGAATTTCTGCAATGCCTGCACTTCCGCCGAAATTTCCGTCAAGCTGGAAAGGCGGGTGGAAATCAAACAAATTAGGGAATGTACAGCCTGTAAGAAGCCCCTTGAGGATTTTATAAGCTCTGTTACCATCCTTTGTACGAGCCCATAAATTAAACTTATAGGCTCTTGCCCAGCCTGTGGATTCATCACCGCGGTCATTCATGGTAACGATAGCCGCCTTCATAAGCTCAGGAGTTTCAGTGGTAATCGCCTTGCCGGGATAAAGACCCATAAGATGGGAGATATGGCGGTGGTTCTTCTGGGTTTTGGAGTGGTCGAAATCGTCATTATCCTCTTCGAACCATTCTTTTATCTGTCCCCATTTTCCTATTGAGAAGGGCTTCAGCTGCTCTTTCTGGACAGCAATTTCATCACGCAGCTCCTTATCCTTGCCGACAGCCTCAGCTGCCTGAATGAAATCAGTATAAAACTGTTCAATAAGGCTCTGTTCGTAGGTATTACCCACAGAAACGGGACCATGCTCGGGAG
>JAFUNV010000138.1 GCA_017472865.1 Ruminiclostridium sp. | reverse complement strand
GCTTAAAGGTAGGTATGTTCAGACCCGTAACACTCTGGCCCTTCCCTGAAAAGGAATTACAGGACGCAACAAAGAACGCTAAGAAGGTTCTTACCGTTGAAATGTCTATGGGTCAGATGATTGAAGACGTAAAGCTCGCCATCAACTGCTCAAAGCCTGTTGAATTCTACGGCAGAACAGGCGGTATCATTCCTGCTCCCGCAGATATCTTAAATAAAATCAAGGAAATGGGAGGTAATAAGTAATGCCTGAATTTAAAAGACCCCATGCGCTTACCGACGCATACTTACATTACTGTCCCGGCTGTACTCACGGCATAGTTCACAGACTTGTCGCTGAGGTTATCGACGAGATGGGTATTGAAAACGACACTATCGGCGTATGCCCCGTAGGCTGCTCCGTTATGGCTTACGATTATTTCAACTGCGATATGATTGAAGCGTCCCACGGACGTTCTCCTGCTGTTGCAACAGGCGTAAAGAGAGGTAATCCCGATAAGTTCGTATTTACATATCAGGGTGACGGCGACCTCGCCGCTATCGGTACTGCCGAAACTATCCACGCAGCTACAAGAGGCGAAAATATCACCGTAATCTTCATCAATAACACAACCTACGGTATGACAGGTGGCCAGATGGCTCCCACAACTCTTCCCGGACAGGTTACCCAGACAACACCTTACGGCAGAGATACTTCTGAAGCAGGTTTCCCTGTAAAGGTCTGCGAAATCCTTTCCCAGATCGACGGTGTTGCACTTGCTGAAAGAGTTACAGTTATCGACCCCGCAAATATCAGAAAAGCAAAGGCTGCTATCCGCAAGGCTTTCGAGTTCCAGAAGAACAAGCAGGGCTTCTCCCTCGTAGAGGTTCATTCTACTTGTCCCACAAACTGGGGTATGACTCCCGTTCAGGCTCTTGACAGAGTAAGAAACGAGATGATTCCTTACTATCCTCTCGGTGTTTACAAAGAGGGTGCAGTAAGAAACAAGGAGGAGGACTAATATGACAAACGAATTTTTACTCGCAGGCTTCGGCGGTCAGGGTATCCTCTTCGCAGGCAAGCTTTTAGCTTACGTCGGCTTATACGCTGATAAGGAGGTTTCATGGCTTCCTTCCTACGGTCCCGAAATGCGCGGCGGTACATGTAACTGCTCCGTAACTGTAAGCGACGACCCTATCGGTTCTCCCCTTATTCTTGAGCCTTCTGAGCTTATGGTTATGAACACCCCCAGCTTTGATAAGTTCATCGGTACAGTAAAGGCAGGCGGCATGGCGTTCATCGACAGCACTCTTGTTGACGGCACAACCGACAGAACCGATATCAAGTGCTTCTATATCCCCGCAACCCAGCTTGCCAACGACAACGGCTTAAAGGGTATGGCAAATATTATTCTTACCGGCAAGATTCTGAAGGAAATCGGTCTTGACAATATGGAAGTAATTGAAAAGGCATTAAAGAAGGTTATCCCCCCGAAAAAGGCTAACCTCCTTGACGCAAACCTTAAGGCTTTAAAGCTTGGTATGGATGCTTAAACCAAAAGGTCTCAAAAAGATAATTTAAAAACGGGCGACCACAGGTCGCCCCTACATTTTCCGCATAACTAAGCGTTTTAACCGTAGGGGCGAACTATGTTCGCCCGCAAAAATATAAAAACGGACTGCTTTGGGCAGTCCGTAATAATCACATCATTTTTTTCAACTGGGTTTCGCTGCTTTTTATAAGACTTAACAGCGCAGGCGCCTGTTTCGGATATTCCGTTTCAATGAGCACCGTGGAAATTTCGGGCGCATTCTGCTCCGATTCCTTTATAGCCGCGGCAGCCATACCCTCGTTTATTTCAGTTCCCGCCTGAGCCGCACGGCAAGCGATTTCATCGTTTATCTCGAACATGGTTTCGCTGTTCCTGGCGTTAGTGCGATACACGATACGGAACACCTTGTACACCGTGAAATTAAGCATATTCGTGACGCACATACTGAGTCGTGAGTTGCTCACTCTCGAAAGCAGGCTGTAAATAACCTCGATACTGTTGGTCAGCAGCTTTTTTGAAAGCGTCAATGATATATCGGCGCCGAAACGCGCCTTTTCATGAGCCTCAGCGTCAGGAATTTCACTTTCCACAATGATGCTTCCCGTACTCATAGGTGAACGGCCAAGCAGATAATCGGTGGATACGTTATAATAATCGGCAGCTCTTACAAGAAAATCAAGACCACACTCTCTCTTGCCCTTTTCATAATGGGAGAGAAGAGCCTGTGCAACGCCAAGTGCCGCCGCCGCTTCTTTCTGACTTATATGACGCTCTTTTCTGAGCAAAGAAAGAATACGGGGAAAATCGTTATTCATCGCTGAAGCTCCTTTCGTTAATATCGCATTGTATATTATATTAGATTTTGTCCGTTCTGTAAAGTGGCATTTTCGACAAAAAAATAAAGTAAGATTATATATAATATACTAAATAAAGGACATTTTTACCACCTGAAATCTGAAAAACAGCAGTTTTTCTGCTTTACATATATCCGTAACCCCACAAGAAAGGAATATAAAATGAAAAACTACACTATTTATCTTATCCGACACGGGATAACCCAGGGGAATCTCGAAGGGAAATATATCGGTCTTACTGACCTGCCCTTGTGTGACGAAGGTTTTTATGCCATAACCCGCTACGCTCATGACCGCCTTTATCCCGCAGTTCAGAAGGTCTATTCCAGCCCCCTGAAGCGCTGTCTTGAAACTGCGGATATAATCTACCCCGACCGCTACGTCAAGCAGATTGATAATATCGCGGAATGTGATTTCGGCGAGTTTGAGGGAAAAACTCAGGCAGAGCTTGAAAACCTCCCTGAATATACCGAATGGCTTAAGGGCGGATATGACGCCAAGGCTCCCGGCGGTGAAACCTTCGGTGAGTTCACGCTCAGATGCCTTGACGGTCTTGAAGAAATATTCAAGGATATGATGAAGGACCAGGTCACAAAGGCGGCGGTCATCACCCACGGCGGCGTAATCATGAACCTGCTGGCAGGCTACGGACTTCCCAAGGGCAGACCTGCGGATTTTGCTCTGAATCAGGGAGAATGCTGGCAGATAAATCTGTCAACATATCTCTGGCAGAAAGGCCCCGTGTTTGAAATAATCGGAAGAATTATTTGATTTCAAATCAACAACATACAGTACTGAAAGGATACAGCATAATGAACATTATCGAACAGCTCGCAGGCGAGCTTAAAATCAGAAATTCACAGGCGGAAGCGGCCGTAAAGCTTATGGACGAGGGTAATACTATCCCCTTTATCGCCCGTTACCGTAAGGAGGTTACGGGTGGACTTGACGACCAGCTTCTCCGTGAGCTTTCTGACCGTCTTACATATCTCAGAAACCTTGAAAAGCGCAAGGAAGAAGTCGCAAACACCATCGAAGGCCTTGAGCTTATGACCGATGAAATACGCGCTATGCTGGCAGCGGCAGTTACTCTTGCAGAGGTTGAGGATATCTACCGTCCCTTCAAGCCCAAGAAAAAGACACGCGCAGGCATTGCAAAGGAAAAGGGTCTTCAGCCTCTTGCTGATTTCATAATGGAGCAGACCCTGAAAGACCCCTACGCTGAAGCTGAACAGTACATTAACGAGGAAAAAAAGGTGCTTTCAGTTGAAGAAGCCATTGCAGGTGCTTCCGATATCATCGCGGAAATAATTTCCGACGACACAAATCTGAGAAAATCCCTTGGCGCTTTTTACGACCGCACTGCTCTTATCACCTCAAAGCAGGCGAAGGAACAGGAAAACAGCGTTTATGAAAACTACTTCGATTACAGCGAGGGCGCTGCGAAAATTCCCACCCATCGTATCCTTGCTTTGGACAGAGGCGAGCGCGAGGAGATTTTAAAGGTAACCGTTGATGTTGATGAAGCAGAAGCTATGAAGATTATCGAAAAAGCTTTCGTAAAAGCAAAGAACACAAACGGCGGACTTGTAAAGGCTGCCGCAGAGGACGCTTTTAAACGTCTTATCCACCCCTCAATTGAGCGCAGAGTGCGTAACGACCTTACAGAAAAGGCATGCACAGGCGCAATACACGTGTTCAGCGACAACCTCCGCCAGCTTCTTATGCAGCCCCCTGTAAAGAACACTGTGACACTCGGTCTTGACCCCGCATACCGTACAGGTTGTAAAATTGCGGTGGTTGACGACACGGGAAAGGTTCTTGATACCACCGTTGTTTATCCCACACCTCCCCAGAATAAGGTTGCCGAGGCCAAGGACAAGCTTAAAAAGCTTATCTCAAAACACGGCGTTACCACAATTGCCATAGGTAACGGTACCGCAAGCCACGAAAGTGAGTGCTTTGTAGCTGAAATGATAAAGGAAATCCCCGAAAGGGTAAGCTACATGGTGGTTTCCGAGGCAGGCGCTTCCGTTTACTCCGCAAGCAAGCTGGCCGCTGAGGAATTCCCCGAATACGACGTTTCTCTCAGAAGCGCAGTTTCCATTGCCAGACGACTTCAGGACCCTCTTGCAGAGCTTGTAAAAATCGACCCCAAGGCTATCGGTGTAGGACAGTATCAGCACGATATGCCCAAAAATCAGCTTTCCGACGCTCTCGGCGGAGTAGTTGAGGGCTGTGTAAACAACGTAGGCGTTGACCTCAATACCGCTTCCTTCTCCCTGCTCAGCTATGTTGCAGGCGTAAACTCTGCCGTGGCAAAGAATATTGTTGCATACCGTGAAGAGAATGGTGCATTCACTGAAAGAAAAGAACTTTTAAAGGTAAGCAAGCTGGGAAAAAAGGCTTACGAACAGTGCGCAGGCTTCTTACGTGTTCCGGGCGGCAAGAATCCTCTTGATAATACAGGAGTACACCCTGAAAGCTATGACGCGGTAAAGGAGCTTATGAAGCTCTGCGGAATTGATATAAAGAAAACCTCAGATTTCAGCGCAATCGACGAGTACGTAAAGGCAAACGGACTTAAAAAGACAGCAGAAGCTCTCGGTATCGGCGAGCCTACCCTTGAAGATATTGTCAAGGAGCTTATGAAGCCCGGCCGTGACCCTCGTGACGAGCTGCCCAAGCCCCTCCTCAGAACGGATATCCTTGACATGAACAGCCTTACAGAGGGAATGGAGCTGAAGGGTACTGTAAGAAACGTTATAGACTTCGGCGCATTTATTGATATCGGTGTGCATCAGGACGGCCTTGTGCATATCTCCGAGCTTTCTGACAAGTTTGTAAAGCACCCACTGGACGTTGTAAAAGTGGGCGATATCGTAAACGTAAAGGTATTGGGCGTTGACGCCAAGAAAAAGCGCATCTCCCTCACTATGAAAGGACTTAACTGATGACTGAATTCAGATTTGAACGCAAAAAGGAAAATATCAGTGACTATATAAAAACCACAATGTTCAAGGACAATTTCGCCCATAAATTCCTTATAGTAGCACTTATTATCTGTCTTATCATCGTGGCAGTTTCGGGCGTTGTAATGTATCTGACGGTGAAGAAGCCGTCCATGCTGATTATCACCGTTGTGGGTGTGCTGCTTGCGGCAGCCTATCCCCTTTTTCTCCACTTTTTCATAAAAAATCTCACCGATAAACTGTCCCGCGCAAATCCCGAGGAAGAGGGCGTGACCATCGCTATTTCTGAAAGCAATATCCTGCTTATAAGAAACAACGCTCCCTGCGGCAAGCTGGAGTGGACGGACATTACCGAAATTCTCGAAAGTAAAACAGGCTTTTTCCTTACGGAAAAGGAAGGCGCACTGATTATTCTGGGAAAAAGCTCACTCCACTCGGGCAGCTATGAAGAAGCTGAACAGATTCTCAGAGCAAAGAAGGCGGCGCTGAAGTGACGAACTATCAGAAAATCCTCGATAAGACAATTGAAAACATCACAAAGGAAAACCGCACCCCTACCCTGCTTCTCCATGCCTGCTGTGCACCCTGTTCAAGCTATGTACTGGAGTATCTTTCGGAATTTTTCTCCATCACCCTCTTTTTCTATAATCCCAATATCACCGAAGAGGAGGAATACCGCAAGCGTGTAGCTGAAGCAAAAAGGCTGATTTCGGAAATGCCAACGAAAAATCCTGTGAAGTTTCTTGAGGGCAGATACGACCCCGAACGCTTTTTTGAAATTGCAAAGGGGCTTGAAGCTGTCCCCGAGGGCGGAGCAAGATGCTTTGAATGTTACCGTCTGAGACTGAGAGAAGCAGCGGATATCGCCGCGGAAAATGGCTTTGACTATTTCACAACAACGCTTTCCATAAGTCCACTGAAAAACGCACAGAAGCTGAACGAAATAGGCGGCGAGGAGGCGGAGCGCGCAGGCGTCCCTTACCTTTTCTCCGACTTCAAGAAGCGTGAGGGCTACAAGCGGTCAATTCAGCTGTCGGCACAATACGGGCTTTACAGACAGAATTACTGCGGGTGTGTTTACAGCAGAAATGAATCAGAAAAGATTTAAAGATATAAAAAGCCGCCGTGCATTGCACGGCGGTCGTTCTGTTTAATTATCGTAAAAATCCATAATATCGCGGTAAACCTCATCATTATTCTTCTCATTAAGAATTTCATGACGCATACCGGGATAATCTATGCGCTTCACGTTTCTGAAGCCTGCCTTTATAAGAGTATTGAAAGAAGCAGAAACTCCTTTTTCTCCTCCCGTGCAAGGGTCTTCCTTACCACTGAGCATAAGAATCGGCATATCTGCATTAAGCGCTTTGTACGCTTTGTGTTTGTGCATAATAGTCATGAGCTTGTACAGGTCGTTAAACGCTGTACAGGTGAACCCCTTGCCGCAGTAAGGGTCATCAACATAGCCTTTAACAGCCTCCTCGTTAGAAGAAAGCCAGTCAAAATCCGTTTTCGGATTGGAAATACCCTTATTGAAAACGCCTATGCTGATATATTCCAGCAGAGAGGATTTATATTCTGCGCCACGGAAAAGTCGGATTACACTCGTAAGCACAAGCCCGAAATATGACAACGCCTGATAATTCGGCGCACCCGAAAGTATGGTCTTTATATAACTGCCGGACTCCGTCTGCAAAAGCACGCGCGAAATAATCGTACCCATCGAATGTGCAAAAAGATACACAGGTGTATTGGGATAACGTTCGCCTATGAATTTTCTTATGAGAATCTGGTCTTCAATCAGTGCTTCATAGCCTTTCTTGTTCTTGAAATGACCGAGTTTCTGTGCAGTTCTGCCATGACCGCGCAGGTCTGAGCTTACAACACTGTACCCGTTCTGATTAAGGAAGGAGGCAAAAGCCTCATAACGCTCCTGATGCTCCTCCATTCCATGCACAAGCTGAATGACAGCCTTGCATGAATCCGCTTCATAGACACGCACGGAAAGATTTTCATTATCATGGGTTCTGAGTGAAAGTTGTTCCATAATATTCCTCTTTTATATTTGTATTAGCACAGCAAAACTGTGCATATCCACAAATTCATTATATCACGCTCTCGAATATCTGTCAATATATACAGAAACAATACAAATCTGAAATTGACTTTAATTGGGGATAATGCTATAATAATTAAAAAAGATCTATCAAGGAGCTGTAAGATATGATAAGAATAGTTTTCGTCTGCCACGGCAATATCTGCCGTTCGCCAATGGCGGAATTTGTACTTAAAGACATGGTTAAAAAACGCGGTATCGCTTCAGATTTCTTCATTGAATCCCGTGCAACCAGCACAGAAGAAATCGGCAACCCCGTACACCGCGGTACAAGAACCAAGCTGGCACAGTTTGGAATAAGCACAGCGGGAAAAACTGCAATTCAGCTTAAAAAGAGCGACTATGAAAAATATGACCTGCTGATATGCATGGACAGTGCCAATATCCGCAACACCCTGCGAATTACAGGCAGTGACCCTGACGGAAAGGTTTCAAAGCTTCTGAGCTTTGCAAACGAGGGCGGGGATATTGCCGACCCGTGGTATACGGGAAATTTTGATGAAACCTACGATGACGTACTCCGCGGCTGTGAAGGCTTGCTGAAAAAACTGGGATATTAAAAAACTGAGAGGTGCGGACCTCTCAGTTTTCTGTTTATTCATTTCTTATAGCCTCAAGAGCGCTTATCTTAACTGCACGGTTTGCGGGATAAAAGCCCGAAATAAGGCCGATAATAGTTGAGAAAATCAGCGCCAGCAACACAAGCCACAGCGGTATAATTGAAATCTGTGTATCCTCTGCCGCTATACCCAGCATGCTGCCTACAACGCCGCTGCCCAGCATATTCATGACCGCGGAAATTCCGTAGCTTATCAGCGTGCCCATAATTCCGCCCAGCAGTCCTATAAGTCCCGCCTCCATAAGGAACACAAGTCTGATATTGCTGATAAAACAGCCCAGAACCTTCATTATACCAATTTCCTTGGTTCTCTCGTAGATTGACATAATCATTGTATTTGTAATACTGATTGCCGCTACAAGAAGGCTGATTGCCGCAAGGCTGCCCAGTACAAGCTGGATTACACCCAGATAGCCCTGCATCTCCTCTCTTATCTGCGCCATGCTGGAAGCTGTGAAGCCCATTGCTTCAACCTGCTCCTGTACATAAGCCACATTTTCAAGGTCGTCAGCTATAATCTTAACCTGGGTATACTCAGGCGTTTTTGCGTTTTTTACGCTGTTAAGGCGGTTATAATCATTTATAATCTCCTTCGCCAGCTCAATGTCAATAAAAATACTGTAAGGGGTTTCCCAGTTCGGGTCAGTGGCAAGCACTGTTGTACCGTTCATTTTGTATTCATAGCCTCTGCCGCCGTACAGAAAGTTGCCTTCGTCATCGGTTTTCTTGGTATTGTTGACATACAGCATAATTGTTTCGCCTACGGGTTCTACAAAAGGCTTTGAAAAGGTTCCGTCGGGCAGCTCCTGCTTCCAGGTATATGAAGCCTGACCCTTTTTCTTTGTATCGCGGAACTGATAGGGCATTTCATTGCCGAAAACTACGGCGTTCTTGTATTCGGCCTCGTTAGGAAATGCGCCCTCCTCAACGGAATACCCCATCTTGTCCATAAGGCTGAAATCTATACCGTAGATATCCGCCCATGACATTTTATAACGGTCGTTCTTGCCCGAAGCTATGGTCACCATATCTGAATTAACCTGCATTTTTGGTATTATGTAGGAAACATGGTCAATAGCACCAAGCGCCTCAACAGCCGCGTCGTCCAGTACAGGCTTATCGTCCTCAACTCCGCCGTAGCTGTAATTATAAATACTTACCGCCGTAAGGTCGCCCATGGTGGCAAGCATTCCGTCCAGCGCCTTGTTCATGCCGATACCGAGGGAAATCATTGTGATAACAGCGCATGAACCGATGACTACGCCTGTAACCGTAAGAAGTGTACGCCCCTTACGCCTCCACAGATTGCGGAGGCACATTTTAAGCATATCAGAAATCTTCATCGTCGTCCTCTAATTCCTTTGCGCGCTTTTTCTTCCTTACAACCACAATTACTATAACTACAACCGCAATTACAACAACACCGCCGATTATTACGGGTACAACGGGGAAACCACCCTCGGGAGGAACTTCACCCATCATTTCTCCGCCCATCATTTCATCTTCAGGGAACACCATGCCCATATCGCCGTACATTTCGTCGTAATTGTACTGAACCGCCGTAAAGCTGAATGGTACACGCTGTTCCTTTTCGCTGCCGTTGGAATCCTCGTAGGTTATTACGATTTCACCCTTGATTTCGCCCTCAGTGTTGGGAGTAATCTGTGCGTCGTAGTATTCCTCACTGCCGCTGTTTATATTACCGATATAGTATGCGCCCTGGGATAAATCAAAGCCCTCGCCCTCAATATTTGCAGAAACATTGTAAACGCCGCTTTTACCCTTATTCACAATACTTGTGCTGATATAACACATTTCGCCCACGCCAACTGCATAGTTGGGGTAATCGGGAGTATTAACGGTGAGTCTGTCCTCCTGCTGAAGAGGGATTGTGATTGTTTCGGTAACGGGAGAAGCTTGATAGTGCTTTCCGCCCGCGCGGTATTCGTATGTAAAGGCAATCTCCACAGGATAGCTGTTGGGGACTGCGTCAACCTTTGCGAGAAGGTCAAGACTTATATCCGCCGTCGCCTTCATTCCCAGTGTTTCAAAGAAGAAGGAATTTGCAGAGTTAGCGGGAGAATATGCAATGCTTCCGTCTATACTGCTGGATGCGCCGTTTATAGTTATTTTGAGATTTTCGATAACTGCTTCGGAGGAGGCGTTCTTTACAACAACATTCAAGGGGAAGGTCTGTCCCGCAGTAACAAAATCACCGCCGAAATCATAGCTTTCAATTATGATATTGGGAGCAAATACAGTCTTTTCTTCATCTTCCTGCTTTTCCTCTGCAGGCTTGCAGGGGATAGTACAGCTTACCTCGGAGGAAACCGTTCCGTATTCGATAAGAAGCGGAATAACCTCACGGATTGAGGAAATTCCCTTACAGCCTACTATTTCAAAGCTGAAGGTTTTGGATTTACCTGCGGAAATATCAAAATCCACGTATGTAAGACCACTGTTGACTGCAAATCTGCTGCCGTCAAGTCCGAGAACGGTGAGACGAGCGTTTTCAATCTTTTCCTTGCCCGAATTTTCAAGAGTAACGGATAAGGTGAAGCGTGTATTTTCCGCAACAGCGGAGGAGCTTACCTTGTAATCGGTCATAGTAAGGTCATATTTGCCCAGTTCCTGCTTTTCCGCTTCGGGTGTGCAGGTTAAAATAACAGAGGTTTCAAGGGTATTAACAGCCTCAGGCTTTGCTGGGTCAATTCCATAAACCGCCTGAACAGCTATACTTTCGCGTACAGAGGAAATACCTGCGCAGGCTACCAGCGGGAAGGTCACCTTGCCTGTCTTTCCATCGGCAATGCTGACGGTCTGCTTTGAAAAACCGCCGTCAAGCACAAACTTTGTGCTGTCAAGACCTGCGAGCATCACTTCTATATTTTCAAGGTCAATACCGCATTTATTTTCGAGAGTAATTGTAAGGTCAAAGCTGTCACCCGAACGGATATTGTCCTTGCTTGCCTTGTAGGATTTTACCGTAAGTGCGGAGGCGTTTACATCGCTGACTACCTTTACGGGGATTGAATAATTGTAGCTGCCTGAAGCTTCGCCCTTCTTATTGAAAACAGTCACATCAAGGGCAAGATTATAAACACCCTCTGCCGCTGTGGCAGGAACAACTATATCAAAGCTGAAGGAAGGCGAAAGGGAAGAATTTGTCTTTGCGCCTACGTCCTCAACTATTACTGAAGAATCAGCAGAAGAAAGCATGGCCGAAACCGTGCAGGGGTTACTTGTACTGCCCACTGCGCGAAGGCCCACTCTTACAGTGGTCTTTTCGCCTGCTTTTACTGTGTAAACGTCGCTTGTTGCAAGGACAAAAGCAGGAACGGAAAGGTCCTCGGGTTCTTCAAGTTCACTGCCAGCTTCAACGCAGCCCGGAACACTGCAGTTAAGAGAAGCCGTAACGGGCGCGCCGCCTGCGGTATAGCTTACCTTATAGGTAAAGACGCTTCCCACGCCCTGATATACAAGACCTGTAAAAAAGGAATCAACCTTGAGATATCCGCCTGTTACGTCAAAGCTGACAGCTGCAGGAACAGAGTTTTCGCAGAGAAAGCTCTCGCTGCTGAAGCCCGAAACGGTGATACCCGCGGTATCCACTGCGCCCTCGGGAACAGTCCCGTTGTTGTTGGCAAAGGGAATATATGTAGTAACCGTCATGTCGATTATATCGCCCTGACGTATATCCGTGCCCGACTTCATTACAAAAACGCCTGAGTGAAAGGCGCCTGAGGCAAGCCCTACGGATTCATGCTTTTCGTTCTCCACCGAGATAAGCTCTGCGCTCTCCGCATACACGGGCAGCTGGACAGAAGCGGCGGAAATAACTGCCGCAGCCAGCAAGGCTGTAAATTTAAACATTGGTTTCATTTTCTGTGTCCTCTCTTTCTTTTTTGCTTTCAGTCTCCGTTTCGGGAGAATATATGGGAGTATTTTCTTCTACGCTTGTAATTTCGCCGTCTATTATATGTACTATCCTGTCGGCATATTCCGCAATTTCAAGGTCGTGGGTTACTATTATAAGGGTAAGTCCGTGCTTACGGCACATTCTTACCATAAGCGCCATAACGTCCTCTGTTGTCTTTGTGTCAAGGTTACCTGTGGGCTCGTCGGCAAAGATTACATTGGGCTTTGCAACAAATGCTCTGGCTATACCCACTCGCTGCTGCTGACCGCCCGACATCTGATTGGGACGATGCTTCATACGCTCACCCAGCCCTACTGCCTTCAGCATAGCAAGGGCGCGTTTATTACGCACCTTTTTGGATATCCCCTTGAACATCAGCGGCATACCCACATTTTCCAGTGCCGTAAGCTGAGGGATAAGGTTATAGGACTGGAACACGAAGCCCGTGTTCTCCTGTCTGAACCTCGCCAGCTTGCGCTCATTGAGCTTTGCGATATTGACGCCGTTTATAAAAATATCGCCCCTTGTGGGCTTTTCAAGACCTGCGAGCATATTAAGCAGGGTCGATTTGCCCGAACCCGAGGTACCCAGTATACAGCAGACCTCTCCCCTGCTTATTTCAAGGTTTATATTTTTAAGTGCGTAGACCTTCTCATTTCCGAGACGGTACACCTTTCTGAGATTTTTTACCTCTATAAATGCCAATCTCTCACCTCATTTCATTTCATATCTGTATTAGTTCATTTAATACAGTTTGTATTATACCACCCTTGTCGGATTTTGTCAATAGATACCCCTCTATAAATATAAACATAATTATACACTGAAAAGTGACAAAAAAATACATATTTTTACCCCTGGGCTGTAATTTCAGCAAAAGCTATAATTTTCAACAGGGCGAATTATGGTATATCACATGATTTATTACAGAGCAGGAACAGAAAACCTTTACACAAGGTTCTGTATAAAATATGAAACCCCTGACAGACTTAGTCCGTCAGGGGAAAATTTTTCAGCACCGCAACGCCGTACACATAGCGTATAAAACCCGCACGAAGCAGGGTGGGTAAAATCGCCCGACAGGTTCACGCTCCCTTCTTCCGCAGTACGGGAGGTCTGCAATCCGCTGTCGTGGAGAAATCCCTTTTATAATGTGTTGGATTATAGTAACCATGTGAAGTCGAACGCCGCAGTAGCAATGGTAAAATAACCCGCTGTCAAAGCACAGCGGAATTTAAATTCGCCTTAAATGCTCCGATAATGATATTCTGTCATTTTCAGTGGGAATTATTCGTCGCCAAACTCCTCTGTAAATACCTTCATGAATTCATCACCGATTTTTGTGTAAAGCTCTTCGTCGTCAACAGTCTTTAATGTACACTGTTCGCTGTCGGGGTCGTCGATAACCTCAAGAATAATAAATTCAACGTCATCGTCAAGCTCATCTTCCTCTGTGTAAGGAGTGAGAGCAGCGTACATCTTATCTTCAAATTCAATAGTTTCGATAACCTCAAAGGGTTCGCCGTCCAGGTCAACGACCACGGGAGCAAATTCCTCATCGAGCAATTCAAGTTCTTCGGACATATTTAAAATCTCCTTTCAGATTTGTTTTTGTCAATCAACATTTTTATTATACTATACCACACCTTAATTGTCAATACAGTTTATGGTAAAAAGGGCGATTTTCTGCACAAATCTTATAAATTGCACACAAAACGGTTGAAAATATCATACAAAATACCCAAGAAAAACCTATTGACTTTGGGTGAAAAATATGGTATTCTTATATCAAGGAAAGAGAGAGAAATAAAAAACTCCCACACCTCCGAGGGTTCAGAAAAAACCAAAAATCTGATTTCTTACTAAAGTTCTATACAGAAGATTAAGGCAATTCTGAAATGCAGCGGCAAATGTTACAACGCTGTAAATTTAACCGGAAAGGAAGTTGAGTCCAGTGGCATCTGAATTAACACCATCCATCGAGTCTTTATCGGAAACGGGCTCAGCTGTTCCGAAAAGGCTGTTCTGAAAAATCAAGATTACGGTGTCTGACATCATAACTGATTTTTAAATCGGCGGATTTACCGCATACCTTAGAACAGCGGCCCTTGACGATAAAGAGTATAACCTGTATGGAACGTAAAGGCTGTTGCAGTCATAACCGCAATGAATGCGTTACATATATCAATTTATACGGAACGGAGTGAGTCCAAAAGTTACTTAATCCAATCCTCGAATTTTACAGGAAGGTATACTCCCATGAACTGATATTACTAAACCTTACATGAAAATATTTTTACGGAGTTGGTTTCCATGAAACTTATTGTTCCAAGAAAATAAACAGGGAAGGTACTATCCAATGCACTGAATTGATTTTAAAATTGAATATATAGCAAGGCTGTACGGTGGTACAGCCTTTTGAATTTCAGAAAAGAGGTACGCTTATGCAGGAAGAAAAAATCCGACAACTCCGTGAAATACTGGACAAATCCCGCAATATATGCGTTTTTACAGGCGCGGGAATAAGTTGTCCGTCGGGTATTCCCGATTTCCGTTCCGCCAACGGACTTTACAACGAAAAAACCAAGGGTAATTTCACACCCGAGCAGATTATTTCCCACAGCTTTTTTATGCGGTACACCGAGGATTTCTACAAATTCTACCGCGACAAGATGATTTATGAAAACGCCGAGCCGAACAGGGCGCACTTATTTTTTGCGGAGCTTGAAAAGAAAAGCAAAACCGTAACGGTTGTAACCCAGAACATTGACGGGCTTCATCAGAAAGCAGGCAGTACAAATGTGCTGGAGCTTCACGGAAGCGTCCATCGCAATTTCTGCATGGAATGCGGCGCCTTCTACGACGTTACCGCTGTGACAAGCTGTGATGGTGTTCCGAAATGCCGCTGCGGCGGAATAATAAAGCCCGACGTTGTGCTTTACGAAGAACCGCTGAACGAAAGCTGCGTGGAAAATGCAGTAACCGCAATCGCTCAGGCGGATACCATGATAATAATCGGCACTTCTCTGGTGGTTTACCCCGCCGCCTCATACGTGCGTTATTTCAGAGGTGAAAACCTTGTAATTCTCAATAAAACAGAAACAAGCTGCGACAAAAATGCCCAGCTTGCCATATACGATGATATTATAAATATTGTGGATAAAATCAGACTCTGACGCTGAAATTGTTTCCGCATACAGGACAGCATACGTTGTGCTGTCCCTTTTTCTTGGGAAGTCTCAGGTGCTTTTTACAGGAAGGACAGGTGCGGTATACGTGAGTTTTTCTGTCGGAAAATTTCCGCTTCTGAAGCCTGAAAAAGCCTGTCACCTTGTTTTCAAGCTCCATGTATTTTCTGTTTTCAGCCTGTCTTTTATAAAGATTTTTTGACATGAAACGAAAAAACGCATACCCCAGCAGTAAAAGCTCAGCGGCATAAATTACAGCCGACCTTGCAAACAGGTTTATCACCAGCAGCACAAGGCAGCAGATAATCAGAAAGCGGTAAAATCTGTCAGGTCCGTTCCGCCCCATAAAAAAGCGCGCAATTTTCTCCTTGAAGGTCACTTGTTATCACCTGCCGCAATCTTAAGCGGCACGCGGCTGCCTCTTTCGATGTGTTTCTGCTCTGCGGGCATAATAAATCCCGCCGCAAAAATATAGATTATTTCAAACATTCTCTTAAAATATTCGTAGTATCTCATTCTTTTTCCTTTCGCATTTTTCCTATGCTTTGTTTATAGTATATTCCACGAATGTGTAAATCCTGCGAAAATTCTGTTAAGTAAAAATTAAATCACAAAATTTTTCATAAGTGTAACCGATTGCTGCTGTATTTTGTCTTATGTACAGAAACGTTTCAGAGTATACTCAAAGTCAAAAAGGAGTGTGGCAGAAATAGACAGCACCATATTCACAAATTATACGGTAATGTTTCAGAAAACCGTTTTCCGCGTGGCGTACAGCTTTGTAAAAAACTGCGCCGACGCCGAGGATATAACCCAGGAAGCATTTCTGAAGCTCTATAAAAGCAGCGAAAGCTTCAATTCAGATGAAAACGTAAAGGCGTGGCTTATCCGCGTCACCTCAAACATTGCCAAAAACCACCTTTCCTCTGCCTGGTACAGGCGCAAGGCGGCGCTTACTGACGATATAGCCCTTAAAAGCGAGGAGGATTACGCTTTGCTGGAGGCATTAAACGCTCTGGACAAAAATTACCGCACCGTGATTTATCTCCACTATTACGAGGGCTATTCCGTAAAGGAGGCCGCTTCCCTGCTGGGCATATCCGAAAGCAACGCAAAGGCACGGCTGAAGCGCGGCAGGGATAAGCTCAGAGAAATACTTACCGATGAGGAATAATGCGAAAGGAAGATTTACCATGAAAAAACTCAACGATTTATATGAACAGATTACACCCGCAACCGCACCCGAAGCCCTCGCACAGAAGGTAATCCGCACCGCGGATGCCAATCCTGCTTCAAAGCGCAGAGCCTTCCGTCCTCTTACTGCTGTTGCGGCTGCCGCTGCGGCAATGTCCGCGCTGGTGATAACAGCAGGCGCGGCAAACGAATGGGACTACGGCGCAATTTTTGAAAGCATTTTCGGCGACAAATCGCAGAATATCACCGAAAGCACCATTTCTCAGGCAAGAATTATCCGCGACGATATAGAAGGCTTTGACCTTGAGGTGGCGGCAGCAGCCGCTGACAAGCACAGTGCGCTGGTTATCCTTGACGTTTTCCCCGAGGACGGCGCCGACCTTTCGGAAATCAGCGGAGAAAGCCTCTCGGATTTTATAGCGGATAATATCAATTTCTGCTATGACGTGCCTGCGGCAAATTCTTCAACTATGGGCATAACCATCCTTGAAGAAAGCGCTGAAAAGGTCCGCCTCAGAATAAACATGAATTCCGACGCGGATATCAGCGGCTCGGATATCAGATTGATTGCACGCAGATACGGCAAGGACTCAGGCGAAACGGTATTTACAGGCAGCGAAAAATCATGGATTGCCGAATTTACCGCCGATTATACCGCCGAGGAATACAGCTATGAAAATGCAATGAATCTCGAAACCGAGAACGGTCAGGGCACAATAACCTCGCTTGACGTGGACAACATAACAATTACACCTCTCAACGCATATATAAACGGTACAGGTACCGGCGATTACTTCGGCGCTATTTGGAATTATGATGACAACTACGCAGTTACGGATAGCGGTGAGAAAGTATATTTCACTGACTTCGGAAGCACAGCGTCCGCACAGGCAGGCGAATACGGCGGCATGTCCGAAAGCTGCTGCTTTACCTTTGAAACTCCCGTAAACCCCGAAGAAATCACAGCTATTGTGTTAGGAAATCAGACTATTGAATTAAAATAAAGGCGAGCCGCCTTGGGCAATTCCTGCCTTTTTAAGCCTGTGCTTTGCCGAAACAGGTAAAACGGCAGGATAAAAAACATATACTAACGGGCGGCTGATAGCCGCCCCTACATAAAACGCAGGGCGGTCACTGACCGCCCTGTTATTTTATATGCACATTTACTGCTTGACTACAATCGCCTTTTCATCATTGCCCAGCAATTCTTCAACCTTGTCTCTCAGCTTTATAATCATGATAATGGAAACAATACCGAGAACTGCTTCAAGTGAAAGGATAACACCCGAAATTATCATGACCGCCTTGCCGAAAAAGCCCGGTACAATAAGAATAAGCGTTCCGATAACGCATGTTATAAGCGAGATTATCATAGGCACGAACCATTTTTCGAAATCCAGTCTTTTCATTATAAGCGCGCGCTTGCAGCAGGTAAGACCTTCAAAGACTATGAACACGCCGAGGATTATGGAGGTGACATTTACAACAGTTTCCGCCTGTGCGATAAAAGCAATACCGAGAGCAGTGGAAATTACGCCCGAAAGTATGCCCTGACGGAAGGACGCATTTTTATTCATCAGAAAGGATATGATATTGAAAACGCCGAAGCCCGCAAGAATTGCACCGAGAATAATGGTGAGGATTTTTGTGCCGATATCAGGATAGATAATCAGAAAAATGCCCAGAACCAGCTCAATTATCGCCATGAATACATAAATCGCCTTGGTTTCGGTTGCGGAGTCCTCGATTATTGCGGAATAATTCTTGGTTTTCATTTTTATTCTCACCTTTCCTGTGTGATTCTTTAAATAAATAATACCACATAAGACATTTTTTTGCAATAGCAAAGCAGTATATTTTTTGATATAAATACATTGACAAGCGCCCCGCGTAATGATATAATTAATGAAGCCCGAGGGCATTGATTTCCTGAACAAACGAGGTAAATTACATGAAAAATTCCACACATCTGATTGACCTTAACGACGTAACGGTTTCCCAGTGGAACTCGATTATAAAACTCGCTCATGAGATTATGGAAGCGCCTATGGTTTATGCAGGCGCCTGCCGCGGAAAAATCATGGGCACTCTTTTCTATGAACCCTCAACCCGCACCCAGATGAGCTTCCAGACGGCTATGCTCCGTCTCGGCGGCGGTATCATCGGCTTCGACAACCCTTCCACCTCTTCCGTAGCAAAGGGCGAAAATCTTAAGGATACCACAAAAATCGTAAGCGGATATTCCGATATCCTTGTTATGCGCCACCCCCTTGAAGGCTCTTCAAAGGCTGCCGCGCTTACTGCCGACTGTCCCGTTATCAACGCAGGCGACGGCGGACATCTCCACCCCACCCAGACTCTTACCGACCTGCTTACCCTCCACGAGGAAAAGGGCAGACTTACCGACCTTACTGTTGGCTTCTGCGGCGACCTCAAAAACGGCAGAACTGTTCACTCCCTCTTAAAGGCACTGTCCTGCTACGAAAACAACAGATTTATCCTTGTTTCAACTCCCGAGCTTAAGGTGCCCACCTACATAAAGGACTATATCTCCGCAAGCGGAAAGACCTACGAAGAATACAACACCCTTGAAGAGGCTATTCCGAAGCTGGACGTGCTGTATATGACACGTATCCAGCGTGAACGTTTCACAAGCCCTGAGGAATACGAAGCTCAGAAGAACGTGTATTGTCTCGACGCGGCAAAGATGAAGCTTGCATCAAAGGATTTAATCGTACTTCACCCCCTGCCCCGTGTTGATGAAATTGCTGTCGAGGTTGACGACGACCCCCGTGCTCTTTATTTCAAGCAGGCAAACTACGGTATGTATGTAAGAATGGCGCTTATTCTCTCTATGCTTGATTTCAATATGAGCTGCAAGCCTCTCCTTACAGGCGAGGTGGTAAAGGACGTTACCTGCACCAACCCCAAATGTATCTGCCACACGGAGAAATACCTCCCCCACAGCTTCAGACGTACAGGCGATGTGCTTGAATGTGAATACTGTGATGAAAGAATTTTAATCTGATAAACCCGCGGGCGGAATAATTCCGCCCGTTTTTGATATTGAAACGAGAAAGCAATGAATATATATATAACGAATATCGGCGTAAAGGAAAAGGAACTTATCCCCTTTCTTTCAGCGGAAAGGCTGAAAAAAACAAACAATATCACCAATGAAAAGGTAAGGCGCGAAAAAATATATGCCTACGGACTTTTACGGTATTCTCTTTTTGAAGAAAGGCTGACAACGTCTGCACCTGCATTTTCCTACGGTCAGAACGGAAAACCCTTTCTCACCGACTATCCCGACATTCATTTCAATCTGAGCCATGCGGACGGCTTCTGTGCCTGTGCGGTATCCGATGAGGAAATCGGGCTGGATATTCAGGATTACCGACCTCTGAAAGCGGATATAAGCCGTAAAATCTGCACCCCTGCGGAGCTTAAAGCGGTAAATGCTTCCGATGACCCGCAGAAGGAAATCTGCCGCTTGTGGTGCATGAAGGAAGCAAGAGGAAAGCTTACAGGCAAGGGCTTTGCTGAAGGTTTTGACAAAATAGAAACCGCTGAGCTGATAAAAAAAGGCGAGCTGTACAGTACCGTGGCCTTTGACGGGCTTTTCGTTTCGATATGCGGTTTTTCACCACTTCCCGAAATAAATATAATAAGGCTTACGGAAGAAAAGCTTTTTGAAAAGCTCTGCGCCATGTCCGAGTTGTGATTTTGCCCAATTTCCCAACATATAAGAGAGCCTTTATTGTTGACAAATTTCAAAAAATGGAGTATAATTATACCAATGAAAATAAAAAAAGTGTGCCACTGCTTCGGTGCAGGCGAGTTTTTCGGGCTGTGCGAGCCTGTCAAAGATAACGACATTGTAATCGCTGCCGACGGCGGGCTTGAAACCCTGAAAAAATGCGGAATTACCCCTCATTTTGTAATAGGCGATTTCGATTCACTCGGTTCTGTGCCCGAAGGCGGAAATGTTCAGCTTCTCCCCTGCGAAAAGGACACCACCGATATGTTTGAAGCCGCCGCCCTTGGTGTTAAACAGGGTTGCGGAACCATTCACCTTTACGGCGGTACAGGCGGAAGGCTTGACCATACCCTTGCCAATATCCAGCTGCTTAAATATTTCTCCGAAAAGGGAGTTCCCACATTCCTTCACGGCGACGGATTTTCCGTTACTGCCGTGACCGACGGCGGAATCTCTCTCAGCGGTAAAAAAGGCGGATACGTTTCGGTTTTTGCACTGTCAGACAAGTGCGAGGGCGTAACCCTCAGAAACCTTAAATATGAGCTGGAAAATCACACACTCACAAACTCTTTTCCTTTGGGCGTAAGCAATGAGTTTACGGAAAAGGAAGCGGAAATCTCAGTAAAAAAAGGCACTCTTGCCGTTTATTATACGAAAGGAACCGACTGATATGAAAAAAACTGTTATTACTATTTCCCGAGAATACGGCTCAGGCGGAAGAATTATAGGCAAGAAGCTTGCCGACGCTTTAGGCTTCAGCTTCTATGACGGCGAGCTTTTATCCCTTGTTGCAAAGGAAAGCGGCTACACCGTTGAATTTGTACGCCAGAATGACCAGAAAAAAACTCACAGCCTTCTTTATCATCTGTATATGGGCAGCCAGGTGCTCCCCGCCTCAGATATGATTTTCATTGCCCAGTCCAAGGTAATCAAGGACCTTTACAGTAAGGAAAGCTGCGTAATCGTAGGTCGCTGTGCGGATTATGTACTGAGAGGCAAAGAGGACGTTATAAATATCTTTATCCATGCTCCTCTTGAAAGCCGTATGGCGAGGGTTGAAAAGGAATATGCCGAAAAGGCGGATAACTACAAGTCCTACGTACAGAAGCAGGATAAGAGCCGTGTGGCTTATTACAACTACTTTGCCGACGACGCATGGGGCAAGGTTCAGACCTATGACCTTGCGGTAAATTCTAATATAGGTATTGATGAAGCGGTAAAGCTTATTGTGGATTATGTTAAGATGAAGCAAGGAGAATGACCCTGAAATAAGACAACTAACCCCCGCCTGAACGGCGGGGGTTGACTTATGCACTGTATTCGGTTATATAGCCCTTTTCATCGGCGTAGTAACATTTGCCGCTTTTGCCTCTGAGCCATTTCTCGGTTACATATTTTCCGTTTATATAATATCTTCTGCCCTTTTTGGACTTTGTCCAGCCCGTGTACTTCCCCAGACATTCGCCGTCTGAAGAAAATCTATAACGTATTCCGTCAATATTTGCAGATTTTGTAAGCTTGTTGCCGTCCTCACCGACATAATACTTTTTGCCGTCAGCAATATTCCAGCCCTTCTTCAGATTATCCGACGAGGAAAAATAAGTTATAACTGTGTCGGCGTCACGCTCTGTGATAAGCGCACCGTGCTGGTTTACCTCTGAATGACAGTAATTCTCCGTAACTGTGACAACCGCATAATCATAACCCGCTGTTGTCATCTCCGATTCGTCAAGCACATACTTCTTCTGCTCCTTTACAGGAACACCCGAATCTCCCTCCATGATAACTCCGTCCATATAAAGCAGAAAATCATCATAGCCATAGCCTATCTTGAAGGGCTGACCCGTTTCCAGCGCCTCGTGAATAAGCGGAGATTCAGAATACCACATAGAGGATACTGCCTCGCCTTCATTATAATTCACTGCAAGCTGTGCGACCATTTTTCTGTTATAGGAAATAAAGACAATATAGCGACCTTCAAAACTGCCTTTCTCCCAGTTATACTGAGGGATTATATCGGTTATGTAAAAATCGCCGTCAAGATAGGTCATTGTATCGAAATCGTAAAAATTGTCCAGATAAACAGGAAGGACTTCGCCCACATACTCACGGAGTATTTCTTCAAGTTCCTCTTGGTCGGGAGTGTCTGCTGTTTCAACAGTACCCTGCATATCCTCGGCACAGACAGGAACTGCCGAGGTTCCTGCCATGATAACCGCCGTCATAAATGCAGAAACCAGTCTTAATTTTAAATTCTTCATATCAGCCGTCCTTCTGCATCAATCAACTATATACCCGTCCTTGCCCGCATACACGCGTTCACCGTTCTTTAACTTTATCCACTTGTTCTTGATAAGCACGCCCTTCTTGTAGTAGCGCTTGCCCTTTGAATTTGTCACCCAGCCTGTGTATTTCCCTTCACATACACCGTTCTTGTCAAATTCATAGCGTATGCCGTTGATTGTTACATCCTTTGTAATGAGGGTTCCGCCCTTCTTTACGTAGAATTTTTCATCCTTTACGGTCTGCCAGCCTGTTTTGCCGAGGTTAACGCTTCTTGCCGCTTCAAGGTATCTGCCCATCTGTGCCGACATATATTCGGTATGGTCGGGAATGGTAGTGCCCTGACACTGCTCGGGGATATGTATATGCTCGTCTATACGCACAGCAGTTATTTCCTTGCTCTTGGGTACTCCTGCCGCTTCAACTATTTCCTTCGCGGTAATATAAGGATTGTCGAGAAGGCTCACGGAACATTCATATACATACTTATCCTTGGTGAATATTTCAAAATCCGCGCAGTATTCAAAATTCTCCGCTTCACTATAATAATCGTCCAGCTTCTTGAAGGAATATTCAAAGGATAAGGCGGCCTTGCGGCTGTTGTAATATTTTACGGTCTTCTTGTCGAGAATTGTACCTATACCGCCCTCGTCTCTGACTTCATCATAATCACGGTCGTTGGCATTGCCCTCGGTGATATCCATGATAGCCTCATAATAATCCTCATCGCACTTCTGAGCCTTGCCGTAATCGTAATTCTCATGCATTTCCTTATAGCTTATCTTGTCAAGTAAATCAAAATCATAGTCCTCAATCTCCTTATACTCTGAGTCCATAAGCATGACCGATTTTATAGAAGACGGGTCTTTAATTCCCGACTTTCTGAGTATGTCGTAAACATAAAGCTCATCGTTCCTGTCGGAATTATACCTGAATACGGCATAGTTTTTGTCGGTGGTATAAAGACGTATCTCCATTTCCGATGAATAAACCGTCTGAATCACCCTGTCGCTGCCCTTCTTCTTATAATCCAGTTCAAGAACCGCATTCTTATCCTTGGTGAAATAGCTGAGCTCCCTTTCGTTTATAGAGATTCCCATTCTCTGATTTGCGGCATTGCCGACAACCCGTGTGCCTGCCGCCGAAGCTGTTACAGGCATTGCACCTAAGGTTATAAGGAGTGCCATTGCCGCCGAAACCGTTCTTTTTGTAATGTTGTTCATAATTTTACCTTCCTTTCCTGGCTTGAAAATTTCGCCTTCATATATATAAACGTTGCAAAGGTCGGTTTGGTGACATAATTTTTTAAAATTTTTTCATCTAAGAGGAATTTTTACCACATACTCCATAAATTCCTCAGTTTTATTCCTCTGTGCCTCGCAGTTTATCCCTGCCTCCTTCATAGCGTCGATAGTTTTATTGAAGGTATTTATGTAAAGATTGACCGCGCGGAAATTCCAGCGCTTTTTCACCGACTGCTTCGGCTTTCCTGCGATAATTTCATCAATATAACGGTCGGTCTGCACCGTGTTAAGCTGATTTGTACTGATATGCTCGATGGCCGCCTTTCTTTTGTCTGAATCCAGACGCAGAAGCGCTCTGGCCTGCCGTTCGTTAAGCTTAAACCTGAGCGCCATTGCCTTTTCCTCGTCAGTAAGTTTTAAAAGCCTCAGCTTATTGGCAATTGTGGACTGGGCAATCCCCAGACGGGCGGCGGTCTCCTCCTGAGTAAGCCCGTAATAATCTATCAGATTTTTTATAGCATAGGCCTCCTCCATATAGTTGAGGTCAGCACGCTGGAGATTTTCAAGCACCGCAAGCACTGCGCTGTCCTTGGTGGTGGTTTCGATAATTATGCAGGGAACATACGCCATATTCAAGAGCTTGCAGGCACGCAGTCTCCTTTCCCCTGCGATAAGCTCGTATGTAATCCCGTTTTCAAGGCGGCGCACCGTCAGTGGCTGTAAAATTCCGTTCTGCTGGATACTTACCGCAAGGCGTGACAGCTCGTAGTCATCAAAAATCACCCTCGGCTGGGCAGGATTAGGCGCTATGGAGCAGACAGGTATCTCCACGACCTTATTTACCGCATTCTGAGCAGGTGCTGTATTATTTTTCTGAAAAATTGACATTGTTTTTTACCTTCCTTTCCGACAGCTTGTCTTTATTTAAATTCTAGCACCTGCTATACATTATTTCCAGTTCAATTTCCCGCGGAAATCCGTCACCGCTCCCGTCGTTCAGTCAGCAAACGTCAAAAATACCCCTTAAACTGCGGCAGACGGCAGTAAATACTGTCGTAACAGGCAGAAAAGGGGCGAATAATTATATGCGGAATTTGTCGTAAAACAAACAGGGCTTGCAGAATCCACTGCAAGCCTTATGAAAATTGTAACCGGATTGTAATAATTTGTAACCGTTTTGTAATTGATTTCTGATTTCTGAAATGTTATACTTTAAGCAGGCAAATCACTTACCCCGTGTCTTTGCCCGCGCCGCGCTTACATAACCGTCGCTGTAATAGGCGATAACGCTTTTTTCACGCTTTTCGTCCAAGTCGTACCCCTTCACCGTCATTCCCGAAAGGTTCATAAGCTCCGCAACCCTGACTTCCTTTATATCACAGCGCATGACGTTGACGCCGCCGCAGACAATTACGAACTCGCCGTTCATAACATTTATGGCTCCGTTTTCGCCCAGCTTCTTCTCACGGAAGGTCTCATTGTCGCGCTCGGTAACGTACTTTATAGGGCATTTATTGAACTTCAGCAGTAAATCCATGGGCATGGTATCCTTGTTTTTCTTCTTTCCGAAAAGCATAGCACAGCCTCCAAACCTTATTTTTTGTAATTTTATTGTACCATCAAGCCCGAATATTGTCAAGGTTTGTGCATACCTACAATTGACATGAGGCAAAATAGCGTGTAAAATTAAACTGGTTATGTTTATTTATAATAAAGTATAGTATAATCTGCAAAGGCAGAAAAGGAACTGATATAAATATGGAAAATAATTTAAAGCTTTGTATGGGCTGTATGTGCCACAAAGAATACAGCGGTCCCTGCGAAATCTGCGGTTATATTGATAATACCGCTTACCTCCCTTCATATCTTGCACCTAAAACCGTGCTTTTCAACCGTTATATAATCGGCAGAATGCTCAGCCATAACGGCGATGGCGCAGTATATATCGCGTACGATACCGAGCACAATAAGGCTGTGGAAATCAAGGAATATATGCCCGACCTGCTCTGTACCAGAAAAAAGGGCGAAAACACCATAACCGTAAACAGCGACGCTCTGCCTCTGTACAAGTCTTATCTTTCGGAGTTTGCCGACCTGTACAAGACTCTCATGAACAACAACGAAACGGAAAGCGTACAGAAAATTTACGGTATATTCTCCGAAAACAACACAGGCTATGTAGTTATGGAGCGCCTTACAGGCGTACCCCTTTCGGAATATCTCAAAAGCTTCGGCGGTATCATGAACTGGGAAAGTGTAAGGGAAATTTTCCCGCCCCTTTTCACCGCCCTCAATATCCTTCATTCCTGCGGTATCGTTCACCGCGGTCTCAGCCCCAAGTCTATCTTTATTGACGAGCGTGGAAAGCTGAAGCTTACCGCATTCGGCATTTCTGCAGCAAGAACCGCAGATTCCAGCCTTAATCAGGAGCTTTACGAAGGATATGCCGCACCCGAGCAGTACTCTCTCTCCGAAAGACAGGGCGCATGGACGGATATTTACGGTATATGCGCCGTGCTTTACCGTGTACTTACAGGCACCGAGCCTCAGGCGGCGGACGCGCGTGTACGCGACGACTCCATGGCTGAACCCTTTCTCGTAAACAAGTCAATCCCCCAGAATGTCTCTCGCACAATCACCATGGGGCTTTCCCTTGAACAGACTCAGCGTATACAGAATATAAATCTCCTTGTGGGCAAGCTTTTTGAACAGCCCAAGGAAACTGAAGACATGGGCGGTCCCGTAAGACCCGTAGTGCCGCTGGTTGACCCCGCCTCCGTACCTTCGCGCGCACGCTCCTCTGCTCCCGCAAGAAAGCCTGCACAGAACGGCAAAAAGAATACACCCAAAAACAAGAATAAGCAGAAGAAAAAGGAAAAGTCAAACGTTGGTACAATCGTGGGCGTTTCCGTATTCCTCGCAATCGTAACAGGTTTTATTATAGCAATTGCCTATTTCTCAAAGCACGCGGCAGACTTCCCCGTAAACACCACAACTACCACAATAGCCACAACAACTCCCCCGGAAACCACTCCGCCCATAACCACCAGCCCTCCTGTTACCACAACAACGGCTGACCCGGCGGATACTGCTGAAAAAATAGTGCTTCCGAATTTTGTGGATTATTTTTACAGCTCTCTTGAATCACGCTACTCAATGCTTGTGTTTGTGCCTTCATACGAGTACAATGCAGATTATGCCGCAGGTATAGTTTTTGAACAGGAAATACCCGAAGGAACAGTCGTTACAGGCGGAACGGAAATCAAGCTGAAGGTCAGCAAAGGTCCCGAATCCGTAGCACTTCCCGATTATGTAGGTAAGAAGCTGATTGATTATACTGAAGAGCTCGGAAAGCTCGGTATAAAATACGACACCGAGCCTGAGGAAACCTCTGAATTCAAGGGCGGGTATGTTGTACGCTGTGATAAGGAAGTCGGAGATAAGATAATGATTTCCGAAGACGAGAGCGTTATAGTATACTATGCTGTTCCTCCCACTACAACCGAAAAGGAAGAAGAACCCGAGGAGGAAGAAGCTCCCCAGGATACCCCCTCTCTTCCCGTTACAGATAACGAAAACGCCCCCGAGGCTGACAGCAATAACAACAGCGGTACCGAAAACAATACTATCCGCCGTTAACTATACAAAAGAACAGGAAAAGAACAAAATATGGATTTAGACGCAATCCGCAAGGAAATAGATGAAATAGACGACCAGCTTGTAGAGCTTCTCGCAAAGCGCTCTGAGCTTGCCTGCGATGTTGCAAGATACAAACGTGAAAACAATATGCAGGTCTTCCAGCAGGGACGCGAACAGTTTATTCTGGATAGGGTAAGCGACGCGGTTCCTGATGAAATGAAAAGCAGCGCTAAAATAATCTTTACAACTATAATGGACCTTTCAAAATGCCGCCAGTGGCAGATGCTTACCCACAAGCGCGATTTTGATACCAAAAAGCCTATGGGCGGAAGACCTATCGCCGCTACCGTTACAAAGGGCAGCTACTCAGCCGTTGCGTGCGAAAAGCTCTTCGGCGGAAAGTGCGACGTCAGGTACGTGCGCCATTTCGACGAGGTTTTTGAGGCGGTTGAAAAGGGCGAGGTAGATTACGGCGTGCTTCCTATTGTAAACTCTACCGCAGGCGATGTAAGCGATACTTATGACCTTATGGGCAAGCATAATTTCTACATCTGCAAAACCATAGATATTCACATCACCCATGTTCTTGCCGCTAAAAAGGGAACTAAGCTTTCCGACGTGAAAAATGTATATTCCCACGAAATGGCAATAAAACAGTGCAGCGAATTCATGCATGAGCATAACCTCAGCGGAATCGAAGCCAGCACCACCGCAAAGGGCGCACAGCTTGTGGCAAAAAGCGAAGATAATGACTGCGCAGCTATCTGCTCCGCTATGTGTGCGGAAATGAACGGACTTGAAATAATAGCTGAAAATATCTCCGATATCAAGGATAATTACACAAGATTTATTCTTATTTCAAACCGCCTTGAGGTTTCGCAAAACGCTTCGGTTATTTCCCTCTCGCTCACCCTGCCCCACACACCCGGCAGCCTTTACCGTTTACTCACCCGATTCTCCTACTGCGGTCTGAACCTGCTGAGAATTGAGAGTAAGCCTATGCCCAGCGGCTTTGCCGACATGAAGGACGACGCCTTTGATTTTATCTTCTATCTGGATTTCGAGGGCAATATCAGTGATGAGTCAGTTGTAAAGCTTCTGAATAACCTGGAAGAAGAAATGAAGTACTACCGCTTCCTCGGTAACTATGAGCAGATAAGCGAGGAACACGAAGTATAATTTTGCCTAAAAAACGGTAAAAACTCGAAAAATTTACAATATTTTATGAAAAAAAGACGTAAAAGACTTGTTTTTTACGTCTTTTTATTGTATAATGTAATATGGTAAATTATCATGGGGCTCTATGTGGGTTCCATTTAAAAAGTAAATGACTGGAGGATTCTCAAGTGGCAAGAAAGACATTGGCTGAAATGGAGCAGACGCTCACAGACAGCAAGGCAAGACAAAGACTTGTTTCCCTTTTCGACGAGGACAGCTTTATCGAAATCGATAAGTTCGTTTCTCCCGACGGCGAAACAGCAGGTGTTATTACAGGTTATGGTCTTGTAGAGGGTGCGCCCGTTTATGCCTTTTCTCAGGATATCACCGTTAAGGGTGGTGCAATGAGCAAGGCTTCGGCGGCAAAAATCTCCAAGATGTACGACCTGGCAATAAAGAACGGCGCTCCCGTTGTTGCCGTATATGACAGCAAGGGCGGCAATATCGCAGAAGGTGCGGCTACATTAAAGGCTTACGCAGATATCGCAGGCGCAAGTGCAAGACTTTCGGGCGTTGTTCCTCAGATTTCTCTCGTAGCAGGCGTATGTGCAGGTGCTGCGGCTATGACCGCTTGCATGGCTGACTTCGTTGTTATGACAGAAGCTGCCGAATTTTTCATGACTGCTCCCTTCGTTGCCGCAGACGGCAATATGGAAGGCGCAGGCACAGCGGCAAATGCAGCCAAGTCAGGTACAGCAGCTATCGTTGCAAAGGACGACGCGGCTGCTATCGCAGAAGTGAAGAAGCTTATCAGAATTCTCCCTTCAAATAACCTTGAGCTTTCAGGCAATGATTTCTTCGCTGAAAACGACGCAGAAATCAGCGACAGCCTCACAGGTATGGATATGGTTAAGGCTATCGCCGACAAGGACAGTGTTACAGAGCTTTATGCCGATTTCGGCACAGCTTCCGTTACTGCTATCGGAAGCCTCAGCTGGAGAACAGTAGGTCTTGTTGCTACGGACAAGTCTGATTCCAAGCTTACCGCTGAAGACAGCGCAAAAATCGCGCGTTTTGTTTCCTTCTGTGACGCTTTCTCCATTCCTGTTGTAACAGTTCTCAACAGCGAAGGCTTTGACGGCGGCGCTGCGGCTGAGCTTGCAGGCAGCGTAAGAGATACCGCAAAGCTGGCTCAGGTTTACATGAGCGCAACAACCGCAAAGATTACAGTTATCACAGGTAAGGCTTACGGCAGTGCTTACTGTGCATTCGCTCCCGCAAGCGACATGGTAATTGCTCTCGAAAGCTCTGTAATCTCCACTGCTGCTCCCAAGTCTGCGGTAATCTTCCTCCGCGGCGATGAGCTCAACGGCACAAACGAGGCTCAGTTCATTGCTGAGTATGAAGCTAATGAAGCGTCTCCCTTCGCTCTCGCAGCTCAGGGCAATGTTGACAGAATCATCGAAGCATGGGAAACACGCGACGCAGTTCTCGGCGCAGTTGAAATGCTCAGCAGCAAGAGAGTTGACTCTCCCAAGAGAAAGCACATCAATTTCGTATATTAATTTCACCGAAAGGATTTATAATCATGAAAAGATACAATATCACCGTAAACGGTACAGCTTATGACGTAACAGTAGAAGAAGCAGACGCAGGCGCAGCTCCCGTACAGGCAGCAGCTCCCGCACCCAAGAAGGCTGCAGCTCCCAAGGCTGCTCCCGCAGGCGCACAGGGCAATGTCAAGATTGAAGCTCCAATGCCCGGTACAGTTATGGACGTTAAGTTAAAGGTAGGCGACAAGGTTACAAACGGTACACCTATCGTTATTATCGAAGCTATGAAGATGGAAAATGAAATCCCCGCTACCTGCGACGGTACAATCGCTTCTATCAACGTTAATAAGGGTGACTCCGTAAATACAGGTACACTTATCGCTACAATCAACGCTTAAACGAAAGGATAAGAATAAATGGCACAGGTTAAAATTACCGAAACCGTTTTACGTGACGCTCATCAGTCCCTGATTGCAACACGTATGACAATGGACGAAATGCGTCCGATTTTAAGCACAATGGACAAGGTTGGTTTCCACTCGGTAGAATGCTGGGGCGGCGCTACTTTCGACTCCTGCTTACGTTTCCTTAACGAAGACCCCTGGGAAAGACTCAGAACCTTAAAGAAGGAAATGCCCAATACAAAGCTCCAGATGCTTTTCCGCGGTCAG
>JAFUNV010000137.1 GCA_017472865.1 Ruminiclostridium sp. | reverse complement strand
TTACAGAAGCGTTCCATAAGGTTGAGCCTGATGACCTCGTAAAGTACGGAATTATTCCCGAGCTTGTGGGACGACTTCCTGTTATTGCAGTTCTGGACGAGCTGGACGAGGACGCACTTATCAAGATTCTTGTTGAGCCAAAGAACGCTATTGTAAAGCAGTACAGTTACTTATTCAGCCTTGACGGTGTTGAACTTGAAATTGAAACTGAAGCTCTCCGCGAGATTGCTAAAAAGTCTATCGAGAGAAAGACAGGGGCACGCGGTCTGCGTACAATTCTTGAATCTATCCTGAGTGAAACAATGTTTGAAGCGCCCAGTGATGAAAAGCTTGTGAAAGTCGTTGTTACAGCAGGCTGTGTTACAGGCGACGAAAAGCCAAAGCTTGTTCATGGTGAAAAGAAAAAGAAATCCTCAAGGTCTACTGCAAAAAAAGCAGAGGCAAAGTGAGAATGTCAAAAATAAGACAATCGGTTTGTGCGTTTTGCACAAGCCGATTTCTGTTTTTATGTGCACGAAGGTATGAAATCGTTTTTAAAGGCTGTCGTATTTGTGAATACGCTGACAATTTATAGGTAAAATTATACAAAATTATATGTTGAAATACGGCAAAAGTCATATTTCTTAACAAATGCTATTGCTTTTTTGGGTAAAATATGTTACAATGTTTTTGAATAAAAAATATATTTGTATATTTTTACCATCTTTATGGTTTTATATAAGAAAGGAGAGATATTATGGCGATTACAATACCCGAAGAATATCAGATTCCCCTTCACCTTTTCCATGAAGGTAATATCACAAAGGGTTATGATTTCTTCGGTTCCCATCTTACAGAGAGGGATGGTCAGAAGGGCGTAATCTTCCGTGTCTGGGCACCTCAGGCTGTCAGCGTAAGCGTTGTCGGCGACTTCAATAAGTGGGACAGAACCCGCAGTTACATGAATAAAATCAGCGACGGCGGTATATGGGAGCTCTTTATCCCCGGACTCAAGGTTTATGACGCTTACAAATACAGTATAGAAAGCAGATACGGACAGGTAAAGCTCAAGGCTGACCCTTATGGCTTCCACATGGAGACCAGACCCAACACCGCAACCAAAATCTATGACCTGGAAGGTTATAAATGGGGTGACGGAAAGTGGCAGAAGGAACGTCAGACTAAGGATGTTTACTCTGCGCCTATCAATATTTACGAGGTTCATCTTAATTCCTGGCAGCACAAGAATTATGAAGAAGAGCTCTTCAATTATATGGAGTGCGCCAAGGAGCTTGTTCCTTATGTAAAGAAGATGGGTTATACCCACATTGAAATGATGCCCATTGCAGAGTTCCCCTTTGACGGCTCATGGGGTTATCAGCAGATTGGTTATTATGCGCCTACTTCGCGTTTCGGCACTCCTCATGATTTCATGCAGTTCGTTGATTACTGCCACCAGAACGGTATCGGCGTAATTCTTGACTGGGTTCCCGCACATTTCCCGAAGGATGCGGCAGGTCTTTATGAGTTTGACGGCGAATGCTGCTATGAGTATTCTGACCCGCTGAAGAATGAACACAGAAACTGGGGTACACGAGTATTTGACTGGGGCAAGCCTGAGGTTCAGAGCTTCCTTATTTCAAACGCAACCTACTGGTTTGACAAGTATCATATTGACGGACTTCGCGTTGACGCAGTAGCTTCGATGCTTTATCTCGACTATGACAGACGTGAATGGCGTCCCAACTGCTATGGCGGCAACGAGAACCTTGAAGCAGTTGCCTTCCTGCAGAAATTAAATGCGTCATTATTCGGACAGTTCCCGAATATACTTATGATTGCGGAGGAATCCACCGCATGGCCTATGGTTACAAAGCCTGCGGATATCGGCGGTCTCGGCTTCAATTACAAATGGAACATGGGCTGGATGAACGACATGCTTGAATATATGTCCATGAATCCCGAATGGAGACCCGACCACCACAATAAGGTTACCTTCTCATTCTATTATGCTTTCTCTGAGAATTACATTCTTCCTATTTCTCATGATGAGGTCGTACACGGAAAATGCTCCATGCTGGACAAGATGAGCGGACCGAGAGAGCTCAGATTTGCTTCTTACAGAACCTTCCTTGGTTATATGGCAGCTCACCCCGGCAAGAAGCTCTTATTCATGGGACAGGAGTTTGCTCAGTTCAAGGAGTGGAATTACAAGACAGGACTTGACTGGGACGTTCTGGAATTCCCCGAACATAAGCAGCTCTGGGAGTATCAGCAGGCTCTCAATAAATTCTATAAGGAAACCAATGAGCTCTGGGAAGTCGATAATGACTGGTCAGGCTTCAAGTGGATAAGCAGTGACGATTATCAGAACAGCGTGCTTATTTTCCGCCGCTTCAACAAGAAGGGCGAGGAAGTAATTGCGGTGTGCAATTTCCAGCCTAAAACTCATGAGGAATACAGCTTCGGCGTTCCTTACTATGCGGACTATGAGGAAATCTTCACTTCCGAGGAACCCGCTTTTGGCGGCAGCGGCGTGAAGAACAGTAAAATCAAGTCCCGTCGTGAGGATATGCATGGTGAGCGTTTCGCGGTGACAATCAAGATTGCACCTATGTCCGTAATGTTCTTCAGAGCTAAGAATATCAAGGACTATGACGCTGAGCAGCGTGCAAAGGAAGAAAAGAAGCAGGCTGCAAAGGCAAAGCGCGAGGCTGAAAAGAAGGCTAAAAAGGCAGCTGAAGCCAAGGTAAAGAAAGCTTCCGCAAAGACAGCAAAGGCTAAGGCAGAACCTGCTGCGGAAGTTGAAGCAGTCAAAAAGCCGCGCACCAAAAAGGTGAAGGCTGAACCTGTCGCTGAAGCAAAGACTGAGGTTAAGAAGCCCCGTGCAAAGAAAACAGTAAAAAAAGCAAATTAATATAAATCGGAGGTTAAAGAATATGAACCATGTAAAAAAGGAATGCGTGGCTATGCTCCTCGCAGGCGGACAGGGAAGCCGTTTATATGCTCTTACGCAGAATATGGCAAAGCCCGCTGTTCCCTATGGCGGTAAGTACAGAATCATCGACTTTCCGCTTTCTAACTGTGTAAACTCAGGTATTGATACCGTAGGTGTTCTTACCCAGTATCAGCCCCTTGTGCTCAACGAGTACATAGGCAACGGTCACCCCTGGGGCCTTGACCGTGTACACGGCGGTGTACATGTACTTCCCCCTTATGAAACCGCTTCGGGCAAGTCCTGGTACACAGGTACAGCTAACGCAATCTATCAGAATATCAGCTTTATCGACCGTTACAACCCTGAATATGTAGCTGTTCTTTCCGGCGACCATATCTACAAGATGGATTATAACGCTATGCTTGATTTCCATAAGAAAAAGAACGCTGACGCTACAATTGCTGTTCTTGAAGTTCCGTGGGAAGAAGCTTCACGTTTCGGTATCATGACCGCAGACGAAGAAGGCACCATCACTGAATTTGCTGAAAAGCCCGCTGAGCCTAAGTCTAATCTGGCTTCCATGGGTGTTTATATCTTCACATGGTCTACCTTAAAGCGCCACCTTATTGCAAACGAAATGGACGAGGGCGCTACAAAGGACTTTGGTAAGAACATTATCCCTGCTATGCTCGACGAAGGCAGCAAGCTTGTTGCTTATCATTTTGACGCATACTGGAAGGACGTTGGTACAATCGACTCCCTTTGGGAAGCAAATATGGACTGTCTCGACCCCAACGTTCCCCTTGATTTATACGACCCCAAGTGGAAGATTTACTCCAGAAACCCCGTTATGCCTCCTCATTATGCAGG
>JAFUNV010000136.1 GCA_017472865.1 Ruminiclostridium sp. | reverse complement strand
TCACCTTTATTATATTCCCGCAAGCGATACGGATACCATGTATTATTGTGACGACACTTCAATTCTGCCGACCGAAGATAATATCCTGTTTACCGACCGTTACCGCAAGGAAAATGAGATTGAATCATATATGTATGGAAACCTCGGTTATATAGGTTATGAAAAATTCATGAATAATAAGGGCGGCAAATTCAGAGAAGCGGTGGAAAGGCTTTTCAAAGGTGGCTTCACCGATGAAAACGGAAATGAATACATAGGTCTGAATATCGGCGCATACGGGGCGGATTACGGCGATTTTATTGTTCCTTATTCTGATAATAATAGGGTCATAATGCGTATGTTCAGCCGTGCTGTTCTTGATGAAATTGAGGGTATTCCCCAAGAGGAAGACAGCCGGTATTTTGAATTTACCTTTGAAAAAATGGACGGCGAATGGGTTATTTCGGAATATAGAAAAGTCTATCTCTTTGAACCCGTTTCGGCAGACAGCCAGCTTCCGCTTTCAGAGCAGATGGAAATAGTTGAGAAATATTTCTACGGCGATTGGGAATATGCGGGAGAGCTTGATAATTACAGTGTAGGTTCTCTTGCTTTCCGCTATGATGAATGCAGTTTTTATTACGGCTGGCTAAGTTTTCGTTCTGCTTATAAAGTGAATGGCGGATATGTGATAGAATATATAAACGGCGGTGTACTGGAGTGTTACTTTATTCCTGAAGATAACACCGATGTCCTTTACAGCTGTATGTATGATTTTATTATTGACGGAATTTGTGCAGGCCGTTTGAATTCTTTCAAACGAGTATCAGAGGAAGAACCTGTACTTAAAACAGGCGAAATAAGCGCATTTGGTTTTATAAAGCTCTGCGCTGAACTTGGAGAGGATTTTTCTGACTGCTTTAATCAGATAATGCCGCCTTACTATTTATATACCGATGAAAATGGTAACACATTTACAACAGAACGCAGTATGGTTTTTGAAGCTGAAAAGCGTTATCTCGTCAGTCTTGAAGAAAACAAAGTACAGCTTGCGGTATTGTTTTATGATAAAGAGGAGTATAACGCAAGCACTAATGACCCGTCCGTTCCCGACCCGATAGAATATTATTTCACTCTTACCTTTAAGAAAAATAACGGAGAATGGAGCCTGATTTCCACTGAGCCGTATGAGGTTCAATAACTGATTATCTTAATCCCCGAAAAAATTCGGGGATTTTTTTGTAAAAACACTTGACAACTGTATATACACATGTTATACTGTGTATAGCGTATATACACAGACTTAACAGAGGTGCACCATGAATATTATTTTGAACAATTCATCTGAAGAGCCTATCTATCAGCAGATAATCTCGCAGATAAAGGCGCAGATTATGAATGGCATGCTTACAGCGGGGGACGCCCTGCCGTCTATGCGCGTTCTTGCAGCACAGCTTAAAATAAGCGTTATTACTACTAAACGCGCTTATGAAGAGCTAGAACGCGACGGATATACTTATTCCGTCCCAGGGAAAGGTTGCTTTGTCAAGGGCCAGAATACAGACTTTCTCCGTGAGGAAAATATACGGCAGACAGAAGAACTGCTGCGTAAGGCCTGTGAACGGGCGAAGCTGTGCAATCTAACGGCTGAGGAACTTAAAGAAATCATTGATATGCTTTATGGAGGCGAAATGTAATGAATGATTATGAAAACGCAATTGAAATAAGCGGTCTTACCAAAAAGTACGACGGCTTCACTCTGGACAACATCAGTTTCAATGTTCCGAAAGGCTCTATTATGGGCTTTATCGGGCAGAACGGTGCGGGAAAGACTACTACAATAAGAGCACTGCTGAATATTACAAAATGTGACGCAGGCACAATAAAGATGATGGGTCTTGACCATATTAAGAATGAGTATGAAATCAAGGAGCATATTGCCGCTGTATTTGATGAGATTCCATTTCACGAAAGCTTTAATGCAATTCAGGTAAGCAGAATGTTCAGAGGTCTTTACAGTTCATGGGACGAGAAGAAATATTTTGAATATCTCGACCGTTTCGGTTTGCCACGAAAGAAAAAGATTGCAAAATTCTCAAAGGGTATGAAAATGAAGCTTCAGATTTCTGCCGCCCTGTCACATGGTGCAAAGCTTCTCATTATGGACGAAGCAACAACAGGCCTTGACCCCGTTGTAAGAAATGAAATTCTTGATATTTTCCGTGAATACTTACAGGACGAGGAAAACTCTATCCTTATGTCATCGCATATCACCAGTGACCTGGATAAGATTGCTGACTGCGTTACCTTTATTGACAAGGGTAAGCTTCTTCTTACAGGCTATAAGGATGAAATTTTAGATAGTCACGGTATTCTGAAATGCACTAAAGAGGATTTCAAGGAAATTGCCGCTGAGGATTATGTGAGCGCAAGAATCACAGATTTCAGCGTTGAAGCAATGGTTTCTGACAGAGAAGCTGCTAAGAAAAAATACTCGGGTGCACTTATCGAAAAGACAAACCTTGAAGAAATCATGCTGTTCTATGTAAACAGAGAAAAAAAGGAGTGGTCATAATGAAAAAACCATCATTTGCCGCTCTTTTGTACCGCGAGTTATTGCTTGTAAAAAAGTCGCTTCTTGTAGGCGGCATAACATCTTCGACTTTTATCCTGATTCCTGTTCTAATACTCCTCAGCTTCAGATTCGGAAACCTCAAACTTATTATACCCGAAGACGCTATAAGCGGCAGCATGACTATAATCAAGCTCTTGCCCATAATGGCAGCGTCTGTATTTACTATGCTGCCCTCAGATTCAGCCACGCATGATATTACAAAGTCGGTATGGGACCATTTCCGCCGTTCCACACAGGTAAGTGCTATGAGACTTGCTCTTGCAAAAACAGTTATGACTGTTATCGGTATGGTAATATCTCTTATAATCTCAATCCCTGTTACATATATAATTGCTTACGCCGCAGGTGCTACGGTTACAGAGAACGATATCGGTTTATCACTCCTGTTTATTGCTTTTATGGCTCTTATGAGCGTAGTTTTCGGCGCGGCTATATATTTCTTCAAGTCTGTTGATAAGGGCGGTCTTGTTATGACAGGCGTCATGCTTGCCGCTGTGTTCGGTTTTATGAGTCCCATACTGGGTGAATTAAACAAACTGCCTCCCGGTCACGCTGAACGCGATGTAATAATGGATGCTTACCTGGGTGACGTTATTACAAATATTGCACCCTTTGCTTCTCTTATGCTTATAGGTGTAATTCTTATTCAGTTTGCCTTACTCTTATTTATTTTCAAAAGGAGGGAGAAATAATGAGCGGTATTCTCTATAAAAACTTCCTCGCATACAAGCTTGACTTAATCGCTTTAGGTGCTATGGACGCAATCTGCGTTGTTACAATCCTGCTCGCTACCGCTTCTGCACCTGCTCATAGTCTGGAAGGTATGCTTACTGGTGTATGTCCCATGATTTATTTCTCCATGTTCTTTATGGTGAGTATATTCGACCATCAGCTTTTTGCTGCTGATGAAAAGCGTACAATCGGCAGTTTTATCATTTCAACTCCCTTAGGTGCGAAGGGACACGTTGAAGGAAAATATTACACACTTCTTATTGTAAATATCGCTACCCTTGTAATTTGTTTCCTCACAGACACAATTATCTGCCTTATTGTGGACAGCACTATATATTCTATGGGTGCAGTGCTGATGATTATCTTTTGCATAAATATCCTCTACACTGCTTTCGGTAATCCCTTTTATCTGCGATTCGGCATGCAGCTCGGAAATAGCGTAAAGTTCGGCTCAATCGGCGTTCTGTTTCTTATCGGACTTATCTATTTCCTTTTCGGTGATATTTCGTTTATCTTAGAAAGCGAAGATTTAATGGAAGCGGTTATGACGTTACTTTCAAGCGACACTGCGATGGTTATTCTGAGCATTTTCCCGGCGGTTTCAATTCTGCTTTACTGGTTTTCCTGCAAGATAAGTGTTCCGCTTTATAAGAAGGGGGTAGAAGCTTATGAACAGTAAAAAAGATACAATCAAAAGGCTTATAATCTACCTGCTGATTGCCTTTATTCCTTTCTGGGTTGTTATCCCCATTTTGAACAACCATTTTGGTGAGCCGATATATGCTTCCGAAAAGGCAATGACCGCCGCTTATGCGGTAGGCGTTTTCGGTATGCTGATTCCGTCAATCGCACACTTTATAACAAGACTTGTGACAAAGGAAGGATTTAAAAATTCTTACCTCGGTCTTAATTTCAAGGGCAACGCAAAATACTACATAGCTTCCGTAGTCGTAAAGGTAGTTGAAGTTATAATTTTTGCAGTTCTGGCATGGCGGATTTTTGCAGGGGATTTAAGTTTCTCAGAAGCCTTTGCTTCTGACGAAAGAATCACACGTATAAGCACGTATCTGCTTCAGATTTCCGCCTCAATTATAATTTTCTTTCCTGCTTTCGGTGAAGAATGGGGCTGGAGAGGATATATGATGCCGAAGCTCACCGAGCTTATGGGCAGACCTGCCGCAATAATCGTCGGCGGTGTTCTCTGGGGACTGTGGCACGCGCCGCTTACAATATCAGGCCACAATTTCGGTGTTGATTATAAGTTTTTCCCATGGCTTGGTATACTGATTATGTGCATAAACTGCACATTCTTCAATGCGTTTTTAACGCTTATCACGGAAAAAACAAAGTCGATATATCCCGCTTCCTTCTGCCACATGGTAAACAATAACTGCGGAGGAATGATATTTTTAACGATATTCGGCAGCGAGGCACTTCTCACAAAGCTTGCAGAGGTGTCTGCAATATCTATGATGCCTTATATGCTCTGTACAACAATTGTTGTAGGAACTATAAGCTTTATAGTTCTCATTAAAGATGATTCTAAGAAGAAAAAACAGGCAGCGTAATGAACCGCCCCAAAAAGTCAGACAAATATTTAAAAGCAATTTTATACAAAGCGACTAAGAGAAATCCTGGTCGCTTTTGTTTTACAGCTTTACGTCCGTATTCAACATGAGACACACCATCAAACTTAAATTTGATATGATTTCTGCGCCATCATAACTGCGATAAAATGCTCGCTGACTTAAAATCATGCAAATATAATAATTCCCCTTTCGTCAGAATTAATTACGGTATATTTTCATTATACCACATTGTCTGACAAAAGGGGAACATTTCAACTGCGGAATATATTTTTATGCACTTATAAGGGATTGTTTTATGAAATCAACAAAGTCATTTTCAGGAATAGGTTTTGAATAGAAATATCCCTGAATGTAGTCACAATTCAGATTCGAGAAGGTCTCAACCATCTGCTGGGTTTCGATTCCTTCAACCACAATTTCCATATCCATATCCTTAAGCATCTTTATAGTTCCCTTCAGGAACACATGGAGACGGGGCTTGTTGCTGTTATCAACAAAGGTCTTGTCCAACTTTACAATCTTAAGCGGCAACGACGCAACTCGTTCCATATTTGAGTATCCCGTTCCGAAATCGTCGAGCGAGAAGCTGATTCCCGCATCAATGAGCTTTGTCATATTCTCAACAAGCATAGCCTGATTATAATTAGCAGCAGTCTCGGTAATCTCAAGATTTATCTTATCGGGCGAAACACCATACTTATTTATTGTAGCAAGAACGTTATCCGCCAGACCACGCTGCATACACTGAACTACCGAAAGGTTTATTTCAATATAGTCAAGCCCGAGCTCCTTGAATCTGTCACTGGAAATAAAGCGGCATACATTATCCAGCACAATATCTCCTATTTTGTTTATTGCGCCATTCTTTTCCGAAAAAGGAATAAACAGATTAGGCGGTATGAAACCGTATTCGGGGTCAATTAAACGTATAAGCGCCTCTGCTGATACAAACCTCTTCTTTTCAATGGAATAAATAGGCTGATAATAAACCTGGAAGCTGCGGTTTTCAAGTCCGCGCTTAAGTATATCCTCCATAGCATTTACAATCTGGAAATCACGCTGCTTGAATAGTTCAGAAGCATACAAAAGCTCACCTGTGCGGACTACTCTTTCATGAAAATCATTGCCGAATGCCATAAGAGATTTGAAATCCTTGATATCCCCGGGACAATCAGCGAGACACACAACTGCTTCGGCAGTGATATCAATATGCTTTACTCTTACGGGAAGTTTAGAGGAATCGCTGATTGATTTTGCGAGAGCTTCGGCTTTTTTCAGATTAAAGCTGTTCACAACTACACGGAAACGACCTCTGTCCAGATAATATATATCAGAATAAGCCTTGAATTTACGGTCGTGAGCGATAAGATATTCCGCAACCTGTCTGAGGAATAAGTTTATTCCTTCAAAGCCAAGAAGTCTCTGAAGTGATTCAAAATCCACTAGATTGATAAGAATTATCTTCTGGTGTTTTTTATTCTCATAGTCCATCTTGATTTCTTCGCCGTAGGCAATATATTTTTTCAGCCCCGTTATACCGTCAATGTTCTTATCGGGATTCTGGATAGTCATTGAAATAATCATAAGACTGACCGCATTGGCGAAAATCTCAACAAGAGAATTCGGGAAGAAGCATTTGATTACAATGGCCAGAATCATAAGCGGAACAGAAGAAAGAAGGATAACAATATTCCTTTTTTTCAGTAACCTGCCATACTTTATAATATACCCCACACCAAGTGCAAGATAAAAAGCAGCATTTATGTAAAGAGCTATCGCAGCCTTACCACGAGTAAAAATGCCGTTTTCATAAGTATACAGTAAACCTGTGAGAGGAGTAAGAACAATCGCCACAAGAATAGCGACATAAGGAATTGAAGCCAGGACGCTTGCGCACAAATGCTTTTTGAACTTGTGCCATGTTCTGGTGAGACTCACAATATACATAACATAAACAGGAGTTGTAAAATTATGTAAAATAAGATACATGGTTCTTGTGAAATAAAGCAGCAGGTCATTCTGACAGCCGTAATTCTCAAGTCCCGCCGTTACCGCATTGAACAGAGCGCTGAAAAGCGTTGTGACAATAAGCAGCTGAAACATACGGTTGGTAGTACCTTTATATGATTTCCGCGTCAGACTGACAACAAACATTATCAGCAGCATTATAACTGCCGCCACATCAAAATGGACAATATTTTCCATATAAACCTCCCTTAATTATCTTTAATCTTTTTTATCTATATATATTTTTATAGTATCATATTTTTATAAAAAAATCAATCATCATTTTGAACTTTCATCAATTTTTTCTATTGTTTTTTCATTTACAGCTTTTTTCAATTCAAGCATATACTCTGAAAATTCCACTTCTTTCTCACCGTAATTAAGCTGCAAATCATATTCCAGCGGCAGCCATGTAGAAATATCAGCCTCATTGTGCTGAATCACAGCCTCCATTTTATCAAGTGCCTTGTATATCTTCGCTTCAGGTGTTTTCAGCTCATGCATTTCATTAAAAAGCTCAGTAAGCTCTTCTTGATAAACTCCAGGTAGGGTTTTCAGAAAAGCGGCTACCTTATCCTCTTCCCTGTTTTCATCTGAATCCGTCTTTAAAAATGCAGGGATATCACCTGTAAAAGCCTCGCCGATATCGTGAAAAATACACATCATTATTACCCTGGAAATATCCGCTTCCGGAAATTCATCCTTAACAAAATAAGCCATGGCTGCAAGACACCAGGAATGCTCAGCAACACTTTCGCGTCTGCCGTCGGAAAGCCATGAATGACGGGTATTGCACTTCATGGCCTCCATTATGTCAACAATATGTAAAAAATCTTTTATTTTCATTTTAATCCTCCTTTAACTGAAAATCAGTCCCTTCCATAAAGAAAGGAACTGATTAAAAAATCAACCATTGAAGCTGCCGTAAGTTTTTACAAACTGCAGTGTATTGATATATTCTATTCTGAGCGTGTCAAACTCAACTCCGCAGCTTTCAGCGCACATTTTAACACCCTCCCAGTCACCCTTTTCAAAGGCGCAGGAAAGATGATATATCTCGCTGAAAATGCCGCCGCCGACAATACTGTTCTTGATTTCTTCTGAAACAGGCAAATCTTCAAGCGCCTTTGTGAGCGCTTCATCGCTGGTGCCTGTAACGATTGAGATAAGACCCATAAGGTAGATTTCCATACTTCTCGAACCTACACCACCGCTGGAGTTGCGGGCGATGCGCTCACAGAAGCGTGCGCGGAACAGCGCAAGGCGGAGGATTTCCGCAGGTGAATTACGGTTAAGACGCTGTAAGCCTACAAGATAAATCCATTCCTTGAGGCGGTCAATACCGAGAAGTACAAGTGCCTGATGAACGGTTGAAACAGTATTACCCTTATCAGCACAAAGCTGGTTTATTACCTTTAAAAGCTTGATAGTAAGCACAGGGTCGGTAGAAATAATTGCAGATATGTATTCGATATTCGGGTCAGGACTATAAAGAAGTGCAAGAATCTGAAGGAAGGTCTTTATCATAGGTCCGCCCGAGCGCTTTGTTTCAAGAACAGGTTTTGAAAAAAAACTGCCGAAGATATAATCAACACCTGCTTCCCTTGCAAACTCAAACTGGTCCTGGGTTTCAACATTGTCAGCCATGGTAAGCTTGCCTTTTTCATGGCACTTCTTGATGGTTGCCGCTATATCATAACTGTCAGAATCAATATCGAAGCGTACAACATCAGCGAAATTGAAAAATTCCATATTTTCTTCAGAGTAAAGAAGGTCTGAAAAAGCAATGCTGTAACCGAGACGCTTAAGTTGCATACATTTCTGAAGGCTTGCAGGGTCGGCAAGCATTTCTGTGGTAACCTCCACAATAAGCTTATCCTTATTGAAAAGCTCGTGGAAATTTTCGCGGAGAAGCCTGGGAGAAAAACGCACATAAGCAATTTTCTTGTCGAAAATCGAGTCATAGTTATCCCTGAGATATGCCTTTGCATCCTCTATTTCTCCCTGAAGAACTTTTTCATCATCAGTTGAAATATTTGCATGCGAAGCAAAGCAGTATGAAAGTTCATAGGCGTCGGTCACACCCTGAGGGTTGAAAACCGGCTGCTTTGAAACAAGAAAGCTCATCTATGTCTAGTTCCTTCCGTTTTTTATTTTACCATTCAATATCCTCAACAGGAGTGGGGCTGTTATTTACCGTGATTTCACGCACACGGCTGTTTTTAAGCCTTATAACTCTGTCCGCCATGGGAGCAATAGCAGAGTTGTGCGTAACCAGCACCACGGTCATGCCGTTCTTACGGCAGGTGTCCTGTAAGAGCTTTAAAATCATCTTGCCCGTATTGTAGTCCAGCGCGCCCGTAGGCTCATCACACAGGAGAAGCTTTGGCTTTTTGGCAAGCGCCCTCGCTATGGCAACTCGCTGCTGTTCACCGCCGGAAAGCTGAGCGGGAAAATTGTTCATTCTTTCCGAAAGACCCACCTGCTTTAAAATATCATCAGCAGGTATGAAATCCTTGCAGGTCTGTGCTGCGAGCTCGATATTCTCCTTGGCAGTCAGATTCTGAATGAGATTATAGAACTGGAAAATAAAACCGATTTCGTATCTTCGGTATGAAATAAGCTCCTTGCGGGAATATTTTGCAATATCCTTTCCGTCAACGAGTATACTTCCCTCGTCGATGGTATCCATTCCGCCCAGCATATTCAGCACCGTAGTCTTTCCCGAACCCGAAGGACCGAGAACTATGGCAAGCTCGCCTTTTTCAATATCAAAGGATATACCGTCGGAGGCATTGATAGTTATTTCACCCATCTTATAGCGCTTGTAAACGTCCTTTACCGATACAAAACTCATCTATTTTCCTTTCTTGATTTACACACTATTTTATTTCTATATCGCCGCTGTTCCCTACTCTGACGGTACACTGACCGTTAACGTTGGCTACGTTATGTCTTAGCCCGTTTATACGAACCGAAACACCCGGGAAGAGGCTTCTTCTTACAACGACCTTAAGGTCATTGCTGATATCTATTTCTTTATCAATATCCAGTACACGCTGCTTCATAGCCTTGAGTTCACGCTGATGAACATATTTTGCACGTATGGAGGTAACCAGCATTTCTTCTCTGTCCTCGGTCAGAGGTGCAGCCTTCTTCTGAAGCTGTAAAGCAGAGCAGATTTTACCGAGCTGGTCTATCTGATTTTCAAACTCGTCTATTTTTTTCATAAGCTCAACACGCTCTTCGGTAAGAACGGCGGTGTTGCCCAGTACGAGAAGGGTTCGCGTATATGTATCCGAACCGATAATATTGGCTTCAATATCAGAAAGGCTTGTATATTTTCCGCCGATAATTGCCGCCTTACCGCCCGAAGCAGTAAGCTTGCCCGCGCACATAGCCTGACACGCAATGAAATTCTGCGCAGTGAGCTTACCTTTCGCGTTTATGTCACTGTTTTCGAAGAAGCTTGCGGACACATCAACGCCGCTTACTTCAGAGCTTACAACACCCATGTGAATAGCAACATTACCCGCGGCAGTGATTTTTGCACCTGTAACCGAACCGAAAATCGTAATATTTCCGCCCGACTTGATTTCATAGCCCTCTTCTACATTTCCTCTTACAATAACATCACCGATAAAATCAATGTTACCTACGGAAACATCAACGTCACCCGAAATTGTAACGTCCTTTTCAACCACAAACTGGTTCTTCGTCCATTTAAGGTTGCCTGAAATCCCTGCGAAAAGGATAAAACCGTCCGCCGACGCCTTTACGCCAGTTCCTATGGAATAAACGGGAGGATTGCCGGGGCGCTGCGGAATCTCAATACCACGGACATCCTTACCGGGAGTGCCCGTTGTTTCCGGAATAATTTCAGCAATAATCGTACCTTCAACAATATTATGGATTAATCCAAGGTCATGATAATCAACATTACCATATTTATCTTCCTTGAATTCCTGAGCATCAGATTGTTTGAAATGGTAAAGAACCTTTCCGTTTTCACCATCAACAGGAGAATCGCCCTTTGCCACCAGAACGCTTTTTCCGAAAATATTATCCTCAAAAACATTCTTTATAGCGTCAAAATCTACATTATGACGTATGTTCTTCAGTGTCAGCTCATCGCAAACCTGCTGATAAGTAACAGGCTTACCGCCGAACTCAGGCTCGTACACAATAAGGTGAGCCGTCATGAATTTATCATCAGTATCCACTGTTAAAGTTCCGTTAATAGGTTCAGGCATAGACTCATCTCCTCTTCACAACATATTTATAATTCTAGTATAGCACATATCCACGAAAATTTCCATAGGAAAATGAAATTTTTTTGCAGATTTTTATATTTTCGTGATTTTCGCAAATTTTGCCATAAGCTTTTTGGTGCCTACGTTATCAAAGCTTATTTCCAGCAGAACATCATTGCCCACAGGCGAAGAACTGAGAACAGTGCCCTCGCCGAAAACTCTGTGGCTGATGCGGTCACCTGCCGAGAAGGTTTCAACACTTACTTCCTCAGGCTGTAAACGCTTGACGCTGTGGTCACGGAGATAGTTAGGCTTGACAACACGCGCATTTCCACCCAGCGAAACCCTCTGAACCTTATCCACGTATTCAACATATTCATTTGGAATTTCACCTATAAAGCGTGAAATCCTGTTATGCATGGTCTGACCGTACAAGAGGCGGTTTTCAGCCGTTGTAACGTACAGCTTACGCTTTGCACGGGTAATCGCCACATAGCAAAGGCGTCTGTCCTCTTCAAGGTCAAAGGGGTCAGCAAGACAACGGTAAGACGGGAAAATGTTCTCTTCTGCACCGACTATGAACACTCTCTCAAATTCCAGACCCTTAGCGGCGTGCATTGTCATAAGAACTACCCTGTCTTCTTCCGCTTCATAGCTGTCGATATCAGAAATAAGCGCCACCTGCTCCAGATAATCGAAGAGACTGTGGCTTTCATTTTCTTCGCAGAAAGTAATCATAGCCGATTTAAGCTCGCGGATATTTTCGAGACGTGCCGCGCCTTCATCACCCTGTGACATAAGCATGAGAG
>JAFUNV010000135.1 GCA_017472865.1 Ruminiclostridium sp. | reverse complement strand
GACAGAATGATAAGCTTAGCGTTCAAGCGTGAGCGTGAAAATAAATCTATCAGCTTCTCCTTTGATACAAACATTCTTGAAAATATCACTCTTGGCGGCGCCAAGGGGGCAAAAGGCTCTAAAATGTAATACAGGGGCGAACAAGCTTCGCCCATATTCGGAAAGGAAAATATTATGACAAAGCCTTATATTATCGGTTTAAAGTTCGGCACATGGCACAGTGAAGTGTGGTTCTCAGGCGAGGACAACGACGAAACAACTGCAAAATGGAATGACGCAGTAAGCGGTCTTTCCGCTGTGGGTGAGCGCTGTGCAAATCCTAACGAGTTTATCGAAGAAGCCTGTGAGCATTTTGAAAAGTACGGCTTTACCCGTATCCAGAGATGAAACAGGTAACTGTAAATAAAAATGCGGCAGGGCAGAGAATTGACCGTTTTCTTGCAAAGACTTATCCTGAACTTCCTCAGAGCCTTATCTGTAAGACAATCCGTAAAAAGGATATAAAGGTAAACGGAAAGCGTACCGAAGCTAACTACAAGCTTAATGAGGGCGATGTAATCGCCCTCTATATAAAGGACGAGTTCTTTGAAAAGCAGAAAACGGCTGACGACGATTTTCTCCGCACCGACGGGGCTATCGATATTATTTATGAGGATGAAAACATTATCCTTGTGGATAAACAGCCGGGACTTGTGGTGCATGAGGATAACGACAACACCGCAGATACTCTTATAAACCGCATAAAGAATTATCTTTATAAAAAGGGCGAATACAAGCCCGAAGAGGAATTTTCTTTTGCGCCTGCGCTGTGTAATCGTATTGACAGAAATACGGGCGGTATTGTTATTGCGGCGAAAAATGCCGAAAGCCTCAGAATTCTTAACCAAAAGGTAAAGGACAGAGAGCTTACAAAGCTTTATTTATGTGCAGTGAACGGTGTTCCTAAGCAGAAAAGCGCAAAGCTTACCGCATATCTTTATAAAAATGAAAAAGAAAACAGAGTTGTAATTTCCGATAAAAAAACGCCTCAGAACAGAACGATAGTTACCGCCTATAAGGTGCTTGAAACCTGCGGCGGAGACAGCCTTTTGGAGGTTGACCTGATAACAGGCAGAACTCATCAGATACGTGCCCATATGGCATATATAGGGCATTTTCTCTTAGGCGACGGAAAGTACGGTGTAAACAAAATAAATAAGGAAAAGGGCTATCCTTATCAGGCTCTTTACAGCTATAAGCTGATTTTTAATTTCAGTACAGACGGCGGAATTCTTAACTATTTAAACGGCAAGGAGTTCACCGCCCATAATATATGGTTTTTAGAGAAATTCAAAGAAAGAAGGACAACAAAATGAAGTATGTAGTTTTACTCTGCGATGGTATGGCAGATTTAAAGCGTGAGGATTTAGGTGACAACACACCTATGGGCTGCGCAAAGAAGCCCAACATGGATACTCTCGCAAAGACAGCGGAAATCGGTCTTGTAAAGACGGTAGTTGACGGCATAAAGCCCGGCAGCGATGTTGCTAACCTTTCTGTTTTGGGTTATGATCCCGCTATCTATTATTCAGGCCGCTCACCCCTTGAGGCAGGCAGTATCGGTATCGATATGAAGCCTACCGATGTTTCTTTCAGAGCAAATCTCGTAACATTATCCGATGAAGCAGTTTACGAGGATAAGACTATCCTTGATTACTGCGCTGACGATATTTCTACTGAGGAAGCTGCTGAGCTTATGAAATTTATCGCAGAAAAGCTTGATACAGATGTATTCCATTATTACAGCGGCGTAAGCTACCGTCACTGCCTTATCTGGAACAACGGTACACTTGATGTAGGCACACTTACACCTCCCCATGACATTACAGGCAAACCCATTAAGGAATACTTAGGCTTCAACGATAACAGCAAGCCTTTACTTGAAATGATGAAGAAATCCTATGATTTACTCAAGGATCACCCTGTAAACAAGGCAAGAGAAGCAAAGGGACTTCGCCCTGCAAACAGCCTCTGGTTCTGGGGCGAGGGCGTGCGTAAGAGCCTTATGCCCTTTACCGAAAAGTACGGCAAGACAGGTGCTATGATAAGCGCGGTTGACCTTTTAAAGGGCATCGGCAAGTTTACAGAAATGGACGTTATCAACGTTAACGGCGCAACAGGCTACATAGACACTAATTTCAGCGGCAAGGCAGAAGCGGCAATCAAGGCGCTTAAGGACGGACGCGACTTTGTATATATCCACGTTGAAGCCCCCGACGAGTGTGGCCACCGCTTTGAGGTGCAGAACAAGATAAAGGCAATTGAGCTTATTGACGAGCTTATCTTAGGACCTGTATTAAAGGCATTCCAGGGTGAAGAATTAAAGGTACTTATCTGTCCTGATCACCCCACACCTCTTGCACTTAAGACACATACAAACGCTCCCGTGCCTTACCTTATCTGGAACAGCACAAAGCCTGAGAACGGCGTAGACTGTTTCACAGAGGAAGCTGCCGAAAAGACAGGCAGATATGTTGAAATAGGTCATACACTTATGGAGCATTTCCTTAGCGAATAAAAATGTAGGGGCGGCTATCAGCCGCCCGTTATACAGGAGAGGAAAATGAAAAAGAAAATAATAATTATTTCGGTTATTGCGTTGGCTCTTCTGGTAGCAGGGAATACATTTTACAAAAACTGGCTTTCGCCGAGGCTTGATGTGTATAACATGGTTCAGGAAAAGATACCTGATGTAGGCGAGCCGTTTGAGTATTTCACGGATTTTTCCATTAAGAATGACAATACCTTTACCTATGAAAATGGGCATATTTCGGTAGAGCTTCCTGCGGATTTCACGGAGGTTGAACCCCAAAAATACAGCGGTACGTCTGCGGAATATGAAAGAGGGGAAAATGAGTGGCTGTGGGTGGTAAAGCCGACAATACAGAACACCACTTTTTTCTTCACCACTGCAAGATTTTCAAACAAAATTCCTGCACCAAAGCACGACGCTGTAAAGAAAGCTTTTGAAAGCTTTGGACTGGGTTATCCCGAAAAGGCATATGACCTGTTCAAGGGGATATATCTCTTAGAAAATGAACATTATAATTTCTTTGATCTCGACGCAGCAAAAACTTTTCTTTTCGGAGGAGATTATAAGGCGCACGGCTTTGCAGACGAAACAACTCTTATATATGAACGTGACGACATCCGTGGCTTTATCGATATCAGCAATAACGGAAATGCCGACGAAAACGGGAATTACACCTTATCATTAAGAATTTTCACAACAAATGACCTTGATGTAAGAACGGTAATACAAATCCGCACAGATTCTCTTGAAGAAGCTTACGGCATAATCAATTCCGCCAAAGCGGTTAAATAACAGATATAAAAATAAAGGAATAAAAAATGGTAGAAACAAAAGAAAACAAAATGGGCGTAATGTCCGAAGGAAAGCTGCTGCTTTCCATGTCGCTGCCTCTGATGATTTCAATGATTATTCAGGCGCTTTATAATATTGTTGACAGTATCTTCGTTGCACAGTTCAGCCAGGACGCTCTTACAGGCGTTACCGTTGCATTTCCTATGCAGAATCTTATGATAGCGGTAGGCTCGGGTACAGGCGTAGGTATCAGTGCTTTTTTATCAAAAAGCCTTGGTGAAAAGAATCGTGAGCTGGCTTCAAAGGTAGCAAAGACAGGACTTTTACTGGCTGGCTTCAGCTGGATCGTATTTACTCTTATAGGT
>JAFUNV010000134.1 GCA_017472865.1 Ruminiclostridium sp. | reverse complement strand
GTCCTGCAAGTCTTGTGCAGTGGATTCTTGACTGCTGGCCTGCACCGATACCGATAGCCTGTCCGCCGCAAGCATAAGCTACGGAGTTGGACTGTGTGTACTTAAGTGTGATAAGTGCGATTGCAAGGTCGATCTTTGCGGATTCGGGGAGAGTCTTGTTGTCTGTTACCATATTTGCAAAAAGGTTTTCATCAATAACAAGCTCGTTTCTGCCCTGTTCAAAGGTAATGCCGTAAACCTGCTTTCTTTCGATAGGAGCAGGAACGTAGTTTTCGTCAATCTTGATGATGTTGTATGTACCCTTTCTCTTGGACTTTAAGATTTCAAGAGCCTCAGCTGTGTAGCCGGGAGCGATAACACCGTCGGAAACCTCACGCTGAATCATCTTTGCTGTGCAAGCGTCACATTCGTCGGAAAGTGCGATGAAGTCGCCGTAGGAGGACATTCTGTCTGCGCCTCTTGCTCTTGCGTAAGCGCAAGCGAGGGGTGTAAGGTCGCCTAAATCATCTACCCAGTAGATTTTCTTTAATGTATCGCTTAAAGGCAGACCAACTGCTGCGCCTGCGGGAGAAACGTGCTTGAAGGAGGTAGCGGCAGGGAGACCTGTTGCTTTCTTTAATTCCTTTACAAGCTGCCAGCCGTTGAAAGCGTCCATAAAGTTGATATAGCCGGGCTTTCCGTTTAATACTTCAATAGGAAGCTCGCCGTTTTCCATAAAAATTCTTGAGGGCTTCTGGTTAGGGTTACAGCCGTATTTGAGTTCGAGTTCTGTCATTGTTTTATTCTCCTTTATTAAACGTTTTTGTTTACAATTCTGCTTTCCCACTTTCCTGTCTCTAAATCAATATATCTTGTGAAGAGAGAAACCTTGTTGTCGGCGTTTAAGTTTTCCCATACGAGCTTTGTGAAAGCGTCGATGTCAAGGTCGGGGATAATCACCTTCTTGGGTTCGCCTTCGAAGCTGGGGAGTCTGCCGTTTTCTTCGTCGCGTGCGTAGGTGTGGATAAAGCGACCCACGCCGTTTTCGGGACCCTGATAAGCATAAGTATTTCTGATGCAGCAGTCGGGGTTGCCGTCATCGCTCTTTAAAATGGACATAGCGTAGTTCATGCCGTCGTTTTCAAGGCGGATGATGCCCGAAATACGGGGTGTGTAGTTGGGCTTGTCGTCCTCAAATTCACGTGTTCTGAGGGACTGCTCAAAGGTCATCTGCTTGTCCATAAGCTCATAGATTGTGTCGGTCTGGTCGCCGTTTGTAACGATAGTCTTGTTGCCGAGAACGCGTACGGGAGCGTAGATGATAAGGTGGGGGTCAACCATCTTGGATTCATCAAAGGCCTGGGTTCTGATTCCGTCGCCGTCTTCTACGAATACACGGTTACGGCTGTTTTCGCTTCTGCCCATGATGAAGTAAGCGATAACTGCCTTCTTGCCGTCAGCAGACTTGCCGAGCATGATTCCTCTGCCGTGGTAGGGGAGAGTGGTGAGTTCCTTTTCAAATGCGATTGTTTCCATAGTTACTTTTCCTTTCGTTTTTATTTTAAACTGAAATTTAATTATTTACTGAATATTCCTGAGGGAGATATTTTTCGGGAACGTTATAGCCGAGTTCTTTAAGTCTTAATGCGTATGCGGGATTGCTCATACGCTCGACGGATTCCTGCCTTTTGCGTTCTGTACGTTTGGCTTTAAGACCTGTTTTGATTAATATTATATTGCCGATGGCGAAAAGGATAACTATTACTGAAATTATCATAATTGCTATAGGAGCGGTATGGTAATATCTCTGCGTGGTTACCTCGGAATAATGTATTACCGCACTTATGGCGAAGAATATAATACCAATAAGAATACCTGTTGCAAGCAGTTTTATATTGAAAGCGTCAGGAGAAATTCCATCAACCTCTATTTCATGAAAAACAGGGTTTATATATTCAGTTTTGCATTTCGGACAGGTTTTCAGCGGACTTCCGTAGCGGTAATCTCCCATAACGAATGTGCCGACTAACCTGCCGCAGTTCGGACAATGTATTTCCATCTGCTGTCCTCTATGAAGTGAATTGTTTGGATTACTCATTGATTACAGCCTTTCCGTCCTGAACTGTGATTTTGTCGTCACAGAAAAGCTGTACCGCTTTCGGCAGGATTTTCCATTCAGCTTCCTCCATGATTCTTTTCTGGAGGGTTTCGGGTGTATCGCCGTTTTTGACTTCAACTGCCTTCTGTAAAATGATAGGACCGCCGTCACATTCCTCTGTTACGAAATGTACGGTAGCGCCGCTGAGCTTTACACCCTTTGCGAGAGCCGCTTCATGGACGTGAAGCCCGTAGAAGCCCTTTCCGCAGAAGGAGGGGATAAGTGCGGGGTGGACGTTCATCATCTTATAAGGGAAGGCATTGCAGACCTGCTGGTCTAAGATAGTCATAAAGCCTGCGTAAACCACCAAATCAGCCTTTTCGGCAATCAGAAGGTCGGTCATAGCCTTGCTGTAAGCGGCAACGTCGGCGTAGTCCTTACGGATAAGGGTAACTGCCTTTATGCCGTTGTTTTTTGCACGTTCAAGGGCGAATGCGTCAGCCTTTGAGGCGATAACGCAGGTGATTTTTCCGTTTCCAAGCTCTCCGCGCTTTTCCGCGTCGATAAGAGCCTGTAAATTTGTTCCGCCGCCCGAAACAAGAACCACAATATTTTTCATATATGTATTGCTCCTTTCGGGAGAATTATTCGATGATGATACCTTCGCTACCGTTGACGATTTCACCGATTTCATAAGCGGCAATGTCAAATTCCTTCATAAGCGCGATAGCTTCAGCAACGCTTTCCTTGGGGATTACAATTGACATACCGATACCCATGTTAAAGGTGTTGTACATATCGTGCTCGTTTACGTTTCCGCGTTCCTGTAAAAGCTTGAAGATATAGGGGATTTCGTAGCTGTTCTTCTTGATTTTGGCGGTCTTTCCTTCGGGGAGAGAACGTGGGATATTCTCGTTGAAGCCGCCGCCTGTGATATGGCTGATAGCCTTTACATTAACCTTTTCGAGGAGGGCAAGCACAGCCTTTACATAAATCTTTGTGGGGGCGAGGAGAGCTTCGCCAAGAGTTCTGCCGTCGGGGAGTACTTCCATAAGAACTTCCTTGTTTGTGATATCGAATACCTTTCTTACAAGGGAGAAGCCGTTGGAGTGTACGCCTGTGGAAGCAAGACCGATGATTGCGTCGCCCTCGGCAACGGTGTTGTTATCAATAATCTTCTTCTTGTCCACAACGCCTGTGCAGTAGCCTGCGATATCATATTCATCATCGGGCATCATGCCGGGGTGTTCAGCGGTTTCGCCGCCGATAAGCGCACAGCCTGACTGTACGCAGCCCTCTGCAACACCTGCAACGATTTCCGCAATCTTTTCGGGGTAGTTCTTGCCGCAAGCGATATAGTCAAGGAAGAAAAGGGGCTTTGCGCCGCAGCAGATAATGTCGTTTACGCACATAGCAACTGCGTCTATACCGATAGTATCGTGCTTGTCGAGGAGCATGGAGAGCTTCAGCTTTGTGCCTACGCCGTCTGTGCCGGAAACGAGAACAGGCTCGTCAATTCCCTTTAAGTCGAGAGCGAAAAGACCGCCGAAGCCGCCTATGCCGTCCATTACGCCGGGGATATTTGTTCTTTCTACGTGCTTCTTCATAAGCTTTACGGATTCATAGCCTGCGGTTACGTCAACGCCCGCAGCCTTGTAGCTTTCGGAAAAACTGTTTTTCATGATTTTATGTTCCTTTCGGTAAATGTTATTTATAATCTGTCAGCAAAGCTGAGTCCTTAATTGTTTTACTCGTTTCCTGTCCAGCAGTAGGTGCACAGCTCACATTCGGGGAGACCGATGGCCTTTACTGTGCCCGGCAGGGACTGGAATTCAAGGGAGGTGAGCTTCAGGCGGCGGCAGATTTCGTCGCGGAGGTACTTTCCTCTCTCGGTGGAGGAGTCGCAGTATTCGCGTATGAACTGTACGCCTGCTTCGCCCTCGCGCTCGTGGATAATCTTTCTTGCGATAAGGTCAAGCTCAGAGTTGCTGCGTGAGAAATTCAGATACTTGCAGCCATACATGATGGGCGGACAGGCAGAGCGCATATGCACTTCCTTTGCACCGTTCTCGTAGAGGAATTCAACCGTCTCACGCATCTGTGTGCCTCTTACGATACTGTCGTCAACGAAGAGGAGCTTTTTGCCTTCGATAAGCTCATGCACGGGGATAAGCTTCATCTTTGCCACGTGGTTTCTCATATTCTGGTTCTGGGGCATGAAGCTTCTGGACCAGGTGGGAGTGTATTTTACAAAGGGTCTTGCGAAGGGGATACCGCTGCGGTTTGCGTAGCCTATGGCGTGAGGAATGCCCGAATCGGGAACGCCGCACACGTAGTCAACGTCGGGGAGTCTGCCGTTCTTTATGTCGGTTTCCGCCATGATTTCGCCGTTTCTGGTACGCATTGTCTCAACCGTAACGCCCTCATAAACTGCGTTGGGGTAGCCGTAATATGTCCACAGGAAGGAGCAGACCCGTTTGCAGGATTTATTGCCCTCCTTGAGCACCTCCACGCCCTCTGCGGTAAGCATTACTATTTCGCCTGCTTCAAGCTCTTTATAGGTTTCATAGCCCAGCTTCTGGAAGGCGAAGGACTCAAGGGAGAAGCAGTAGCCGTCGTCTCTTTTTCCGATAATAATGGGAAGACGTCCGTTCTTGTCCCTTGAAAGGATAATTCCGTCCTTTGTGAGTATTGCAAGGGAGAGAGTTCCGCTGACTCTTTCCTGAGCATATTCTATGCCCTTTACCATGGTTTCCTTCTGTGAAATAAGAAAGCCGACAAGGGCGCTGGTGTTGATCATACCGCTGCTCATGGTTTCAAAGCTTGCATAATCCGCATCGAACAGCTCCTGCACCAGAGCGTCATAGTTGCCGATTAGACCTATATTGCAGATAGCGTAGGTACCGAATTTTGAACGGCAGAGAATAGGCTGGGGGTCGCTGTCGCTTATACAGCCTATGCAAAGTCCGCCCCTCATGTCTGCAACCTCGTTTTCAAATTTGGTTCTGAAGGGTGTGGTCTCAATGCTGTGCAGGGCTCTCTGGAAGCCTTCTTCTGCACTGTATGCGGTCATACCGCCTCTTTTCGTACCGAGGTGTGAGTGAAAGTCGGTACCGAAAAATACATCGGTTACGCAGTCATTCTTTGAGACTGCTCCGAAAAATCCGCCCATAAAATAATTCCTTTCTTTGAGGTGCGTACATAACTGTCTTAAAAATCTTTATTCTCGCAAAATACCGAGCGAAGCGAGTATAAAAAATTTTCGGTCAAGCCTTTTATAAAAGGCTTGGCGGGGGCTAGGGGCGGCAGCCCCAAATGCCTGTGAAAGCTTCGCACAGCAATGTGGATTTCAAAATGTTATATTAACACCTGTTCTTTCTTTCTGTCAGCCTATTTCCTTGGCTGTTTCCTGCATTTTCTTTTCTGCATCGAGGTTCTTCTGATGCTGCTTTTCCTTGAATTCTGCGTACTTAGCGGCGAGCTCGTCATCGGAAACGGATAAAATCTGTACCGCGAGATATCCTGCGTTTGCGGCGCAGTCTATACCTACGCAGGCAACGGGAACGCCTGGAGGCATCATAACCGAGGAAAGGAGAGAGTCCATTCCGTCCAGAACCTTAGCCTTTACAGGCAGAGCAATAACGGGGAGAGTTGTGTTTGCGGCCAGCGCACCTGCAAGATGAGCCGCCATACCTGCTGCACCGATAAGCACGCCGAAGCCGTTTTCGCGTGCATTCTTAGCGAACTCCGCAGCCTCTGCAGGGGAACGGTGAGCCGACATTACGTGGAGCTCAAAGGGCACTCCGAACTCGGCGCAGGCCTCCGCCGCCTTTCTTACAACGGGAAAGTCGCTGTCGCTTCCCATAACGATTCCTACTTTTTTCATGGTGTTGCTCCTTTCAAAAAAATAATAGCTGTGCGCGCACGTACAGCCATTTATTTGCAATTATCCCGTCTGTCAGAGTCATATCGTGAGTGTGAGCATGATATAAATAATAACATAGCCTTTTACCTCGCATGTACTATAATAAGTAGACAGGAATTATGAAATAGAAAAGTATACCTATATTCTACTATATTTCGATGGTAAATTCAAGCGTTTTACGAAAAAAAGTTGAACATATTTATATTATAATATACCATTAAAAAGAAATATATTGCACAAGAGGAGAAAAAACCAAATTAAAGGGGTATTTTTAAGTGGTTTAGTATAGAATTTAGCTAAAATTAGGAAAATTATGGTTACTTTTTAGGTACAATCAGAAAAAATTCTACAAAAAAACCTTACGGATAACGTTTACAAAACAAATAAAAACTTTTTCGGCATTTTGCACATTAAGCTTTCAACAACATTGTTGAAACTTGTGCAGAAAAAACGGTTGAAAACCCGAGCTCTCATAATGGTTTTCAAAGGGAAAATCGCGGTTTAAAGGGAATTTCCGTAAGTGCAGGCGGCGCGGCAATGCGGTTGAAAACATAATGTTTTTTCTTCGTGATTTTAACCAAAATCTGACGAAAATCTGTTGAATGAAAACGTTTTCGGGGGGCGCTTGCAAAAATTTTTCAAAAAAAGACTTGCAAAAGGTTCGGATTTGTGATATAGTTACAAATGTAAATTGCAGAACACCTCACCCCGCCCTAAGGCGACGGAGAAGTGCCACTGTAAATTTAATTCTAACCACGGTTTTAATCTACATATTAAAACCACGACATTTTTGGAGGAAAAAAGTTATGAAGAAAAGAATAATGACAGCTCTCTTAGCGTCAGCTATGATTCTTTCCGTTGCTGGTTGTGGCGAAACAACAACTGACGACACAACAACAACAACAACAGCTGCTCCCGCTGCAGATGATGCTGCCGACACAACAACAGAAGCTGCTCCTGCTGATGATGCAGAAGACGCTCCCGCTGCAGACGACGCTGCAGAAGGTAAGGTTCTCAACGTTTACTGCTGGAACACAGAATTCCAGGATCGTTACAACGCTTACGCTGCTGACATCGCTGAAGCTGCTGGCGTAACAGTTAACTGGGTAATCAACACCAACGAAGGTGGCGTTTACCAGCAGAAGCTCGACGAAGCTCTCGTAGCTCAGGCTTCCGCAGCTGCTGACGACAAGGTTGATATCTTCCTTATCGAAGCTGACTACGCTCTCAAGTACACAAACTCTCCCTACGCTATGAACGTTGCTGACCTCGGCATCACAGACGCTGACCTCGCTAACCAGTACGCTTACACACAGCAGATCGTTACTGTTGACGGCGCTCTCAAGGGTGTTACATGGCAGGCAACTCCCGGCCTCTTCGCTTACAGAAGATCCATCGCTAAGGAAGTTCTCGGTACAGATGATCCTACAGAAGTACAGGCACAGCTCTCCGACTGGACAAAGTTCAACGATGTTGCTGCTAAGATGAAGGACGCTGGCTACACAATGCTCGCTGGTTATGCTGATGCATACAGAACATACTCCAACAACGTTACAACTCCTTGGGTAGTTGACGGCAACCTCGTAGTTGACGACAACATCATGAAGTGGGCTGACGATACTAAGGTATTCCAGGACAACGGTTACTCTCAGAAGGACGTAGGTCTCTGGTCTGACGCTTGGGCTAAGGAACAGGGTCCCGAAGGTAAGACATTCGGCTTCTTCTACTCCACATGGGGTATCAACTTCACACTCCTTGGCAACTCTTTAGCAGATGCTGACGCTCCTCAGGAAGTTGGCAACGGTATCTTCGGTGACTACGCAGTATGTGAAGGTCCTCAGGCTTACTACTGGGGCGGTACATGGATCTGCGCAGCTACTGGCACAGACAACCCCACTTTAATTGCTGACATCATGAAGAGACTCACTTGCGATACTGCTACAATGAAGCAGATCACACTTGATACTCAGGACTACACAAACAACAAGGCTGCTATGGACGAAATCGCTGCTGATCCTACATTCGGCTCCGCTTTCCTCGGTGGTCAGAACCACATCGCTCTCTTCGCTGCTGCTGCAGGTAACATTGACTGCTCCAACATCTCTGCTTACGACCAGCTCTGCAACGAAAACTTCCAGCAGTGCATGAACGACTACTTCATGGGTGAAGCTACTAAGGAAGAAGCTCTCAACAACTTCTACACCAAGATGAAGGATACATATCCTGAACTCACAGTTCCCCAGGCTTAATCGTCAAATGTGACGTATATTACTTCGGTAATAGCTAACTAAAAAAATCGGGAGTAAGATATGAATATTGTCTTACTCCCTTTTTTTACCAAAATATCGAAAGGTGGATTTCGGCATTATGGCTAATTCAAGCGTAGCGGCACCTCAGAAGCGTAAGAGTATCAGCTACGAAAAGTGGGGATATTTCTTCATCGCGCCGTTTATTGTTGTTTATCTGATTTTCAACCTTGTTCCCCTTTTACAGACTTTCTACTTCTCATTCTTTGAAAAGTACACAAACACTGCAACATGGGAAACCGTTGAACGCTTCGTAGGTCTTCAGCAGTACGTAAACCTCTTCTCTGAGGGTCGTATTTTTGACTATCTCGGCAACACTCTGATTATGTGGGTAATGGGCTTCATTCCCCAGATTATCATTTCTTTATTATTTGCTTACTGGTTTACCAATGTGAGACTCCGTCTCAAGGGCTTAGGCTTCTTCAAGACTGTTATGTATATGCCTAACCTTATCATGGCAGCTGCATTCTCCATGATGTTCATGCTGCTCTTCTCCAACATCGGACCTATCAACGAAGTTATCAAGAACTTCACAGGCGGCGAGCCCTTCAGCTTTATGGCTCATACATACAGTGCCCGCGGACTTGTTGCTCTTATGAACTTCCTCATGTGGTTCGGTAATACCACAATCCTTCTTATGGCAGCCATGATGGGCGTTGACGCTTCCATTGTCGAAGCTGCTGAAATTGATGGTTGTACTTCAAGCCAGATTTTCTGGAAGATAGTTCTTCCTATTATCAGACCTATCTTAATCTACGTTCTTATCACTTCTCTTGTCGGCGGTCTCCAGATGTTCGACGTTCCTTCGATCCTGACCAACGGTAAGGGTAACCCGAACGACAGTACAACAACTCTTATCATGTATCTGAATACTCTTATTTCCCGTTCCAAGAACTATGGTCAGGGCGGTGCCGTTTCCGTAGTTATCTTCGTTATCTGCGCTGTTCTCAGTATGGTTGTTTACTACTTCTTCACTGACGCAGGTGTCGAAAGACGTGAAAAGAGCCGTGCTAAAAAAGCACTGAAAGGAGGAAAGTAAGAATGGCTTCTTCTAAGACAAAAGCAAGAATGAATGCTTATGACGAAGAAAAGAGCGTAAGCCTTACCATACATCGTATTGTCTGCTACGTTGTTCTTTCCATCTTTGCTTTTCTTGCTATATTCTTCTTCTATCTCCTTTTAATTAACGCGACAAGATCACACAATGAGATTCAGACCTCCCTTTCGTTCCTTCCCGGCTCTCAGCTTGTAAGAAACTTCAAGGGCGTTATCAATGACCCCAACCTCAAGGTTATCCAGGGTCTTCTGAACTCTCTTATCGTCTCCGGTTTATCCGCTTTACTTTCCGTATATTTCTCGGGTATGACCGCTTACGGTGTTCATGTTTATAACTTCCCCGGTAAGAAGGCTTTCTTCAACGCTATCCTTCTTATCATGACAATTCCTACACAGGTTTCCGCACTCGGTTTCTACAACTTAATGAACGACTGGAATCTTACCAACAACTTCATTCCGTTAATCGTACCTGCTGTTGCGGCACCTACTGTATTCTTCTTCATGAAGCAATACATGGAAAGCTCTCTCCCTCTTGATATTGTTGAAGCCGCTCGTATCGACGGTTCCAATGAATTCAGAACCTTTAACGAAATCATTCTTCCTATCTTAAAGCCGGCATTTGCTGTTCAGGCTATCTTCTCCTTCACAGCTTCCTGGAACAACTACTTCATGCCCGCACTTATCCTTGATAAGCCCGAGATGAAGACAATGCCTCTTTGGATTGCGTTCGTACGTGGCCGTGAGCTTGCTACACTTAACTTCGGTGAAGTTTACATGGTTCTCGCACTTGCTATCGTACCCGTTATGATTGTTTACTTCTGCTTCTCCAAGTTCATCGTTGCAGGTGTAACTCTCGGTTCTGTAAAGGGTTAATTTGAGATTTATCTCAGCCAAAAACGAAATCATTTTTCGAGGCCGGACGGTATTTTACCGTTCGGCTTTTTGGCGCGCCCGAAGGGCGCGCAATCCGCGCCGCAGGTGCGGAGTTGCTTTTTGCGAAGCAAAAAGCATAGGGGGTGTCGGGGGAAGGTTCCCCCGACATTTCCGCGCAGAAGCGCGGAAAATAAAATCAACCGTCGATAGTTGCCGCGCCGTGACGTTCAAAATAGCTCTGCGGTTTCTTGCAGACAGGGCAGACCTGCGGTGCGGTTTTGCCGTGGTGGAGGTGACCGCAGTTACGGCAGAGCCAGACGATTTCGCCCTCTTCGGTGAACACCTTGCCGCCGTCGATAAGCTCGATAAGCTTGCGGTAGCGTGCCTCGTGCTCACGTTCGATTGCCCCGACCATATCAAAAAGCGCTGCAATATTGTCGAAGCCCTCCTCACGGGCGGTTTTTGCAAAGCCTGCATACATATCCGTCCATTCGTAATGCTCGCCCCCTGCGGCATTTTCCAGTGCCTTGCGGGTATTTTCGGGGATTCCCTCGCTGATAATTGACAGCCAAAGCTCGGCGTGAGCCTTTTCGTTGGCGGCGGTGCGGTCGAAGATATCGCCGATTTCCTCAAAGCCCTCCTTACGGGCAAGCTCGCCGTAAATGGTGTACTTTGTACGCGCCTGGGATTCGCCCGAAACGGCGGTTTTGAGATTTTCCAGTGTTTTTGAACCGTCTAACTGCATAAATAATACCTCTTTTCATGAATTTACCTTAATTGTTCCCGATTTTGCGGAAAATATGCGCAGGGCTCTTGAAATGCGGGTAAATTTATGCTAAAATAGTGACAGTATAAAAGGAGGTGTCGGGATTGTACATTTACGAATATGGTGCCATAGGCGAAACCATACGCACAAAAATTGACAGCTTCAAAAGCCGTGTCCGCGGCGAAGAAACCGGTTCCGACAGCTTCGGTCAGGTGCTGAAAAGCTATCTCAGCAGCACCGATAATGAAACGAAGGTTGTTTCGGCCACAGGCAGCAATACTCTTTCCTCTGAAAAGAGCACGGCTGTAAATTCTATCAGCGGCAGCAATCTTCTCTATGCAATTCAGAACAGCGGCGAGGATACCACAGCAGGCGCGGTGCTTACTGCACTGGGCTTTTCGGGTCTTTCTGAAAGCGGCTCGTCTGCTCTTAAAAACGCGGCGGACAGTCTTTCCGCTTCTGCCGAACAGCTTCTGACAGTAAACGGTACGGGCGCTCAGAATATCACCGCCATGACGGATTTTGTGTCAGATTACAATAAGCTGATGACAATGCTAGGGGCTGAGAGCAGCTCTTCGGCGTATATGTACAAGAATGCATTTTCTGCCATGCTTCAGGGCTCGGCAGAGGCGCTTGCAGCTTCGGGCATTGCTTTTGAAAACGGTTATATGAGCTATGAGGGCGGCGGTAATCCTCTCCCCTCGTCGCTTCTCGGAAATATAGCCTCAACCGCTTCGCTGGTTTCCTCTTATGCAGGCACGGTCAGCGACAGTGAGGACAGTTACAACGGCGTTTCAGAGTATTACTCCGCGCTTATGGGCAGTATGTTATAATAATTCAATATCCCGTGGGGCAGCTGGCAGCCGCCCCTTTTTTATAGCACTGATTTGTCATAACCGCATAAATCTGCCTTAAAACCGCCTAATAAAGTAAATTAAGTGAAAAATTTAAGTTAATTTGTTACTTTTAAACAAAAAGTCGAGATTAAAATTTAGACATATACAGATTGACAATAAGCGTTATAACTGGTATAATTTTAGTATAGACGTTCAGACCCTTTCGGTCTGTCCGTGAAATTTTTCAAGGAGGCTAATAATGAAAAAGACTAAGAAGATTTTATCGTCTGTTCTTGCTTTTGCAACACTTCTTTCCGTAGCAAGCTGTGGTCAGGGTGGCGGCAGAACTGAGCAGACAGGTGGTTCCGAAGCTGCTGCAACAACTACTACTGTTGCAACAACAACCCTTGATACTGACGCTGCTGTACAGGACGCTGCTGCTAATGCTGCTGCTGAAGCTGACCTCGGTATCGAAAGTGTAGACAAGAAGATCAAGTGGCTTGCATGGTGGGATATTGACGAAACACAGGCAGCTGCAGAAATATTCAAGGCTCAGTACGGTGTTCCCGAAGAGGGTAACTCCTCCTACGGTGCAGATTTCACAAACGAAATCTTCGTATGGACCAATGTTGCTTATGCTGACCGTTACGACAAGCTCGGTCAGATGGTTGCTGCAGGCGACTCCCCTGACATCTTCCCCTTCGAAATCGGCTATTTCCCCATTTCTGCGTACATGAACATGTTCCAGCCTATCGACGGCATTGTTGATACAACAACAGAAGACTGGTCCAAGTACAGAGACGTTATGGATCAGTTCATGTGGGGCGGCAAGAACTGGTGCGCTATCACAGATATCAACCTCAACTACATTTTATGGTACAGAAAGACCATTATCGACGAAGCCGGTCTTGAAGATCCGCTGGAGCTTTACAGAAACGGCGAATGGACATGGGATAAGTTCCTTGAAATGGCTGACGTATTCCAGAACAGCGGCGAAAGCAAGTATGTAATCGACGGCTGGAACGTTCCTGACGGCTTCCTCGCTACAACAGGCGTTCCGCTGGTGTCTATCGAAGACGGTAAGTTAAAGTCCAACTTAAACGACCCCGCAGTTGAAAGATGCATGCAGTTCATCGAAAAGCTCGCTGCCGAAGACTATCGTTATCCTTGGGACTTAAACGGCTACTCCACAAACCAGAGAGCTTGGTTCAACGGTGATACATTATTCTTCCTCGAAGGTACATGGGCTTATGAATCCGACGCATGGATCAAGACAAGAGAAAGATTCGGCTGGGAAGCTGACGAATTACAGTTCGTTCCCTATCCTCGCGACCCCAACGCTGATACATACTATCAGGCTATGAAGCAGGATGCTTACATGCTCTGCTCCGGCGCTCCCAACCCCGACGGCTTTGCAGCTTGGACCAACTGCGTACTCGCAGCTTCCAAGGACGAAGCAGTTGTAGCAGCTCAGAGAGAAAAGTCCAAGAGAGACTTCGGATGGACAGATGAGCACCTTGACCTTATCCAGGAACTCAAGACCTCCATGGTTTCCGTTTGGGACTTCAAGAACGGTGTATCCGTAACTTGTGCTGCTGATGGTATGGACGATTCTCCTACGAGAGCAGTTCTCTGCCGTCCTTACACATTCGCTGATGAAACCTACACACAGCTCCGTGCTGAATGGGAAAACATCATCGATACTCAGATTGCTGAAGCTAACGCTAAGCTTGGCTGATTGAAATAATCAAACCCGCAGAATTACTTTCTGCCCTATAAAGCTTTTAATCCCGCCGTCACACCGACAGCGGGATTAATTGTTTTTATAAAAGGCGGGAAGAAATGAAGGCAATGCCTTCCTGCGGGGTTTTGTTTTGCTGCTTTTTGGTATAATTCCACCAATATACACAAAAAATTCCTTATACTTTTGTACACATAGTACCTTGCGTTGCAAGGTATCTTGTGCTATAATAAGTTACAACAAGGTACTAGGTGACACAAAGTACCTTGTGTAAACTGAAACACACGGAAAGGAGAGGCAGAATGAAGTCACAGCTCAAAAGAGGAACGCTGGAATTATGCGTGCTGTCAATCCTGTCACGGAG
>JAFUNV010000133.1 GCA_017472865.1 Ruminiclostridium sp. | reverse complement strand
TCCGCTGAACACGATGGTATAATCTGCACCGCAGGCTCAATCAGCGATATACAGAAGCTTGACGAGCTTGAAACATCGGTAAAGGAAAAGTATCTTATGTATGATTTCGCTGTACGTGCGGTGACTGACATAATTTATGAAATGGATACCTCTGAGGACAGCTTTACTATTTTAAGCAAGGAGCGCTGGAATGAGATGTTTGACCTACCTATGAACGGCTCTTTTTCTGTTCACCGTTCAGGCTATGCGGGGCTTATCCACCCTGATTATTTCAAGGGCTTTACAGAACGCTTCGCCGATTATGACCATCTTTTGTTTATGCCTGAGAAAACTCTCAGCTATGATTACCGTATAAAGAAAAAGGACGGAAGCTGGTGCCCTGTAAGACATACTGTGGTATGTGTAAAGGAAAATAACGGCCATGTTCAGAAAATTGTCGGTCTGATTACCGATTTAAGCGACAGAAAAAACATGGGACAGGGGGAGCTTAAATGAACTGCACCGGGATAATTCTTGCGGCAGGGGCTTCAAGCCGTATGAAAGGCACGGATAAACAGCTGCTTTCAGTAGGCGGTATACCTGTGCTTCTCAGAAGCGTTATGAATTTTGAAAATACCGTTGAGGTAAGCGAAATAATAATTGCAACAAAACAAGGAATGTGTGATGAAATAAAAGAGCTTTGCAAAAATGCAGGTGTTACAAAGCTGAAAGCAGTATGCGAGGGCGGCGACACCCGTGGGAAATCCGCAGAAGCAGCATTCGCTTATGCAGGCGAAACCGACGTTACCCTCATACACGACGGTGCAAGACCGTTTTCCTCTCCTGAAATCATTTCCGCAGTAATAAAGGCGGCATACGAAAACGGCGGCGCAATTGCGGCAGTTCCTGTTACCGATACAATTAAATGCGTAAAGGACGGTTTTATTGAAGCAACCCCTGACAGAAGCGGTTTATACGGCGCTCAGACGCCCCAGGGCTTTAAAACAGAGCTTTACAGAGATATGCTGTCACACGGCGGTGATTTTACCGATGACTCACAGCTTGCGGAAGCTATGGGTATAAAGGTGAAAATCGTTATGGGAAGTTACGACAATATAAAAATAACCACCCCTGAGGATATTGCAAGGGCGGAAATAATTGCAGGAAAGGAGCAATAATATGCTCAGAATAGGTCACGGTTATGATGTTCACAGGCTTGTGCCTGAAAGAAAGCTTATACTCGGCGGAGTGGAAATCCCTTATGAGCTTGGACTTTTAGGGCATTCCGACGCTGATGTGCTGGTTCATGCCATAATGGATTCAATGCTGGGGGCACTCGCCCTCGGGGATATAGGAAAGCATTTTCCCGATAACGATATGAGCTTCAAGGATATAGACAGCATGGTGCTTCTTGAAAAGGTAGTTGCGCTTATAGAGGAAAAGGGCTACCGTCTTTCTAACCTTGACGCTACCGTTTCCGCCGAAAAACCCAAGCTTGCAAAGTATATTCCTCTTATGCGTGAGAGAATTGCTAAGGTCTGCAAGGTTGATGTTGACCGTGTAAGCATAAAGGCGACTACCGAAGAGGGACTCGGACTTAAAGGCGAGGGTATCGGTGCAACCTGTGTGTGTCTGCTTATGAAAATACAGTAAAATAACCCGCTGAAAGATTTTTTCTTTCAGCGGGTTTGCTTTATTCTATCCATATGTTTCCGTCAGCGTTTATATACACTGAATCGGATGTGTATTCGTCGATAATATCCAACATTTTTTCTGCATCCCAGTGTTTTGCATGGTCATACAAGCTCTGTCCGTAATTATCAACGGCATAAGGATCTGCTCCTTTTTCCATAAGCATTCGCACAATCTCTTCGTTTTTTTCGCAGACGGCGTGCATCAGCGGTGTTTTTCCGCTGAAATTTGCTGTATTTACATCAGCGCCGTTTTCGAGAAGCAGTTTTGTGATTTTAACATTATCATGATTTATTGCGCAGATTAAAGGCGTATCTCCGCAGTAACATGTATATTCGTAGCCGTATTCCGCATTTCCGTAGTGAGCGGCGTTAACGTGGTCGGGATTCCAATAGGGGCGGTTTACATCGGCGCCGTTTTCAACCAGAAACTTTGCTATATTGTAGTATCTTCTTGCAAATTCGTCATTTATCTGGCTTTCATCACGCTGGCTGCAATAATGGATAAGAAGCGTTTCTTCTCCCTCGGGAGCCGGATTGTTGTCGCCGTCATACTGGTCTGTGGTGCTGTCGATGGAAGCACCGTTTTCCAAAAGTCGTTTTGCGCTGTCAAAATATTCATACTCAACGCAAAAAGCAATATCCTGCTTGTATTTAACCATCATACCCATAGAAGAAACAGTGGTAAAAATGCCGTAAAGCACTGCGGGGACAAGAATACTAAGGCTGATTGCCAGAAAAACAACAGGATATTTCTTTCCCTTGTAGGGCGGTACGGGTGTTGTTGAAGCCGCTGCCCATGCGAGGTATTCCTTTTTACGGCGTTTTTCCTTGCTGAACTGAATTGCACCGATTATAAAAAGTATTACAGCGGTAAGCATAACAACAGATATGACGGCGAAAAGCACTATCATAACTATTCCGCCGAATAAAAGTCCTATGAATGCCATATTATTTCCTCTCGGTTATATCTTTTTAATCCTCAAGTCCCTTGAGTGCGGCAATTTCATCACGGTTTACACGGATTTTAGCGTCCTTTAATACCTTTACCTCATCACGCTTTACGGTAATGGGCGGTGCATCCTGCTTTTTGTCAAGACGTACCTTGATAACGCCTGTAAGAATGTTGGTTTCAACAACCACACCCTTGCCCTCGGCGGTTTCAACGTAAGCGTCGATTTTGGGAGTGATTTTCAGTAATTCCTCATAGCAGTCCTGCTCGTACTTAAGACAGCACATAAGTCTGCCGCAGGTGCCTGAAATTTTTGTGGGGTTAAGAG
>JAFUNV010000132.1 GCA_017472865.1 Ruminiclostridium sp. | reverse complement strand
TATCAAGAGTATCCTTTACCTGTACTTTTATAGTGTTTTCGCCCTTTTGCACAGCTTCTCCTATATCAAACCAGCAAGGTAAATACTGATAATATCCGTAAGCGCCCTGATATATATCATTCACCCAAACCTCAAAGGTCTGATCAACTGCCCCGAAATGCAAAATAACATGACCTTTGTTGAAATCATCAGGCAGAATGAATTTCTTCTCATAAATATACCACTCATCCTTTGCGAGAGGGCGGTTTATGCCTGAAATACGGCTTTCAGGCGGATACGGCACAGTTATATTACCGAGGGGTGATTTAATGCCGTTTTTCAGAACCGATAAATCCCACTCGCCGCACAGGGAAATATACGACTTTCTCTTCATCTGCGGTCTTGGATATTCTGTCCAGCTTCGGGAACTACCCTTTTCAAAAGGCGTTGTAAGCTGACATAGTCTTGCTTTCTTACTCATAGGTAAACCTCGTTTGTTATGATGTTAATAAGGCGTAATGTTTCCATTACGCCCTAATTTTATGCTATTTCTTCGGAATATGCACAACCAAAGCTGTCAAGCAAAGTCTTTACGCTGTCATAAACAGACTTTATAGCCTGATTATCTCTTAATATGTACTCTGCACCGTCAACCTTGTTTTCATAGAAATATTCTTCAAATGCCGCAAAGTCAGCAAAGCTTTCATCGCCGAACTTAACTGAGGATTCAGTAATTTCAATCATAACGGGGCTTTCAGCCTTTTCCGGAATAAGCGTTTCGTCGCCATCCTCCGGCAGTGTAGCAATCACCTGCATGGAATCGCCCTGAGAATCGCCTGCGCCGCCTGAGCCAAAGCCGAAGCCGTCGCCGAAATAGAGTATTGCCAACAGAATAAGAATTATGAGAATTAAAAACAGTATTACTTTTCCTGCTTTTGACTTCTTCTTTTTCTTATCCTTCTTGTCCTTTTTTTCCTTTTCTTTCATTTTGAAATTCCTCCTTATTATACTGATGTATCGTCAAATTTAATATACACGTTTTCATAACCGCCCTGTACACTTGTCATAGTCTCGGAAACAAGGTTGTAATCCTGTCTGTAAAGCTTGTCGCCGTTGTATGAAAACACTATAAATACAGGGTTGACGCTGTCATTTATACAGCTGTTGAGAGCTTCCTCAAGACTTTTTCCCGCATAATCCATATTATCCCAGTCAAAGTCGATATTTACAGCTTCAACACTGTTATCAACCTTGATTGTCCGCTTATATGTATTATCAATAACGAATACCGAAACAATGGTAGCATACTCGTCAAAAACCTCATAGCTGTTGAGCTTGCTGTTCATGGTCTGGAGCTTTTCCCTTTCAGCTTCAACCTCATCCATTATTTCACGGTAGCCGTCTACCTCTTCCTGCATGGTCTGAACCTGTGACTGAGCAGCGGCTATCTCCTGTGCCGCTGTGTTCTGTGCCTGTGCCGCCGCATTCTGGCTTCGGTTCATAACCATAAAGAGCATTATGAAAATCACATCAAGCAGAGAGGTAAGCTCCACTATAACGGATTTACGCTTTTTCATTTCTGCCCTCCGTATCCTTTACAATTC
>JAFUNV010000131.1 GCA_017472865.1 Ruminiclostridium sp. | reverse complement strand
ACCGTCAAAGAAAAGCATTGTCCTGAAGCCTGAAACTCTCGCTTTAAGCAGAGTGCCGTCAAAGGTATCTGTTTTTACAGCTGTTCCGAGTTCCTTTTCAATGGTTTCGGAAACAGGGAAATCCACAAGAATATCCTGCTTCTGATTGAGAATTTCCGTATAGCTACCGTCAGAATATGCTTCGGAAATAAAGGTGATATTAAGAGTTTTGCCCGCCATATCAACGTTGGCATATTCTATTTCTATATAGCCTGTTCTCTTGTTGCCCTCTTCGGAGAGACTGCCTGTTGAATAACCCATACCGCCTGCAATTTTTCCGTCTACCTTGAAGCCGAAATGACCAAAATCAATTCTGAGCCCGGGGATTTCGCCGTTTGTTTTTTCTAACAGCTCGTCAGTAGCTTCAACAGTATACATAAGGTAGCACATATCATCATAAACCAGTATTCCGTCAACGGTTGCGGTTACGCCCTCGCCCTCCATGGTTAAACCGAGCGCCTTGCCGTGCTTTTCGAAATCAAAGGTTCCGATAGGCTGCTGCGGTACATATTCTATCTTTTCGGTTGTCTGTACTGTTGTTTCGGAAACGGTAGTAACAGGGGTGTTTATTTCATTTCCCACAGTTGTAGTTTCCGGAATGTTCTGTTTTTCTGTTGCGGTGGTCTGTACGGGGTTTTCCAAAACTGTAACGCTGCCCTCATATTTTTCTGCAAACATATTCCTGAAATAGTCCATATAGCCCCAGCCCGTCGCTGCGCCTACCGAAATTGTACCCACAGCCACTGCCGCTACTGCCGCGCATACTGCGATAATCGGCTTACTTACTTTTATCTTCTTCTTTTCCATTTTTTCCGCCCTTTCTGTAACGTTTCTTATGATTTCTTCGTTAGCTGTCAGGGGAGTAAGGGTGGAAAAGGAGTCGTCAATTATTTTCTTATAATTCATCATACCCCTCCTTTAAAAGCAGGTCTTTAAGCTGTTTTCTTCCACGATAAAGCTGAGAGGTTACCGCATTTTCCTTTTCGCCTAAGATTTCTGCGATTTCCCGTGTTGAGTAGCCCTCGTAATAGTGCATATAAAGCACAATGCGGTTTTTGGATTTCATTTTCATAATAATATCCATAAGTCCGCTGTCTTTTTCGTTTTCGACGGTCATGTTTTCTGCCGTTTCAATGGGCTGTATCAGTCTTTTCCAGGGTGTTTTCAGCAGATTTCTGCACATATTGGCGGTGACCTTTATAAGCCACGCCTTTGCGTGTGCGTCATTTACGAAATATGTATCCGAGGTGTAAAGCTTTAAAAAAACCTCCTGCATTATGTCGTCGGCGTCAGCTTTGTTTCTTACATAGCACATTGCCGTGCGGAAAATAACGCCGCTGAATTTGTAAACCTAATATTCAAAATCCTGTGCGGTAATAATTCTCACCTTCTTTACTCACCTTTAATACTAATATTTAATCGACTTATTGACTTTGTCTATAAGTCGATGCCGCCGAAGCGGCGGCTGTCAAAACCTTTGGTTTTGACAATATTAGTATTGAACGACTTCTTCTGCGGCTATGCCGCAACCCCGCTTTGCGGGGTAATCTTCCTATAGACTTTGTCTATAGGAAGATTGAAGAATAGTATAAGAGCGCTCTGTTAATTATACAAAAATCATACGGCTATTGTCACGCTTTTTCTGAATTTTTTTATTTTTTCTGTAAATACTACCCGAAAGAAAGGGTGATAAAATGAAAGACGATAAAGATACAGAAATTTTCGCCGCCGCTTCTTCGGGGGAATGCACAGGGCTTATCCCCTCGGGCGACAACCACACTCCCGAAGAGATAGAAAATTACATGGAGATATATCCATTT
>JAFUNV010000130.1 GCA_017472865.1 Ruminiclostridium sp. | reverse complement strand
TGCCGATGAGCTGACAGAGTATCTTAAAAATCTGCTGAGTGAGATTGACGTAAAAGCAGGCGGTGCTTTACTTTCCCTTACCTCTCTTCTGTCCCTGTGGTCTGCGTCACGGGGACTTATCGGCATTATAAACGGTCTTAACCGTATTCAGAACATGAACGAAAACAGAGGCTTCTTTCGCATAAGGTTTTATTCCGCCATATATACCCTTTTACTGATGGCGGTCATTATTATCGTGCTGGTAATTCTGATTTTCGGCGAGGCTCTTTTAAACTGGACTGAGAAGCTTCTATCCGTTCCCATAATCACAGAAAGCAATGCCTTTGCTTTCAGATGGGTTATCGGATTTCTGGTGCTTACGCTGTTTTTCACGCTTATCTACTGCGCTGTTCCCACCAAAAAATCAAGACCGCTTAAAAAGCTTCCCGGAGCAGTATTCAGCGCAGGAGGCTGGACAGGCTTTTCCGTGCTTTATTCCGCTTATATAAACCATTTCGCAGATTACCCCACCATGTACGGCCGCCTTTCTCTACCCGTTACCGCAATACTGTGGCTTTACATCTGTATCTATATCCTTTTTATAGGCGAAGAGCTTAACACAATGCTGGAAAACGGATATTTAAAGCGCATTGCCAAGGCTTTTTCTTGACAAAAATACGCCCTTGTTGTATAATTTAATTATATAAAATACGAAAGGAAACGGGAAAATGAAAATAAAAAACGGATTTTTACTCCGTAAGGTGGGAGAACAGAATATTGTTGTTGCTGTCGGCGAGGAAAGCCGTGATTTCAACGGTATCATAAGACTCAACGACACAGGTAAGTTCCTTTGGGAAAAGCTTCAGAACGACATTTCCGAAAACAGTCTGGTTTCAGCTATGCTTTTGGAATATGACATTGACGAAGCTACCGCAAAAAATGATACCGAAGATTTTATTGCCGCTCTGAAGGAAGCTAACCTCCTTGAATAAGCAGAAATTCAGACTAAGCGACTATGACGGAACAATACGTGAGGTTCTTGAAAGCGGCGGTGAGTTCAGGATTTACCCCTCAGGAACAAGTATGCTTCCCCTTTTAAGACAGGGCTTAGACTCAGTGTCCCTTGTTAAGCCGTCAGGTCAGCTTAAAAATAACGACATTGCCTTTTATATAAGAGAAAACGGTTCCTATGTCCTGCACCGCGTCATTAAAAGCCACGACGGTGTTTACACCATGTGTGGTGATAATCAGGTTACCCTCGAAAAGGATATTGACCACAGCCGCATTATCGGCGTAGTCAGTAAGATTTTCCGCAACGATAAACCATTTAACATGAAAGGCGCAGGCTACAGGATATATCTTCTCTTATGGCGCAGCTTCTTTTTAAGAAGAGTGTTTTTTAAATTAAGAAATATATTTGGCAAAAGAAAATAATATGAAAAACAGGAAATACGATAAATCCACCTTACGCTGGATCTACACTACCTCAAAAAAATATCACCCGCATATCGTTCTTCTGATTGTATGCAACGGAGTTTTCTCGGTTATTTCCATTATTTTTGCATTGTTCTGCCGAGGCATCATCGACAGCGCAACCGCAGGAAACAAAGAAACGGTTATACATAACGGCATAGGTCTTTTCGCTGTCATTGCGGCTATGCTGATTATAAGACTTATGTGCAACAACCTGAACGAAATTATTCATGCCGGGCTTGAAAAGGAATACAAAAGCCGTATTCTCTCTCTGCTTCTGAAGAAAAGCTTCAAAAGCACCTCAACATACCACAGCGGTGAACTGCTTAACCGTATGTTTTCCGATGTTTCGGTGGTTTCCGATGGTGTTACGGCACTTTTACCGAATCTTGTAGGGCTTATCACAAGGCTGATTGCTGCCGCCGCTGTACTTATGACCTTGGATTTACAGTTCACTCTGCTGTTCATTATAGCAGGACTTATTGTTTTTACTGTTTCAAGGTTTTTACGAGGCAAAATCAAACAGCTTCACAAAGAGGTTCAGGAAACTCAGGGGGCAGTCCGCTCCTTTCTTCAGGAAACCCTTGAAGGTCTTATGGTAATTAAAATTTTCG
>JAFUNV010000129.1 GCA_017472865.1 Ruminiclostridium sp. | reverse complement strand
TCAGGCACTGTCTCTCACAGGCACAATAAGCTATGCTTCTGCCCTTCCTATTATTATGGGTCAGAATATAGGTACCTGTGTAACGGCAATGATTTCCTCCTTCGGTGCTAATAAGAATGCGAAAAGAGCAGCGGTTGTACACCTTTGCTTCAACGTTATAGGTACAGTTTTCTGGCTTATTGTATATATGCTGATTACAACTATTTTCAGAATTACATTCTTTGAAACCCACTACGTTGACCCGCTTGCAATTGCTATTCTTCATACTGTATTCAACATTTTATCCATTCTTATTCAGGCTCCCTTTATCAGACAGCTCGAAAAGCTCGCCTGCCTTATTATCAAGGACGGCAAATCAAAGGGTGATGAAGATTTCGAGCTTCTGGACGAACGTCTTCTTTCCACTCCTACAATTGCAATTGAGCGCAGCCGTATGGTGGCTATAAAGATGGCAGAAACTTCCGTAAAAACTCTTAAGCAGTCCTTTGACCTTCTTTTCGACTACAATGAAAAGGGCGCGCTTGCTGTTCGTGCAGGCGAGGATAAAACCGATAAATATGAAGACAGCCTCGGAACCTATCTTGTACGTGTAAGCAGCAAAAGCATGAGTGAAGCAGACAGCCACGAGGTTTCCAAGCTTCTGCACATGATAGGCGACTTTGAACGTATCGGCGACCACGCGGTAAATATCGTGGAATCCGCCGACGAGGCAAAAAACAAGGGTCTTTCCTTCTCAGATGAAGCCAAGAAGGAAATCAGCATTATGATTGACGCAGTAAAGGAAATCCTCGACCTTTCCCTTGACGCCTTCAAAAACAACGACCTTGAAAAAGCGTATGCAGTTGAGCCGCTTGAAGATGTTGTAGATATGCTCAAGCTTAAGCTGAAATCTTCTCACGTAAGCCGTTTACGCAAAAACGAATGTACTATTGAAATGGGCTTTATTCATTCTGACCTGCTTACAAACCTTGAGCGTGTATCCGACCACTGCTCAAATATTGCTGCCTGTATGATTGAAATTGCCCACAACAGCTTTGAAATGCACGGATATATCAATACTCTCAACAAGGACCATAACAATATCTACACCGAGCGATATGCTCATTACTCGGAAAAATACAGTATAAAGGAGCTTTCCTGATGGAACCTCATGATTATGTAGTGACCCGTTTCGACGGTGAATATGTTATCCTCACGGATACAGCCACGCAGGACGAGCTTTTTATTGCGGCAGCGCTTCTGCCTATGGGAATTGATATGGGCACAAAGCTGCATTATGAAAATCTTTGTTATGAGATAATGGATTAATACAAACAAATAAAACCGTTACACCAGCGTAACGGTTTTATTTTTATCAGGATTTTTCTTTAATAATCAACTTTTTTTATTGGATGACGTATTACTGTTTTCAGCTTCTCGGGTGCAGCTTTACGCGGGTCGCTGAGATAAATCTCATGGTGCAGCCTGCTTTCATTTATATCTATAACATACCCCATACTTTTCACATACTCATTCATAGCAGCGACCGTTTCAGGTTCACTGTCATAAGAGCCGATATGCATACACTGAACGCATAAGCCTTCGTTATAGGTGAAGAATTCTACTTTTGAAAAATCAGTTTTCTTTTTCCGCGTTGCTTCATCTATCGCCCATTTGAAATCCTTTTCAGTAACAAAATCAGGAAGACGTATCATTGAAATCCAATTGAATTCATCTTTTCTGGAATAATCAATCCCATCTGAATCCTTCTGCCACCACAAACCCTCAAGTGGCGGAACTACATAATCAAAATATCCATCTATTCTATAATCCGTCTTTTTACTCATTTTTATTGTAAACGCTATACCATATAAAAGGCCAATAGCTGTTTTGTATTCGCCTTCTTCATCGTTCGGATTACCCTTCCCTCTTACAGCTAAATAATTCATAGAAGGTATTTCCGTTATAACAGGTTTCTTAGGAGGCATATAAAACTCTTTGTACTCTTTTTTATAATCAAATGGCATGGTAGTATTCTCCTCTATTTCATAAATGTAAATTAACTTTATTATACACTCACCCGTTAAATAAGTCAACGAACATTTACTATTTTCTATAATTTCTCTTTTTTTCTAAT
>JAFUNV010000128.1 GCA_017472865.1 Ruminiclostridium sp. | reverse complement strand
TCATGTGGCTGATATCAGCAGATATACTCTTGTAAATAAGGGAAGAAAATCAAAGATTTACTGTCTTAAAGATGGTGCTATAAGTGAGGAAATAGCTGATTTTTGCGGAGAGAATGTTATCAGCATTTCGGGGATTGGTTCGGAGCTTATAGTTAGCAGTAATTGAGACTTAAAAATTACAGTCATCAAAGAGAAAAAACAATAAAATATAATTCAGGTATTGTGTCCCGATAATTCCAAATAGGAGTTATCGGGATTTTTGTTTGCAATTTAAAGTATTCCCCCTAGAAAGTGAGGTTAATATGTCAGACAAAATTACAGCGTTATATTGCCGTCTGTCGCAGAACGATATGCTTGCAGGTGAAAGCAAAGTATTACAAACCAATACTGTTGTACTTTTTCCCGCACCGTTAGGGCCTATGTAGCCTACTATTTCACCCTGTTCAATGGAAAAATTCACATCATCAACAGCGGTTACAAGCTTTCTTTCAGGCTTAAAAAGTCCCTTGACAGCTCCCTTTAAGCCTTTTTGTTAAATTCTTTTCTTAAATTTTTTACTTCTATAACAGGCATTTAATACCTTCCTTTGCATCTGACCAGCTTGCGGTAACCACTCTTTCCGTCATCTCATATAAGCTGATTTGTCAATATAATTGGTAGTAGTGAAAATAACCTTTAATAAAAAACTCTTGACAAATTGAACGTTGTTCAGTATAATGTAATTGAACGATGTTCAAGGAGAGCTTATGAAAGACAAGGAAAAAGTAAAAGAAACTATTATAAATGCCGCCACAGAGCTTATCGAACAGTCGGGCGGAGAAGTAAAAAACATAACCGCCCGTGCTATCGCTGATAAAAGCGGAGTTGCATTGGGGCTGATAAATTACCATTTTGAAAGCAAGGAAAACCTTATTGCAATCTGTGTTCAGAGGATAGTCAACAAGGTTTTAATGAATTTTGCACCCGATAAAAAGGACTATACCGAGCCTGACGGCTTAACCGACAAACAGCGTCTCATATCCTTCGCACAGCAGACCTTTGACTTTTTATTTGATAACTACGCCATAATCAAAATTTCAATTCTGTCCGATTTCAAGGACTATAAACCAATCTGTAATTCTGTCTATACACAGATGGGTTTTCGCCTTGCGCTAAAAGGGAATATCCCTGAAAATAAAAAACAGCTTATTGCGTTTTCTCTCACATCAACAATGCAGGCAGCGTTTCTTTCGGGTGAAAATTCAAAGCAGATTACAGGCTATAATCTTTTTGAAAAATCGGAACGTGACCTTTTTATTTCGGACACAGTTTCAATGCTTATGGAGGGCGTTTATGAGTAATAAAAAGCTATCTTTTTTACTGCCTTTTCGGTGTATAATTTTTGTGCTGATATTTGTAATCGGCTCACTTGTTACAGGAAAAGAGCTGGACGAAATCAGCAATATCTGGTCAATAGCCGCAAGTGCTGTAAACATTGTAACAATACTTTTACTTGTCCTTTTAACAAAGAAAAACGGCGGATATGCAAAGCTCATCAACTACGAAAAAGGCAAGACAAAACCAAAGCAGATTGTGGGAATGATTTTTCTTGTTCTGTTCGTGGGAATGGGCGGAATGTATCTGGCAGGCTTTATCTGCTACGGGGTTATTCCTTATGCCGCGCCGATGATGATTGCACCGATTCCGCTGTGGCTTGCAATTATTAACGTATTTGTGCTTCCTGTTACGACTGCACTTGCTGAGGACGGTCTGTACCTTGGCTGCGGTGTAAATCAGATTGAAAACAAGTATGCGGCTGTTTTAGTACCTGCTTTTTTCTTCGCCTTACAGCACAGCTTTATACCAGTTCTATTTGATTTCAGGTACATAATCTACCGCTTTTTATCGTTCCTGCCGCTTACGATAATCCTCTGCCACAATTACTGCAAGAAAAGAAATCCTTTGCCGATTATGGTAAGTCATGCGGTTATAGATGTGGCAACTGTGGCGCAGATACTTATGACCTCAGCGATACCGGGTTTTTATGAAATGATGACCAATTTTGCATAGGCAGTTAAATAAAAGTAACCTGATTATAAAAAAGAGCCCTTTCACCGTACCCGTTTAACAGGCGCGGTCGGAAAAAGAAAGTAATCGACAGATTATTTCAGACAGGAGCAGAAGGATATGACGAGACAGGAGCTGAAAAAATTCATACAGGAAACCTACGGAATTACACCCGATTGTCCATGGCTTAAATATCCAAGCTATGAGGTGTTCCGTCACGGCGACAATAAGAAATGGTTTGCGGTGATTATGGATATTCCGAAAGCAAAGCTTGGGATAAACAGCGAAGAAAGTATCAGCGTTGTAAATCTGAAGTGCGACACTGCCATGATAGGCGATATACTTTCTGAAAATGGTATCTACCCTGCATATCACATGAACAAGGCTTACTGGGTGACAGCGGCGCTTGACGGCAGCGCTGAGGCTGAAACGGTAAAAATGCTGACCAGAATAAGCTTCAGGCTGACGGAAAAGAAACAGAAAAGGAGTTTATCATGAACAATTACGAAACTTTATCGGAATTTTCAAAGGACGAGCTTATCAGTCTGATTGAAATTTATTCAAAAAACTGGCTTGCCATGGACGGAGTATGGTTTCAGTCCGTAGAGCGCAGGCTTGGAATGGACGAGGCAATGTACCACGACGGAGAGGTATGGCGGCGTTTTACAGTTATTGAGGCAAAGCGCATAAAGGAGTTCCTGAAGCTGCCTGATAATTCGGGGGTGGAGGGACTTGCAAAAGCGCTGAAGCTCCGCTTTTATGCGAACATCAACGAGGACAGGATTGAAACCGACGGTAATACCCTTACATATACCTCTGTCAACTGCCGTGTTCAGCGGGCGAGGGAGAGAAAGGGAATGCCTTTTCACCCCTGCAAGTCGGTGGGGATTATCGAATACACCGAGTTTGCGAAAGTAATCGACAGCCGTTTTACCTGCGAATGTGTAAGCTGTTACCCCGATATCACCGACAGTGACTGCTGCTGTAAATGGAGATTTACACTCAGTAAAGAAAACGGCACAGAAGAATAAAATAAAGACCGCACCTGTAAAAACGGGTGCGGTTTCTGATATTCAGAATAGTCAGGGATTTATGCAGTTCTTAAAAACTGTCGTAAAATACGACCTCGTCAAGGGGGCGTGTTTTATAATGCAGGTCAAGGGGCTTTGCGTCGGGTGCGGGATAACCCATGACCAGCAGGGCGGCAGGCTCGTAGTTTTCGGGGATATTGAAGGTCGCACACATGGCGGCGGGGTTGAAATGCATAACCCAGCAGCAGCCCACGCCGATATTATGCGCCGCAAGCATTATATGCGTCGTGACGATAGCTGCGTCAACGGGTGAGGACAATGCGCCGTCATAAGGTCTTTTCCAGCTTTCGTCCCTGTTGTGGCAGATAAGCATGGCTGCGGGCGCATTGAAGTGGCATTTTGTACAGCCTTTGAGCTTTTCTATGGAGCTGTCACTGTTCAGCACAAGTATTCTCTGCGGCTGGTAATTACAGCCCGTAGGCGCTTTGTGAGCCGCTTCAAGTATTTTTTCGATATGCTCCTGCTTTAAATGTTCGTCTTTAAAATTTCTTACGGAATATCTTTCGGAAATCAGCTTTTCAAATTCCATTTGTGTCTCCTTTATGCGTTGTTTTTTACTGAAAATTATATCATACATGGCTGTGAAATGCAAGGTGAATATTGACATTCCCGCTAAAAAATGATATAGTTATATTAATTGTACAGAAGTATGAAGGGAGAAATTCTTTTTGCGGAACGATACAACAGAAAAGCATACCTTTTCTGAAAAAATGATTGTGGATTACGAGAAAAAGGCAAATCTTACAATGGCGTTTATATGCCGTGTGATGATGGTGCTGATGATACTCGTAATAGCTCTTAACGCGGCGGGCGTGTTTATTATTGACAGCACTATTTATCCCACCCTGATAATATCGGCGGTAATAATGTTCGTGCCGACGGTGCTTTACAATTTTCTGCATCTGGATTCCATAGCTATACGATATTTTGTGCTGACGCTGTTCGTTCTGATGTCGGGAATGCTGTACAGCATATTGTCCTACCACGTTGTGATGATGATAGTATTTCCCGTGGTGCTTGCCTGTATCTACTGTGACCTTAAAAGCGTCATATATACATCGGTTCTGGGCATTCCCGTAATGGTCGCTTCACATATCATATCCTCTTATCTGAGGGTAGTGCCCGACGAGCCGCTGGTTGAAATTGAAGATATATTCCTTTACGGAATTCTTCCGAGAGTTATTGAATACGCGGGATTTGTGGTTATCTGCTGCAGTATGGCACGCAAGATACAGAAGCTTATACGCGGCCTTTCTGACAAGAACGATGAGCTTTACCGTGAGCAGGAGGTGCTTATTACCTCGCTTGCGGAAATGATAGAGGTGCAGTCCCACGAAACAGGTCAGCACGTAAAGCGTGTTTCCGAGTACACGAAAATTCTCTGTACGGCGCTTGAAATGACGGACGAGGAAGTGTGGAAGGTAAGCAACGCGGCCGCACTCCATGACGTAGGAAAGATAATGGTTCCCCAGGAAATTATCAACAAGCCCGGAAAGCTTACACCTGAAGAGTTTGAAATAGTAAAGACCCATGTTTCCTACGGAAAGAAGCTGCTGGAAAAATCTTCAGGTGAGCTTATGCGCCTTTCCTCGGGTATCGCTTATCACCATCACGAAAAATATGACGGTACGGGCTACATGGGCGTCAGCGGCGAGGATATAGATATTTACGCGCGCTGTGTATCGGTAGCTGACGTTTTCGACGCACTGGTAAGCCGCCGCCCCTATAAAAAGCCATGGCCGCCCGAAGAGGCAAGGGACGAGATAATTTCCCAGAGCGGAAGGCAGTTTGACCCTGTTGTGGTTGAAGCCTTTGAAAAGAATTATGATAAATTTCTTGAGGTGCTTGAAAAGTACCCCGACTCTGTTCAGTAAAAAAGCTTATGCTCCGCTGTGATGATAACAGCGGGGCTTTTTTATTCCATTGACTTTACCGCCTGCAGATGATATAATTATCTCAGAAAAAATGCAGGCTTACAGAGGTGCAATATGAAGATTATTTTTGTACGACACGGACACCCCGATTATGTTAATGACTGTCTTACGGAGCTGGGTCATGAGCAGGCGGCAAAGGCGGCGCTACGTCTTAAGGACGAGGGGATTTCCGAGATATACTCCTCCCCCTTCGGCAGAGCCTATGAGACCGCACAGCATCTGGCAGGGCTTCTGTCGGAAGAGGTTACAAGGCTGGATTTCATGCGGGAGATAAAGTGGGGCCCGACGGAGGGCAAGGAGGTATACGGCGAGGGACACCCCTGGGACACTTCGCTCTACGCACTGTCCCTGGGTCATTCGCTCATGGACGAAAGCTGGACAAAAAAACCGCCCTTCTGCGATAACGTTGTGTTCTCCGAAATCGAGCGTGTTGCCCGTCAGTCGGACGAATGGCTGGAAAGCATAGGATATAAAAGAGAGGGTGCTAACTACCGCGTTATCGGTGATGATACCGACCGCACCATAGCTCTTTTCAGCCACGGCGGTTCGTCATCGGCGCTGTTTTCCCACATGCTGAATCTCCCCTTTTTCTATCTGTGCAGAGCGCTCTGTCCCGACTTTACGTCAATAACCATACTCAGCCTTTCCGACGAAAAGGGCGCAGTTACCGCGCCTATGATTGAGCTTGCCAACGACTCCCGCCACATAAGAAGCGGCGGAGTCAGCTACGCTATGTAAGTGAGGTATAAAACATGAAAAAAACACTTGACTGGAACAGATATCTTGACACCGCCGCCGAGGTCGTGTCAGAGGGTATCGTAATGCTTAAAAACGACAACAACGCACTGCCCCTTGAAAAGAACGAGGAAATTGCTCTTTTCGGGCGCATACAGTTCAATTACTATAAAAGCGGCACAGGCTCGGGCGGAATGGTGAACGTATCGAAGATTACGGGTATCCCCGAGGGGCTTTCCGACTGCGGAATCAAAATAAACAAGGAGCTTTCCGACGCCTATGAGAAATGGCTTCTGGAAAACCCCTTCGATATCGGCGAGGGCTGGGGCGGAGAACCCTGGTCGCAGAAGGAAATGCCGCTGTCGGACGAGCTTGTAAGGAGCGTTTCGGAAAAATGCGGAAAGGCTGTTGTTATTATCGGCAGAACCGCAGGCGAGGAGCAGGAAAACAGGGTAGAAGAAGGCTCATTCCTGCTGACTGAGGCGGAAAAGGATATGCTTACAAAGGTGCGCGGCGCATTTGAAAAGATGATAGTCCTGCTGAACGTGGGCAACCTTATCGACCTTGAATTTATCGAGGAATTGAGACCCGATTCTTTGCTTTATGTATGGCAGGGCGGAATGACAGGCGGCACAGGTACGGCGGCTGTACTTACGGGTAAGGTAAGCCCCTCGGGCAAGCTCCCCGATACTGTTGCATACTCAATTTCCGACTACCCCTCCGACCCTTATTTCGGCAACACCGAGAGTAATTCCTACGCCGAGGATATCTACGTGGGCTATCGTTATTTTGAAACCTTCGCAAAGGACAGAGTGCGTTACCCCTTCGGCTTTGGTTTAAGCTACACAACTTTTGATATAAACGTTGTTTCCTGTGAAGCCTCTGAAAACGCCGTGGCGCTGAAGATTTCCGTAAAGAATACGGGCAATTCTGCGGGCAAGGAGGTCGTGCAGGTCTATCTTGAAGCGCCGCAGGGCAAGCTGGGCAAGCCTGCGCGCGTACTTTGCGGCTTTGAAAAGACAAAAACTCTTGCTCCTGATGAGGAACAGGTGCTTGAAATAAAAACCGACCTCCGTGACTTTGCAAGCTATGACGACAGCGGCGTGACGGGCAACCGCTTCTGCCGTATTCTTGAAGCAGGCGAGTACAATTTCTATGCAGGCAGTGATGTGCGCAGTGCAAAAAAGGTGTTAAGCAAGGAACTGAATGAGGACATTGTGGTTGAGAGACTGACGCAGGCTATGGCGCCTGTACGGGAGTTTCAGCGCATAAGACCCGAAAGTGACGGGGAAGGCTATAAGGCTGTTTTTGAAGCTGTACCTCTGAATGAAGTTGACGAGGACAAGCGCAGACTTGATAATCTCCCTGCGGAAATTCCTCAGACGGGCGACAGAGGCATAAAGCTCTGCGACGTGGTTTCGGGTAAAAACACCATGACGGAATTTATCGCTCAGCTTACAGACTATGACCTGTCCTGTATAATCAGGGGCGAGGGCATGGGCAGTCCCCGTGTTACGGCAGGTACAGCTTCTGCCTTCGGCGGAGTAAGCGACAGCCTTACCGCCCTCGGTATACCTGCGGGCTGCTGTTCGGACGGACCCTCGGGAATGCGTATGGACTGCGGCACAAAGGCGTTCAGTATTCCCATCGGTACACTTATAGCCTCCACTTTCAACAAGGAGCTTGTGACAGAGCTTTTCACCCTCCTTGGCCTTGAAATGACGGCCAACAACGTGGACTGCCTTTTAGGTCCGGGCATGAATATCCACCGCCACCCCCTGAACGGCAGAAACTTTGAGTATTTCTCGGAAGACCCTTATCTTACGGGTGAAATTGCCGCCGCTGAACTGGACGGACTTCATTCCGTCGGCGTAACGGGAACTATAAAGCATTTCTGCGGCAACAATCAGGAAACCAACCGTCATTTTCTTGAATCTGTGGTTTCGGAAAGAGCCCTCCGTGAGATTTATCTCAGAGGCTTTGAAATTGCTGTTAAAAAGGGAAAAGCGCAGACGGTCATGACCACCTACGGAATTGTGAACGGCCTGTGGACTTCCGCAAGCTACGACCTTAACACGGTTATCCTCCGTCAGGAATGGGGCTTTGAGGGCTTCGTCATGACCGACTGGTGGGCTAACATAAACCAGCGCGGTCAGTGGGCGGACAAGACGAATTTTGCGGCAATGGCGAGAGCGCAGAACGACGTATACATGGTCTGTGCCGACGGCGGAAAGCATAACGACAACACCCTTGAAGCCCTTGAAAAGGGTACGCTTACACGTGCGGAGCTTCAGAGAAATGCCATGAATGTGCTGGGCTTTATAATAGGTACAAACGCCATGAAGCGGCTTATGGGCGAGGACACCGCCGCAGAGGTCATCGACCGCCCCGAGGATAAGGCAGGCACAGGCGCTGTCGCAAAGCTTTATGAAATTGACGGCGAGCTTACCCTTTCGGCTGAAACGGTTGAGGATTTTGCGGAAATCTGCACCGACAAGGGCGCAGAATACAGCTTTGCACTTGACGTAAAGCGGCTGGGTCATTATAAAATAACAATCACCGCAAGTTCAACCCAGAGCGAGCTTGCACAGATACCGCTGACGCTGTTCACCATGGGTACGGCTGCGGCGAATTTCACCTGGAACGGCACAGGCGGAAAGCCTGTGGCAATAACAAAGGAGATAAATATGTTCTCGGCGTTTACTTCCATAAGGCTTTATTTTGCTCAGAGCGGTCTTACGCTCCACAGCATAAAGGTGGAATACACAGGCGCTTTCGAGGAGGATAAATTCAGCTTTACCAGTAACAGCTGATTGATAATCATAAATCATTAAAGAGACGGCAATACGCCGTCTCTTTTTTATGTATAATTTAATTCCTGTCTGCCAACAATTACATTATATCTATCTTTAAGCAGAACAGGAGAAAAATCATGAACAGAAAACAACTTGACATATACTCTCCACTGAACGGACGGGCTGTACCCCTTGAAAGCGTACCCGACCCTGTGTTTTCGGAAAAGGTGCTGGGCGACGGCTGTGCGGTAATGCCTGCGGACGGCAGGATTTACAGTCCTGTAAACGGCACGGTCGCTTCAATAGCCGACACAAAGCACGCCTATGGCTTTTCCACCGAGGACGGGCTGAGTATTCTGGTTCATTTCGGACTTGAAACAGTTGCGCTTAAAGGCGAAGGCTTCACCGTTCACGTAAAAAAGGGCGACAGTGTAAAGAAAGGCGACCTTATAGCCGAGGCGGATATGAGCCTTATGGAGGCGCACGGCATAAACACCCTGACCCCCGTTATAATCTGCGACGGCGCAGAGGGCATGGAGCTTACAATCAGCGAGGGTGAAATAAGTGCAGGCGGACAGCTTATGGGGCTTGTTTCCGAAGAGGAAAGCACAGTTCATGAGGAAAAAGCCGCCGCAGCTTCCCACAAGAAAAAGGGATTGAATTTTGACTTTCTCCAGAAGCTGGGTAAGGTGCTGATGACGGTTATTGCCGTAATGCCTGCGGCAGGACTTGCCATAAGTATCGGCAAGCTTATCTCCATGGCAGGCGGCGACAACGGGCTTATTTCGTCAATCGGCAGTGTTACGGAGAATATCGGCTGGGCTATAATCGGCAACCTGCATATACTTTTCGCCGTGGCCATCGGCGGAAGCTGGGCAAAGGAAAAGGCAGGCGGCGCTTTTGCCGCACTGCTGGCGTTTATCCTTATCAACAGTATTACGGGCGCAGTTTTCGGCGTTACAAACGATATGCTTGCCGACCCCTCGGCGGTGACATATTCGGTGTTCGGACAGGAACTGCTCATAAGCAATTATTTTACCTCCGTCCTTGGCTCGCCTGCGCTGAACATGGGCGTTTTCGTGGGCATTATCTCGGGCTTTGTGGGCGGTATTGTCTACAATAAATTCTACAATTTCAGAAAGCTCCCCGACGCGCTCTCCTTCTTCAACGGCAAGCGCTTTGTACCCCTTGCGGTTATTCTCTGGTCGGTGATTGTGTCACTAGTGCTGGCGGTAATATGGCCTGTTGTCCAGTCTGGTATCAACGCTTTCGGCGTATGGATAGCAAATTCGGCTGACACTTCTCCCCTGCTTGCCCCCTTCGTCTACGGCACACTTGAACGTCTGCTGCTGCCTTTCGGGCTTCACCACATGCTTACAATTCCCATGAACTACACCAGCTTCGGCGGAACCTATGAAATTCTCACAGGCAGCGGAGCAGGTACTGTTGTTTTCGGGCAGGACCCTTTGTGGCTGGCGTGGGTCAACGACCTTATCAACCTTAAAAACGTGGGCAATGCCGCCGCTTACGAAAATCTTCTGAACGCAGTTACTCCTGCACGCTTCAAGGTGGGACAGATGATAGGTGCGACGGGACTGCTTTTAGGCTTTGCCCTTGCAATGTACCGCAGAGTGGATAAGGACAAGCGGCACAGCTACCGTTCAATGTTCTTTTCTGCGGCGCTTGCGGTATTCTTAACAGGCGTTACCGAGCCGCTTGAATTCATGTTCATGTTTACGTCAGTGCCGCTTTATATCGTCTATGCGGTGCTCCAGGGTGCGGCATTCGCACTTTCGGGAATTGTGAATTTACGGCTTCATTCCTTCGGTAATCTGGAGTTTGCCACAAGACTTCCCATGTCCGTTGAAGCAGGGCTTACGGGCGATATTATAAACTTCCTTATTGCCTGCATTGCGTTCTTTGCAATCGGCTATTTCGTGGCATATTTCATGATAGGAAAATTCCGCTACGCTACCCCCGGGCGGCTGGGCAACTACACCGTGCAGGGCGAGGAAGAAAAAACAGACAGACCTGTTTCCTCGGGCGACAGTCAGCCCGAGCGCATTATCGCGCTCCTTGGCGGCCGTGAAAATATCGTCCTTGTGGACGCCTGCATGACAAGGCTCAGGGTCACGGTGAAGAATCCCGACCTTGTGGCTGAAACGGACAAATGGAAGGCGGAAGGCGCACTGGGGCTTGTGAAAAAGGGTGAAGGAATACAGGCAATATACGGGCCGAAAGCTGACGTGCTGAAATCAGATATAAACGATATCCTTTAAGCGAGGTAGACGGAATGAAGATTATGACCCTCAACACCCACAGCCTTATCGAAGAAAACTATCCCCGTAAGCTATGCGATTTTGTCTCGGCAATAAGGGCGGAAAAACCTCATATAATTGCCCTTCAGGAGGTGAACCAGACCGCCTCCGCCGAGGAGGTAAGCGGCAGTATAAGGGGGTATGTGCAATGCTCGGAAAATGCGGTCATACGCAGTGATAACCACGTTTACAAAGCGGCGGAAATACTGAGAAAAACAGGCACGGAATATTACTGGACATGGCTGCCCGTAAAGCGTGGATATGATAAATATGACGAGGGGATTGCGGTAATGAGCCTCAGTCCCATACTTGAGACAGACGTATTCACCCCGAGCAGAAACGATGATTACGGCAACTGGAAAACAAGGAAGATTATCGGAGTACGCACAGAAGCCTTTCCTGACGAGTGGTTTTTCAGCGTGCATTTCGGCTGGTGGAATGACGAGGACGACCCTTTCGGCGAGCAGTGGATAAAAACCTGCCGCCACATGAAAAAATACGAAAACGTATGGCTCATGGGCGACTTCAACTGCCCTGCGGAAGCACGCGGCGAGGGCTATGACATGATGACCCTTTCCTACTGGCACGACAGCTTCGTGCTGGCTGAAAAAAAGCACGGCAGCGTTACCGTCAGCGGCAGGATAGACGGCTGGGACAGCGCAGACGAAAAGGGTATGCGTATAGACCAGATATGGTGCAGGAAAAAGGAAATCGTCACGGACTATCAGGTGATATTCGACGGAAGCAATTATCCCGTTGTGTCCGACCATTACGGGGTCATGATTGATTACGAAAGGAGCATTGTATGAAAAAGCGCAGTGCAGGCATACTGTTCCATATTTCAAGCCTGCCCTCCCGTTACGGCATAGGCTGTTTCGATAAGAGCGCCTATGAATTTGTGGATTTTCTGAAGGCCTCGGGGCAGAGCTTCTGGCAGATACTGCCGCTGGGTCCCACGGGCTACGGTGATTCGCCCTATCAGAGCTTTTCCGCCTTTGCGGGTAATCCTTATTTCATAGACCTCACGGAATTAATTGAAGAGGGGCTTCTGACGGCGGTGGAATGTGAAAGGGCGGACGCGGAAAACGACCCGTCCCGTGTAGATTACAGCAGGCTTTATAAGCTGCGCCTGCCCCTTCTTATGAAGGCATACAAGCGGGCGGAAAAAACGCACGAGGAAAGGCTTTGCAGGTTTGCGGAAGAAAACGGCTGGGTGGATAATTACGCCCTCTTCATGGCACTCAAAAGCAAAGCAAAGGGCGCGCCATTTACCGAATGGGTCAAGGAAATACGCCTGCGTAAGCCCGATATCATGGAAAAGTGCAGATGGGCGCTTAAAAAGGAAATCGGGTTTCACAGATTTACCCAGTATTATTTTTACCGCCAGTGGTTAAGGCTGAAAAAATACGCAAACGACAGTGGTATCTCCATAATCGGCGATATCCCAATATATACCGCCGCCGACAGCGCCGACGTATGGGAAAATCCGCAGCTTTTTCAGCTTGACAAGAATCTTTTTCCAAAAGCTGTTGCAGGCTGTCCCCCCGACGGATTTTCCGCCGAGGGTCAGCTCTGGGGCAATCCCCTTTACAACTGGGAAGAGCACAGAAAAACAGGGTATTCGTGGTGGATAAAGCGGCTTTCACATTGCTTTAAGCTTTACGACACCGTGCGTATCGACCATTTCCGCGGCTTTGACGAGTATTATTCCATTCCTTACGGAGAGAAGAATGCGGTAAAGGGACACTGGGAAAAGGGTGCAGGTGCGGAGCTGTTCAGAGCGGCGGAGAAAAGCCTTGGAAAAATGAAGGTCATAGCTGAAGATTTAGGCTTCATGACCGACAGCGTGAAAAGGCTTGTACAGGACACGGGTTTTCCGAATATGAAGGTACTCCAGTTCGGCTTTGATTCACGGGATACGGGTAACAGGGAGGATTATCTCCCCCATAATTATCCTTATAACTGCGCCGCCTATACGGGCACTCACGACAACCAGACCATAACCTCCTGGCTCAGAAGTATTACCCCCGAGGAAAAGGACATGGTGCGTGAATATCTCTGTGACGACTACACCCCCGACAGTAAGCTGTACAAAAGCCTTATCTCCCTTGTCATGAGAAGCGGCGCGGAGCTTGCGGTGATACCCATGCAGGACTGGCTGGGGCTGGACGACAGGAGCAGAATGAATACGCCCTCGGTTACGGGCGGCAACTGGCAGTGGCGCATGAAGAAAAGCGACATGAACGAGGAGCTGGCGGCAGAAATTCTGAAAACAACAAAAATCTACGGAAGAAAGGAAACGATATGAGAAAATTTACCTATAAAATTAAGGACGAGCTGGGTATTCACGCCCGACCCGCAGGTATGCTTGCAAAGGCGGCAAAGGTGCTGGACAGCGAGATTACTGTTTCTCTCGGTGACAAGTCAGCGGCGGCGTCAAAGCTCATGGCGGTCATGGGACTGGGCATAAAGCAGGGTGATGAAATTACCGTGACTGTAAACGGCGGTGACGAGGCACAGGCGGAAAACGCCATGAGGGAATTTTTCGAGAAAAATCTGTAAAAAGGAAGTGTTCCTATGACAACCTTCAAGGGCAAGGGCGTGTACAGTGCGGCGGCGATGGGCAGAATCAGGGTTTTCCGCCGACAGGGCGCACAGGTACGGCGGCAGAAGATAACCGATACGGCGGCGGAGCTTCTGCGCTTTGAAAAGGCAAAGGCGGAGGCAATTGCACAACTGCGGAAAATATATGAAAAGGCGCTCAGAGAGGTGGGCGAAGCCAACGCAGCTATCTTTGATATCCACATAATGATGACGGAGGACGAGGACTATAATGAAGCCATAACCGAGATGATAAAATCTCAGAGCGTCAACGCAGAATATGCCGTTGCAGTGACGGCGGATAACTTTGCGGAAATCTTCGCCTCCATGGACGACCCGTATATGCAGGCAAGGGCGGCTGACGTACACGATATCTCCAACCGCATAATAGACTGTCTCACAGGTAACAGGGGCGACAGCGGAATTACCGACGGAAAGGTTATAATCTGCGCCGATGACTTAGCTCCCAGTGAAACGGTTTCCCTTGACAAAAGCAAGGTGCTTGCCTTTGTCACTGCTCACGGCTCTTCAAACTCCCATACGGCAATTCTCGCGCGGAATATGAATATCCCCGCCATTATCGGTGTAGGCGAGGATTTTCTCGATATAATAAACGACGGTGACACTGCCATAGCTGACGGCAGTACGGGGGAATTCATACTGAACCCCGACGATGAAACCGTTCTGAATTACGAACGCCGACAGCAGGAGGAAGCTGAGAAAAAAGAACTGCTCCGAAAGCTGAAGGGCAAGGAAAATATCACTAAGGACGGGCGGAAAATCGACATTTTCGCAAATATCGGAAGTGCTGACAATATCGGTGCAGTACTGCTCAGCGACGCAGGGGGCATAGGGCTTTTCCGAAGCGAATTTCTGTACCTTGAAAGCAGCGATTATCCTACCGAGGAGGAGCAGTTTCGGGTATACAAGCGTGTGCTTGAAAGCATGGCGGGCAAGAAGGTCATTATCCGCACTCTCGATATCGGCGCAGACAAGCAGGCGGCGTATTTCAACCCCGAAAAGGAAGAAAACCCTGCACTGGGAGTCCGCGCAATACGGCTGTGCCTGAACCGCCCGGAAATTTTCCGTACTCAGCTCCGCGCGCTGTACCGTGCTTCGGTCTTCGGCAGGCTGGGGATAATGTTCCCCATGATTACCAGCGTTTGGGAGCTTCAGGAGATACTTGAGCTATGCAGAGAGGTAAAGGCGGAGCTTTCCGCCGACGGTACGGAGTATTCCGGGGACACGGAAACGGGCATTATGATTGAAACTCCCGCCGCCGCCCTTATCAGCGACAGGCTTGCGCCCATGGTGGATTTTTTCAGCGTGGGCACAAACGACCTTATTCAGTACACTCTCGCCTGCGACAGGCAGAACCCGAAGATAGAACGGTTCTGCGACCCGAAGCATGAAGCGGTCATGCGGCTCATAAAATTCTCGGCGGAGAACGCACACAAGCACGGCAAATGGATAGGAATATGCGGCGAGCTTGCGGCGGATACGGAGCTTACTGAGGATTTTCTCAGAATGGGTATTGACGAGCTTTCCGTCTCGCCGTCCTTTGTGCTTAAGGTGAGAGAAAAGGTGCGGAACACGGATTTGGCTAACAAAAGATGATAGAATAAAATGTGCGGGTACAATGTACCCGCACATACAGCCTGTCGACAAACCTCATATTCCAACAGGAATATGGGGTAATTTTTTTATTAAACGGAAAATATTGAAAAAACAAAGCAGAAATGCAGATAAAACAGGTTATTCCACCTGTGTATTGCATACTTTTTAAGATTCATG
>JAFUNV010000127.1 GCA_017472865.1 Ruminiclostridium sp. | reverse complement strand
TTGTAATAACCCTGTCAATCTTATCCTGGAAATTTACATCCTTTGTAAATACCTTACGTGTTTCAACCTCGGAAACAATACCATTTACAAAATCAAAGCGCTTTCTGTCAGCAGCAACAACCGCTTCCTTGCTGGATAAATCAACACCGCTCTGAACATAAGGAGCTTTCTGCGTTTTTCCCTTCAGAGAAATAACAGTCTTCATAAGCTCATCAAGACCTTTGGTTGAACCGGCTGTTGAAACCGTTTCGACAACAGGACAGCCGAGCTTTGCCGAAAGAGCTTTTGTATCGATTTTAGTTTCCTTCTTTTCGTTTACGTCACTTTTATTAAGAGCAACCACAACAGGAACTCCGAGTTCCAGAAGCTGTGTTGTAAAGAACAGGCTTCGGCTGAGGTTGGTAGCGTCAACGATATTGACGATAGAGTCAAGTCTTTCATTCTTGACATAGCTGCTGGTGATACTTTCTTCTGAAGTGTAAGGAGACATTGAATATGCACCGGGGAGGTCTACTGCAATAAGCTCCTCACTGCCGTTCTGATAAGCCTTCTTGATGAAGCTCTCCTTCTTTTCGACAGTAACGCCCGCCCAGTTGCCTACATGCTCGTTTCTGCCTGTAACAGCATTATACATAGTGGTTTTACCGCTGTTTGGATTGCCCGCAAAAGCAATTCTCATAGTTGTAACCTTTCCTTTCTCTGCGGCAGTCTGCGCGTAAAGACGAAGCTGACCGCTATTTAAATTTTCAATACTATATGTCACCCCGGAAACGGAGATGATTCCAAAAGGTTAGCTATCACTAACCGCACGCCATGAATAAAGCCGAAGCTTTATACGATGACAGCCTCGGCAAGCTGTGTATCAATGTTGTATCTGCTGTCCTTGACCGATACAATGCAACCGCCCTTACGATGAGAAATCACCGTTATGGGTTCACCGCTGTAACAGCCCAAGGAAAAAAGAAATGCATTGAGTTCTTCATCATCAGTCAGAATTTCCTTGATAATATATTCCTTGCCTTCCTGTGCCTGTGTCAGATTCATACTATCATACACCCTTCCAGATCAGTTATATTGTAATGTTAGACACCACAAACTTTTTAAAGTATAACACAATATGAAGATTTTGTCAACAGTCATCATATTACGACAAAAATATCTTTTCTGAAACCTCAGCGCATAAAAAACAATAAATCATTTCATTTATTCACATAAAAACTGTAACAAACACACAGAAGACCTGTCTTTAATATAATATACTGTCACTCACAGAATTAAAACCGATAATTTTAAAAAAATTCAGCAGGAACAATATTGTTCCAGTACAGCTTTAAGTGCATTTGCACTTGCATTGTGTATTCTTGCAACCGGAATATCATTCTTTTCTGATTTTCTCGATACACTCAGAGCCATTTTATGGGAACAAGTATTTGTGAAAACCACCATTAAATCGGGATTTCCCAGCTTATTTTCAAAATCCGCAGGCATCTGAGTAAAAATCTTCGCCTTACAATTATAAGAACGGCATATCTCTTTATATCTCGTGGCCATTCTGTCGTTTCCTCCGACAACTACTACGCTCATTTGTACCTACCCTTCGGAGTGTTAGCAATTACTAACACTTATATAATACCATACTTGTAATATTTTGTCAAGTATCCTGTAAAAATTATGTTAGCGTTTACTAACATAAAGATAATAACATATAAATCATATTTTGTCAATAGCTTTTTTTAAAAAATAAAGCAGCCGCATATACAAACGGCTGCCTGTAAGCTAAATATTGATTTTATCAATCAGTTCTGCTTCGGTTTTCGGTGTTGATATAAGACCGCCCTGAATTATTTTTATACCAAAGCCTTCTGCTGCCCAGAGCTGTGCCTTATGTTCGATATTCTTCACAGCCACCTCTATACCTTTGCTTTCCGCAAGAGAAACTGTCGTACGTACAAGTGCTTCATCAAAGCTGTCGCCTGAGTTTGTTATAAAGCTGCTGCTGACCTTGATAATATCAACATAAGAATATTTGAGAGTATTAAGCGGGAGGTATTCATTGCCGAAGCTGTCCACGCATATAGAAACGCCTAATTTTTTCAGCTTACCGAGAGTTGACGCTGTCTGATTATAAGCCAGAACATGAGCACCCTCAGGAACTTCAACAATAAGTGCGTCAGGCGGAAGTCCGCATTCAGCAAGTGTATTCTGTACTACCGTTGAGATTGCACCGCCCTGCATTTCATGAACAGTAAGGTTAACGCTTACCCTGATATTCTCACCGCTGCTTTCACGCATACGCTTGCAGAAACCGCACGCTTCAGGAATCACCCAGAAATCTATTGCGGAATCAAGACCGACCTTTTCCATAAGTCTCATGAACACACGGGGTGAAACATATCCTGTCTGCTCGCTCTTCCATCGAAGAAGCGCTTCATAATGATGCAGCTTTTCACCGCAGAATACAGGCTGGTATGTAAGCTCGAAATTGCGCATATCATCGGCTATACAACGCCGCAGTTCCTGTTCAAGACTATAAACCGCACCTGAGGTAGAATGGAATTCATTATTGAAGAATGCGAAGGAATTTCTTCCGTATTCATTCGCGCGATAAAGTGACAATGTAGCCGCACGGTACAAATCCTCGCACTCGGATACCGAAGAATCAAAAACCGCAACACCTATTGCCGCTTCCGCATATTGTTCAACATCATCAATAAGGAACGGATTTCCGAAACGTTCCAGAATCTTCTGAGCAACCGACTGTGCCCGTTCAGGCGTGTAATTTCTGAGAATAAGCATCATTATACTGCCTGAATAGCGATATACATATTCACCGCCTATTTCCTCACTGCAAAGGAAATCCACGATAAGACGAAGCAATCTGTCAGTATACCCCTGACCGAAAACCTCGTTGAGGGAACGCGTATTCACAATCTGGACCGCCATTGCAATTCCCTTTTCATGACTCTGAAGATATCCCGATACGTCAATATCCAGCTTTGCTCTGTTCTTCACGTTGAGCATGCTGTCATAAAACGCCATGTGAAAGAGCTGTCGGTTCTTTTCTTCTATCTTTTCATCCATTTCACAACGCTGCATTATATTGGATACAGACTGAGAAATGCTTCTGACAATCTTACGGTCGTTATAATCCCACTTTTTGCCTTTGGTGTAGGATTCATATACTATAATAGCCGTTTCCTTTTCATTTCCGTATATTTCCGAAACAGCAAATGCGCCCAGAGCGAATAAAGAAATCTGCTCCTCTGAACCCTTTGAAAAATAATTTTCAGTGCCGCCGAGCATTGATATTATCCTTCTGTAATTTGTCATAAGGTAATTATGAGTTCCGTAGTTACTCTCCTTATCCTTCTGCCAGGTAGAGACAAGAACAGGCTCACCACTTGCCGTGTCAGGACAATACACACTGATTCTGTCGAGCTTAAGGCTCATACCAGCTGTTTCAATGACGCGACGGAGAGCTTCTGCTGCGTTGGTCTCTTCCATGATGATAGTATGAATACTATTGACAAGAAGCTGTTGTTCGACGTTAGCGCCGAGCTGACGGTTTACAGCCTTTGAGTTCTGCATTTCGTTGTACAGCATTATAAAAGAGTGCGCCATACGCGAAACGCTTTCACTGATGGTATTCAGAAAGGCACCCGCCTTCTCTGCTGCTGCTTCATCGTCTGTTCCGATAAGCCAGTATCCACCGTCAGCATGATTGAAGCGTATGGGAGATTTTTTTACATAAGCGTAGCCTTCCTCTGAAAAGCTTTCCCTGAGCAAGGTTTTTTCACAGATAAGCTCATCTTTATCGTCATATACGGCCGAATCCACGCCCATTTCGTAAAAAGGCTGCTGTATCTTTTCAAGATACTCCTTGCCGCAGATTTCTTCAAGTGTAGCACTGTTGCGGTTAAGGGCGGAAATCTTTCTACCCTGTCGGTTTTCAAACTCGGCTATTACCGTATCGTTCGGCACGCTTTCCAGATATTCGTAAACGTCCATCAGAACGCCGTCAAAGGCTGCACATGTCAGGTCTTTTTCACAGCACAAATACGCCCAATGGAGTTCACCCTCGAATTCAAGACGGAAGTGCGTGTACATACGCAGCTTGTTGCCGCTTGTAAATTCATTGAAAGTGTCCATGAGCGCAGGAAAATCATCAATATATACGAATTCCGAAAAAGGAAAAACACGATTGAATTCTTCAACCTCGTCATAATTTCCTTTTACGTGAAGCACAAAGCTTCCTGTCATATCAATCCTTACAGGAATACAATTATATTTTTTCAGTAACTCTGAAAGGTTATTCATTAAATACAAGCCCCTTTGCGGTAATGCTCTTATAATATGAATATACCATACAAAAAGAAAAAAATCAATAGTTTTTGTAAATTTTCACAAATTTTATAATAATATTTAAAAATATGGTGCAATTTCAACAATCATATATTTCCTATAATCAGAATGAGCATTTCAACAAGCAGAAATAAGCTTACAGCTATTCCGAGAATACAGCAGATTACCGCATTGTTATCAAAGCAGCATTTCTTTTTACGGTTAAGCAGCAGTTTAACCTCTTTTCCCTCTTTATAAATCTTCTTCTGAAAGATTACCTCCAGTGGAAACATATTCCTGTATTCACTTTCCTCTATCATATAATAAGCAAAGGGAATCCTGCTTTTCTCTTCCGTAAAGGAACGGGTGAAGCTGCCTTTCGTTTTCTCCGATTTAAGCATTACAATAAAAGCGTACAGGAATATCACGGCCATAAATAATATAAAAAGTCCGAGAAAACCCAGAGCGACTGTGACTATGAGCTCAATACCTGCGCCGAGGCAAAGCATAAGTATGAATATAACTGCAATCCCTATCAGTATTTCCATCTGCAAAACCGCCTTAATGTATTTTACAGATATTCTAGCACAATCGCTCCTTGTTGTCAATTTATTCCTCGTATCTAGCTCCGAGAATATGAATACACTCAGCAGCCGTATAATTATAGGTAGACAGCCTGCGGTCACGGGCGTCAACGGAATGAGCGCAGATAAAGATATTTTCGGGAATCACAGGCTGCTTTACGTACGAAACAAAAAGGCTGTGATAAAGAACGCCGTCCCTGTTTCTCAGCTGAATTACGTCACCCGGTTCCATTCGTGCAATAGGTGCCTCCTCACCGTATACTCCTGTACCTTTATTATTGAGCAGAAATCTTCTGAGATACTGTACTCCCGTCCATGACGCAGAACGGTCGTTTCCGTCGATATAATACCAGCCGTCAACAAAGCCTGAATAATTCATTACCCCGCAGCCGGCATAAAGACACTGGGAAACAAAATTTGTACAGTCGCCGCCAAGATCTTCAAAATCGTAGAAACGCGGATTACGTGCATACGCCCATTTTAAAGCATATTCCACAGCCGCAAAGCGCTGATAATCAATATTTACAAGCATATTACCGCCTCCTTTCTGCATTATATGACTGTTTTAAAAAGTATGTTCATTAATATTGACGTTTTGATTTAAATATGATATACTATTAAAAAATATTGCTGTGATGACAGCACACTAATAAAAAGGAATGGTAAAAAGCTATGGCAAGTGAAATCCGTAACATAGACCTCTGGGAAGAGGGCAAGCGTAAAATTGACTGGGTAGAAATGAATATGCCCCTTTTAAGAAGCTACAAGGCTGAATTTGAAGCAGAAAAGCCCTTTGCAGGACTTAAAATCGCACTCTCTGTTCATCTTGAGGCTAAAACCGCATACCTCTGCAAGACCCTTGCAGCAGGCGGCGCTGAAATGTATATCACAGGCAGCAACCCTCTTTCTACACAGGACGATGTAGCTGCTGCTCTCGTTCACGACGGTCTTAACGTATTCGCGTGGTACGATGCTACCGATGAAGAATATCACAGACATATCTCCAAGGTTATCGAAGTCGGCCCCAATATTATCATTGATGACGGCGGCGACCTTGTAAATCTCATCCACAACGAATATCCTCACCTTATCCCAAACGTAATCGGCGGCTGTGAGGAAACCACAACAGGTATCATCCGTCTTATTTCTATGAACAAGGAAGGAAAGCTGAAATTCCCCATGATGCTTGTAAATGACGCAGACTGCAAGCACCTTTTCGATAACCGTTACGGCACAGGTCAGTCCGTATGGGACGGTATCAACCGTACAACCAACCTTATCGTTGCGGGCAAGACCGTTGTTGTCGCAGGCTACGGCTGGTGCGGCAAGGGCGTTGCTATGAGGGCGAAGGGACTCGGCGCAAAGGTAATCGTAACTGAAATCGACTCTATCCGCGCTATGGAAGCAGTTATGGACGGTTTTACAGTAATGCCTATGGTTAAGGCTGCCGAAATCGGCGATTTCTTCGTTACCGTTACAGGCTGCCGCGACGTAATCACAGAAGAAGCCTTCTACAAGATGCATGACGGCGCAATCTGCTGTAATGCAGGTCATTTCGACGTTGAAGTCGACGTTGCAAGACTCCGTGAAATTGCTGTTGAAGCAAAGCTTGCAAGAAACAATATCATGGGCTATAAGTTAAACAACGGCAACACGATTTATGTTATCGCAGAAGGCAGACTTGTAAACCTCGCCGCAGGCGACGGACACCCTGCCGAAATTATGGATATGAGCTTTGCTATCCAGGCACAGTCCGCGCTTTATCTTGTAAAGAACAAGGGCAAGCTTGACAGCATGGTTGTAAACGTGCCCAAGGAAGTAGACCGCGCAGTTGCGGAACGCAAAATCAAGTTCTGGGGCTTCGAAATCGACAAGCTCACAGATGTACAGGAAAAATATCTCAGCAGCTGGAACGCAGAATAATTTTCGGGGGCAGAATACACTCATAGGTGTTTCTGCCCTTTAATACAGGTGAAATAAATGGACATAATATAAATACAAATAATAAACAAAAAGGAACAAAAGAAATATGGAATCAGCATCTCAGGCAGTTCTCACCCAGACTATTATAATGTTCATAATAGTTATAATCGGTGCGCTCTGCTACAAATTCAGACTTATAACCGATGATGGCAAGAAGCAGCTTTCATCACTTGTAATGTACATTGTTAACCCTCTGCTTATCTTCCTCGCCTATCAGACGGATTTCAAAAAGGAGCTTCTTATAGGTCTTATGTGGACAGCAATCATGGCGGTTCTTACCTATATAGTTTTTATTCTTCTCTCCATGGTGATTATAAGGGATAAGGAAGGCAGAGAAACCGCCATAGAGCGTTTTTCGGTTATATATTCAAACTGCGGATTTATGGGGACGCCTCTTATCTTCGGCGTTTTCGGCAGTGAGGGTGTTTTTCTCCAGAACGGCTTCATTACAGTTTTCAATCTCTGCGTATGGACTCACGGTATTATGTCTGTCAAGGGTCAGCGCGACATGAAATCAATCCTCCGTGCTTTTAAGGCACCTGCGGTAATTGCTGTATTTCTGGGACTTGTTCTGTTTTTCCTGGGTGTGCGTATCCCCGAAATCCCCTACACCGCCCTTAATCATGTAGGCGAAATGACAACACCGCTGGCTATGCTTGTGGCAGGAGCTTCAATTGCAGGTTCAAACATTCTTAAAAGCCTTAAAAATCCAAGAATATATCTTATAACATTTCTGAAGCTTATAGTCTTCCCCTTGATAGGATTGCTGATTATCGCCTTTCTGCCTGCACCCGAAACAGCCAAGCTTATTACACTTATTGAAATTGCCTGCCCGACAGCCACAATAGGTATGATGTTTGCAATTACCTTCAACAAGAACGCTGAGTATAGCTCGCAGATTTTTGCTGTGACTACCCTTTTGTCCATGGCAACACTGCCGTTTATAGTATGGGTCGGAACGGCTTTTCTACAAGCAATCGCCTGATATAAAGGAGTAATTATGACAAATTATGATATAGCAGTAATCGGCGGCGGAGCTTCGGGACTTGCAGCGGCAATCTCTGCGGCACATACTGACCCGAAGCTGAAAATCGCAGTGCTTGAACGTCTGCCGAGAATAGGAAAGAAAATCCTCGCAACAGGCAACGGCAGATGCAATTATACCAACCGCAATATAGATAAAACAAATTATCACGGAAGCTGTACACCTCTCTACAATTCTGTAAAATCATTCT
>JAFUNV010000126.1 GCA_017472865.1 Ruminiclostridium sp. | reverse complement strand
TTTGTCTATATGCGAAATATAAAAATTACTGCTGTTCTTTCAGCTTTTCTTTTCACATTTGCTGTATTTTTTACCGATATTACCGACATCAGGGCAGAAGCTGCATTCACTCCCGATGTCGAAATAGACAGTACCGGCTACTATATGGTCAATCTTGACCTTGATACGGTTATAGCTGCCAAAAATGAACACGAGAGATGTTATCCTGCATCAATCACAAAGGTTATGACCGCTATTGTAACCCTTGAAAACTGTTCTGACCTTGACAGAGAGGTTGCTATAACATATGAAGCCACCAATGAGTTCTGGGAGGGTGATCCCAACTACGAGGGCGCAGGCACTTGCAGTATTGCAGTAGGTCAGCAAGGGCTTACCGTAAAGGATATTCTTCACGGACTTCTTGTAAAATCAGGCTGTGAGGCGGGTAATGTCTTAGCCTGCAATATTGCGGGAGATCTCCCTACATTCATTGATATGATGAATAAGAAAGCAAAGGAACTGGGTATGAACAACACCCATTTCAGCAACACTCACGGCTTATGGCACAAGGATAATTATTCTACTCCCTATGACCTTTACCTTATGTGCCGTTATGCATATGAAAAGCATCCTGAGCTTATTGAAATCTCTAATACACTGGAATATGTTCTTCCTGCAAACGCATATAACCCTGACTCTTATACAATCTACAACGTAAATTCCATTATACAGAATGTTGATGACAATCCTTATTATTACGAGTATGCAAGCAACATAAAGACAGGCTCTATTGACGTATACTGGGACGAGGCAGGAAACGAACATCCCGGTATGATGAATATGGCTTCCACTGCTACACAGAACGGCTTCAACTACATTCTTGTTACTACAGGCGCACCTTATTACGACGCCGAGGGCAACAAGACAAACGCTCACTTTACCGACCATATCGCAATGTATAAATGGGCCTTTCGCACATTCGACATTGTGGAAGTTCTCAATGAGCACACCGCTATTGCCGATGTTGAGGTGGATATGGGCGAAAACGCAGACACTGTTATACTGAAATCCTCTTCTGCGTTCTCAACTCTTCTTCCCACAAACCTTGATACCAAGGTTATCGGTCAGGAGGTAAAAATCACCGCTCAGATGAATGACAACAACAAGGTTGTAGCTCCTATCGAAAAGGGACAGGTAATGGGTACGGTTGACCTTGTTCTTGACGGCGAGGTTATTGCAACACGTAATCTTATTGCTTCCCAGAGTATTGCTCTTTCCCAGTTTGAATATACTATGCGTATGATAAACAGTATTTTTGAAAAGGACTGGTTCAAGCTGTGTATCGGCGCTCTTGCGGTTCTGATTATTGCTGACGTAATTCTCAACGGTATCCAGAAGAGCAGAATTGCAAAGCTTGAAGCAAGACAGAAACGCAGAAACAACGTAAGCCGTAAGTGGTAATACCGATGAATGATGAAAAATGAATAATGAAAGATTGTTGTATCGCCTGTGGCGATGAGTTTTAAGATTTATTATGAATGTACAGATTATTGCACTTGGCAAGCTTAAAGAAAAATATCTTGTTGACGCTGTAAAGGAATACGAAAAGCGTATTTCCGCTTATGCGAAGTTCAGCATTACTGAACTTGAGCCCAAATGGATTTCAGAAAATCCGTTAGGTGCGGAAATATCCTGTGCTCTTGAGCAAGAGGCGAAGGAAATAATAGCAAAAATTCCTAAAAACAGTCTTGTTATTGCTATGTGCATTGAAGGTAAGCAGTTTTCCAGCGTGGATTTTGCAAAGGAAATCGAAAAAGCAGGCATAAACGGAAAAAGCGATATTGTATTTATTATCGGCAGTTCCTATGGGCTTTCCGATAGAGTAAAGAAGCTGGCTTCAATCCGTATGAGTATGTCGGAAATGACCTTTCCCCACCAACTTGCACGGGTAATGCTTGTCGAACAGATTTACCGGGCATTTACCATTTTAGGTCACAGAAAGTATCACAAATAAATGTATAAAATCTATCTCTATAAGGCGGCACTGCTGGTTTACGGACTGATACAGGTAGCCGTCGGAATAATTTTCATAGTCCAGCGTGAGAAGCTTCTGATACCGCTTTCAATAATCGGCGGTGCGGTGCTTACTCTCCATGGATTTATGAATATTATCAATTTCATAACAAAGCAAGGTCACGTCAGCAAAAGACGGCACAAGAGCTTCCTTTTTATGGGCGCAGTCAGCATTGTGCTGGGGGTTATCTCTCTTGCAAATCCCAATGCCACATTCCGTATTGCGACTCTTGTGTTTGCCCTTTATATCCTGCTGAACGGTGCGTCAAAGCTTGCTGATTTTGTTGTTATGAAAATCAACAGACAGCCGGGAGGCTGGACTCTTGTTATAGCCTTTGCGTTCTTTTTGACTTTCGGCATTATCCTTATTGCTTCCAACAGAAGCGCAAGCGCATTTCTGCTTGCAACAGGGATTTACTTTATCATGTACGGGGCTTCAACCCTGTCGGATTTTGCAGGGCGTATGGTGCCCCAGAAAGCAAAGAACAGCTTGAAACGCAGAATAAGAATTTCTGCACCTGTATTTATATCAACCTTTATGCCGCTGAATACACTGCGGTATATAAATGAATATATTTCGGTAAACGATGAATTGCCCTCGCCGGCCGTTCCCGAAAAAACGGGCGGTAACCCCGATATTGAGGTAATGGTTCACGTTTCCAACAACGGCTCAGGCAAAATCGGACATCTTGACGTGTGTATAGACGGCGAGGTAATCTCCTACGGAAACCATGACTGGAGTTCGCATAAGCTTTTTGCGGTGTTTGGCGACGGTATCCTGTTTACGGCGGAAAAGGACAGATATATTGAGTTTTCCGTTACCCATGACAGGAAAATGGTGTTCAGCTACGGGCTTAAGCTTACTCCTGAGCAGCTTACTGCGGTAAAGCAGGAGATAGCTAAGCTTAAAAGCCTTACAGTGCCTTGGAAAGCGCCTTTTGAGGTTGCCTGTGAGGAAAATCCGAAAACGGCAAAGCTTTCGGACTATCACGATTACTGCAGTAAGCTGTGGTTCGGCACAAAGGCTAAATTCTTCAAATTCAAAAAAGGCAAATTCAAAACCTATTCGGTACTCAGCACCAACTGCGTTCTGCTTACCGATACGATTCTGGGCAAGGCGGGCGCTGATATTGTTTTCATAAACGGTATTGCTTCCCCGGGAATTTACTATGACTATTTGGAAAAGCTGTATATGTACCCTGACAGTGCGGTTATCTCAAAAACCATATACAGCCGTAAAAATATAAGGAAATATAAGACAGAAAGGA
>JAFUNV010000125.1 GCA_017472865.1 Ruminiclostridium sp. | reverse complement strand
TCAAGAACGGTAAGGGCAAGAAAATCACAGTATTTACTTACAAGCCTAAGAAGAGCTCCAAGCGCTGCAAGGGTCACAGACAGCCTTACAGCAAGGTTAAAATCGACTCTATCGTAGCATAAGATGATTAAAGCCGAATTTTTAAGGTATGGCGGCGCACTTGTCGGGTTCTCGGTTTCGGGACACGCAGGCGCAGGTGAATACGGTCACGATATCGTATGCTCCGCAGTATCCTCTGCCGTTATGCTGACGGCTAATACAATCACAGACTTTTTATTTGCAGGCGCGGACGTAAAAATGGGAAACAATAAGGTTTTACTGGTTCTCACCGACCCCGATTCTGCAATGTCAATCGCCGCAAAGCAGGTAATCGCTTCTTTTCATAAGCATTTATCAATACTTTCGGACGATGCAAAAGGAACAATTCAAATAACCGTAAAAGAGGTTAAAGCTCGGAAAGGAAAATAACCATGATTTTATTAAATTTACAGTACTTCGCTCATAAAAAAGGTATGGGTTCCACAAAGAACGGCCGTGATTCCGAATCCAAGAGACTCGGCGCTAAGCGTGCAGACGGTCAGTTCGTTCTCGCAGGTAACATTCTCGTTAAGCAGAGAGGTACCCGCATTCACCCCGGTAAGAACGTTATGAGAGGCTCTGATGATACTTTATTCGCTACCGTTGACGGAACAGTAAAGTTTGAGCGCCTCGGCAGAGACCGTAAGCAGGTAAGCGTTTACGCTGCTGAATAATTCGCATAACAGCAAGAGGGCGGAATATTCCGCCCTTTTATTTTAGTAATGAGTAAATCACAGAAGAAAGGACTGATAATCAATGTTCGTAGATATAGTTAAAATTTCTATAAAGGCAGGCGACGGCGGCAACGGCGCAGTTTCCTTCCACCGCGAAAAATACGTAAACGCAGGCGGACCCGACGGCGGTAACGGCGGTAAGGGCGGCGATATTGTCTTTCAGGCGAAGGACAACCTCTCCACTCTTATTGACTTCCGTTACAAGAAAAAATACACCGCCAAGAACGGCGACAACGGCTCTTCCCGCCGCAGTACGGGTAAATCCGCACCCGATACCGTTATCTATGTCCCCCGCGGCACAATCGTAAAGGATACCGAAACAGGCAGAATCCTTGCGGATATCTCGGGCGACGAGCCTGTTATCGTGGCAAAGGGCGGCAAGGGCGGTAAGGGCAACATGAATTTTGCCACTCCCACCCGTCAAATTCCCCGTTTCGCAAAGCCCGGCTTCCCCGGTGAACATTTCGATGTTACCCTTGAGCTGAAGCTCCTTGCGGACGTAGGACTTGTGGGCTTCCCCAACGTGGGCAAATCCAGCCTTATAAGCGTTGTGAGCGCCGCAAAGCCCGAAATCGCAAACTACCACTTCACTACCATAACCCCCGTCCTCGGCGTTGTAAAGTACGAGGAGCAGTCCTTTGTAATGGCGGATATCCCCGGTCTTATCGAGGGCGCAAGCGAGGGTGTAGGCCTCGGTCATGCCTTCCTCCGCCACGTTGAACGCTGCCGTCTTATCGTGCATGTGGTTGACGTTTCGGAAATAGAAGGCAGAGACTGCATCGACGACTTTGAAAAAATCAATACCGAGCTTAAAAACTTCTCCGAAGACCTTGCCGAGCGCCCCCAGATTGTGGCGGCGAACAAGTCTGATATGGCAAGCGAAGAGCAGATTGAAAAGCTCAGAAAATATGTTGAGGAAAAGGGCTACCGCTTCTTTGTAATCTCCGCCGCTACCACTATGGGCACTCAGGAGCTTGTGGGAGCAATTGCCGCTGAGCTTGAAACCCTGCCCCCTGTCCTCCGCTACGAGGCACAACCTCTCTCCCTTGAGGATATCGAGAAAATCAACGAGGCTAAGCACAGCTTCACCGTTGAAAAGGCAGACGACAATTACTTCATCGTTAATGCCGAGTGGCTGGCGCCTATCCTCTCTACCGTCAACATGGAGGACTACGAAAGCCTTCAGTATTTCCAGCGTGTGCTCCGTTACAGCGGAATTATCGACGCTCTTGAAAACGCAGGCGTTGAAGAAGGCGACACAGTTGCCATCTTCGACTTTGAGTTTGATTATATGAGATAACTGTCCCCTTTACGACGTTTTTTTCGTCTATTATACAGCAGTGAAAGAAGGTCATTCCATGACGCCCATGACAAAATCACAGGCAAAGCAGCTCAGCCCTCTTACCCTCGCTTTTTACGGCGATTGTGTATATGAGGTGCTGGTAAGGAGAAAGATAGTTTACGGGGGCAGCCGACCCTCGCAGGAGCTTCACCGCCTTTCGGTAACTATGGTGAGAGCTTCCTTCCAGTCGGCAGCTTATGACACCCTGCTCCCCGTCCTTACCGAGGAGGAAACCGATATCTTAAAGCGCGGCAGAAATGCCACGGGGCTTAATCCCCCGAAATCCAGCAACCCCCGAGACTACCACAGAGCCACTGCGGTTGAGGTGCTTTTCGGATATCTGGACCTTATCGGTGAAAAGGAACGTATCGAAGAACTTTTCGAGGTGATTTGCAGTGAAAAAAGCGAAGAATAATGAAAAAAAGCCCAAGAAATCCTTGAAATGGCTGATAGACATACCGCTTATAATTCTCGGCTCGGTAATCTACTCCGCAGGTATCAACTGCTTTACCGCGCCCAATGATATCGCCCCGGGCGGCGTCGGCGGTATTGCTACGGTTATCAGCTTTTTAAGCGGACACAGGATAGGTATAGGTCTTGTTTTCGGTCTTATGAATATCCCGCTGATTATCGCAGGCTTTTTAAAGCTGGGCAAGCCTATGATGGCGAAAACCTTTCTGGCGGTCGTGGTTGCCACAGTCTGCACCGACTATTTAAGCCCCCTTTTCCCTGCCTACGTTGGGGACAGGATTTTAGCGGCGGTGTTCGGCGGACTGTTAATCGGCACGGGTATAGGACTTGTCTACACCCGTGAGGGTACCACAGGCGGCACTGATATTATCAATAAGCTTATCCAGAAGGCAAAGCCCCATTTAAGCCTGGGTTTTATCATGATGATAACCGACGCGGTGGTCATCGTTATTTCCATATTCGCTTTCGGCAACCTTGAATCGGGTCTTTACGCAATTATCGCTATCTTTGTAAGCTCTAAAATTATGGATATGATTCTGTACGGCGGCAGAGAAGGCAAGGCTGTGCTTATCTTCTCGGATAAATCCGCCGAAATCGGACAGGCAATCATCGACAGCATTTCAAGGGGTGCGACCTTCTTAAAAGGCGAAGGTGTATACACCCATACGGATAAGAACGTTATCTGCTGCGCCGTCCATAAGAATGAATATGTAAAGCTTAAACGCATTGTCAAGGAAATTGACGAGCGCGCCTTTATTATCACTGCCACAGCAGACGAGGTCCTGGGTCAGGGCTTCCGCGAAATTGACCAGTGAAAGGAATTTTAAACATGAAGAAAGTTATTTCAATTATCCTCTGTATAGCTATAATGCTGCCCTGCCTCGGCATAAACGCATACGCTGATATGTCCGCAACAATGAATGCAAGGTATGAGCGCAAAATGCGCCTTGTAACCGAGCTGTTCAGAGAGGATAAGGAAACCCTTGAGGCTGTTGAAGCCTGCGGCCGCGCGGTCGTGTTCATTTCCGTTTCGGATACCATGAATCAGGCAACAACGGTGTATTCCTCCACAGGAAAAGACCTTGACGCAACTCTGGATAAGGCTTTTCAGAAAGCAAGGCTCACAGGCGTAAATCCCGTATGGTTCAAGCTGGACGTGGTTACGGAAATTGAGGAAATCTCCTACGAGGATTTCAAGGAAAAATACGCAGGCAAGCTGGGCAATTCCATGAGAAAGGGTATCGCCTTCAACAGCTATTTCGGCAGAGCACTCCTTGAAGCTCAGATTAACAGCAGCGGATACATGAATTATGAAACAGGCGAGCTTGACCTTGACGCTATAAACAAGTATTTTAAAAAGGCGAAGAAGAAGCAGCTGGCTGAAATCCCCGAAACTCTTTATCTCTTTAAAACAAAGGGTTATTTCTCCGATACTCCCGCAGGCGCACGCGACCTGTACGACAGCGAATATGCCGCCTTCGGCACAAGAAAGTATGACTACTCCCCCGAAATGATGGAAAAGCTGGCGGGAAAGACCTCCCGTTACCTTGCGGATATGGTGAACGAAGAAGGTAAGTTTGTCTACGGATATTACCCTATTGACAACGAGGAGCTTGAGGGGTATAATATTATAAGGCACGCAGGTACCACATGGAACCTTATTCTCCAGTACGAAATGACGGGCGATAAGTCTCTTATAGCACCTATCGACCGTGCGCTTTCCTATCTGGATACATATTTACATTATAAGGACAAGAATACCGCATTTTTAAATGACCGCGGCACTCTCAACGTAGGCGGCAACGGAATTTCCCTCTTAGCTTACGTATGTTATGCCGAAGTCATGAAGTCTGACAAGTACAACGACACCATAAAAGCCCTCGCAAACGGCATTATCTATATGCAGAAGGAGGACGGCGGGTATATCCATACCCTCAGAAAGGCCGACTACTCAGTGTATAAGGAATATATCGTGGTGTTCTACGACGGCGAAGCTACCTACGGTCTTTTAAAGGCATACGGACTCCTGGGCACAAAGAAGTATCTCAGAGCTGCGGAAAAGGCGGCGGATTATTTCATTGCAAATAACTACGAGGAGCTTCACAGCCACTGGATTGCGTACAGCTTCAACGAGCTTACAAAGTATACTCCCAAGGAGGAATACTTCAATTTCGGGCTTCTGAACGTCCACGGCTACACCGATAAGGTACACCGTACGGTTTCCGCCGCACATACTACCTGCGAAACCATGGGCGCTACCTTTGAGCTTTACGTGAGAATGAAGGAGCTGGGTATTGAATGTGACATCCTTGACGATTTCGACGAGGAAATGCTCTTCAAGGCCTTCAGCCGCCGTGTTAAATACGGACTTCACTATTTTATCCAGCCCGAGCAGGCTATGTATTTTGTAAATCCCCGTCTGGTGCTGAACAGCTTTGTTGTCCGCGAGGACGCTTTCAGAATAAGAATTGACGATATCCAGCACTTTATGGGCGGTTATTATCTCTACTGGAAAAATTATGAAACATTACAAAAATATTTAAACCAAGAATAAGAAAGGACAGGATTATTTTATGTCAGGACATTCCAAATGGAGCACAATCAAGAGAAAAAAGGGTGAAAAGGACGGCGCAAGAGCCAAGGTTTTCACCAAAATCAGCCGTGAAATCATCGTTGCGGTAAAGGAAGGCGGCGCTAACCCCGCTGAAAACTCAAAGCTGGCTCAGCTTATTCAGAAGGCTAAGTCCAACAATATCCCCAACGACAACATTGACAGACTTTTAAAGAAGGCAAGCGGCGACGCTGAAAAGACCAACTACGAGGACTGCGTATACGAAGGCTACGGCCCCAACGGCGTTGCGCTTATCGTGGAATGTCTCACCGACAACAGAAACAGAACCGCAGGCGAAATCCGCCACTATTTCGATAAGTTCGGCGGCAACCTCGGTACCTCCGGCTGCGTATCATTCATGTTCAGCACAAAGGGTATCGTTGTTCTCGACAACGAGGACGAGGACATTGACGAGGACAAGGCTATGGAGGATATCCTCGAAGCAGGCGGCGACGACTTCAGCTTTGAGGAAGGCTGCGTTGAAATCACAACCGAACCCAACGAAGCCGCAGCAGTAGGCGAAGCTCTCGCAGCAATGGGCTACAAGGTGCTTTCCGCCGAACCCGCAAAGGTTCCCTCAACATACACAAACCTCACAGACGAAGACCACATCAAGAAGATGACATTACTCTTAGAAACTCTCGAAGATAACGACGATGTCCAGAACGTGTGGCATAACTGGGAAGAGTAAGATTTTGGCTTAACAAAGCCATTTGCTTGATTTCCACTTGGCTGAATGATGACATACAAAAACGAGTATAAACGTACAACAGAACAGCCTATTCTAAGCTATGTTTTACTGAAAGTATGTCATAATAAAAGAAAAAATCGCTCTTTGTTCTACTGTTTATCAGCATGGACAAGGAGTGTTTTTATGTTAATAACCGATTTAATCACCGAGTATCTATTCGACTGTCAAATCAGAAGATTTACAGAAAAAACCATTAAAAGTTATAGGAATAACCTATGCTATTTTGCAAATTATCTCAACACAACCCATAATGTTACTGATATTGAAAAAGTTGATACATTTCACCTTAAATCATTCCTCAAAGAGCTATCAGACAATGGCAGAAAAGAAAGCTACATAAACAGCTTGATTAAAACATTCAGGGCTTTTTTCAAATATGCCTTAGAAGAAGAATATATCAAGACAAATCCTTGTTTAAAGGTAAGATGGGCAAAAGAAACCGAAAGCCTTATCGAAACATTCACCGATGCAGAAGTAAAACGTATGCTGTCAGCTTTTAATGATACCGACTATATGCAAGTACGCAACAAGGCTATAATGTATATGCTTTTTGATACAGGCATAAGGAACTATGAATTATGCTGTCTACCTCTCTCTGCAATTAAAGAAAATATCATTACTATTATGGGAAAAGGTAAAAAAGAAAGGCAGGTAGCAAAAAGCCCCCACCTTGAAAAGATGCTTATAAAATATATGCGTTATAGAAATTCATATTTTGTTTACAAGAATATTCCCGATAATCTCTTTTTATCAAGAACGGGTAAACCGCTAACAGATGAAGCGGTACAAAGGATAGTCAGAATTGCCGCTACAACTGCAAATGTAAGAGATAACATACGAAGTTCCCCTCATACTTGCAGACATTATTTTGCACAATGTCAGCTCAGAAACGGCATTGATGTATATAGCCTGTCACGCCTTATGGGGCATACTAATATCAAAATTACACAGCGGTATCTGTCCAGCCTGAATGATAGTGACATTGTGGAAAAATCTGTAAAAACAAGTCCGTTGATGCGGATAATGTAAAATTCATAATTCTTGCGCAAGCAAGAAAATCACGCCTTTATGAAGCGTTAAGAGCCTTAGGCGATTAACGCAAATAAAGGTGTGCCTATTATCAAACAATTACCCTAAAATCATCAGATTTAATCAGCTCTACTAATTCATCACAACATTTTTTTGTAATATATATTTCCATATCTTGTATGCTATTTTTTATATCATAAGTCTCCATTATAAATTGGCGTTTTATCAAATCCTCAATAACATTTCTCTTTTTAATAGCTGTTTCAAATTCCCAAATATTACCTCCATTCATATACCCAGTGTTAGCATATTTCTTCTTCAAATAAGCGTACTTTCCTACTTGTGCGTTTAAATTAGCATACGCTTGTATTAACATATCCATATCAATCTTCTTTGCTTCCAACATAACTCTGCAATTTTCATTAAATAATTTTTTATTCATAATATTTATTCCTTTCTTTTAGGCGTTCCCTTACGGGAACGATTGCGGATAAACCGCACAAATATTTTTTATTGAATCGATTTTGGACAAAATCACCGTATAATATATTAGCTTCACGCAAATTTTGTCCATTTCGACTAAATCGCATTACATTTTTCAACAATCCAAGAATGCCTATGTCGTTTCCCTTCAAATTTACAATCCTTTTCGTTTATTATGTAACCATATCTTTTTTCAGCCAACATATTTCTATACTTCTTTTCGCCACCTTCTATAAGTTCGTATGTATATATAACAATACCATCATTATAATTTTTGAACGATAACGTTTCTTTGCCTGAATATGAGGTGAAATATGTCGACTCATCCTTTTCTGTTGCATATGGTTCTTCAACAGTATATTCACTTATCTCAACGTCTTTGCTCTCGCAGAAAACTTTTGGAACAATAAGGATATCAATTCCTCGACTCTTATAAGGCAAATCAGCATAATAATAACATTCTGCCTTTCCATCAACTACTGTAGCAACATAATTTTTTTCTGTATTATTGCTCGTTTCATCTATAATATCCAATATAAGTAATCCTGTTTTTGAATTTTTCATGTCTATACTTATATCAACACTACAACTTGTTTCTTTTATATATTCATAATCGTTATATTCACCTTCTGTGTATTTATATGATACATCAGATTCGTTAACTAAATCTCCACTCATATATCCAATCGCCTTGTATTTTGTAGAAGGGTCTTTATCAGTACCTTCAACAGTTTCAAGAACACCTCTACCATTTTCCATATATACAAATTGCGGATATACATCATTACTTTCATATTGACCGATAACTGCTACAAATGGTTTAATTTGTTCAGATTCAAGCGTAGCCTCATAATAATCAGAATAGTCTGTAGAATCTGTTAATTTCCATTTGCTAATAGAAACATCTTTTACAAGTAATTCTTTTTTTAACAGTTTGTATCCTGCGAAAAAACCAGCAACAACAAATAAAGCTACAATTAAAATTATAAGTATAACTATAAAAACCTTGCCTTTTTTCTTCTTCACTGGTTTCTCCATAATTGAACTGCTATCACTTGTGTCTAGAATTAACTCTTCATTGTTTGTTTTTTGTTCACCGTTTCTCATAATTTCTACACCCGAACTGCTTTGTATTGGATACCCACATTTCGGACATTTTGTAGCTTTATCAGAAACTGTCTGACAACATTCAGGACATTGTATAAGTGCCATTTTATACCTCCTATAATTATAATTATTGTATCGCTATATGTAGTTGCTTTAACCTCCTTTTTTCTACATTATACCACAACTTTTTCAATTTGTCCACTGTTTTATGAATATTTGTTATCCAATAGTGGAAAGAATATGTGTACAATAATAGTGGAAAAGAGGTGCGTTTGTGTGAATTTTGGCGAAAGATTAAAAACATTACGTAAAGGACAGAAGTTAACTCAACAAGAACTCGCTAACCGTTTAGGCGTTGCAAAATCTGTTGTTTCATATTATGAATCTGGTGACAGGTTTCCTTCTTATGATGTCCTTATAAAGATAGCAAGAACATTCCATGTTACAACGGATTACCTTTTGGACATAGAACGCAACCGCACAATTGATGTTACAGGCTTATCCGAAGAAAATATTGCTGTTGTTGTCAGTGTTGTAAATGCATTAAAAAAATAAATAAATTTTCTTATGTATGTCATCACTCAACCCTTGACAAAAGCCTTTGGGTTATGATAAACTTAATCCAGTTAAGTTTTATGTTTACTACTGAATGATGATAAACATAACAACAAAGAGTCAGAATTTCCTTTAACAAAGCCAAAAGAAGATGACATTACTCTTAGAAACACTCGAAGATAACGACGATGTCCAGAACGTGTGGCATAACTGGGAGGAAGCGTGACGCTTCACCCTGTTCCGCCTTTTGCGATGCTTGGAATATAATAAGTGTTGTATGACGGCGGGTTATTATGTTTTGTTAAACCTTTTCTATTTTTTAATTTGCATGATAATACCCCGACGTTGTAAAACGTCGGGGTATTATGTTTATAAAATCAACGGGCGGCTCATAGCCGCCCGTTCGTTTATTCTCTGAACAAAACCCCGTACGCCTCCTCCGCCATTCTCTCATACGCCTTTGCGCTGGGGTGGAGGTGGTCGCCGCTGTCACAGCCCTCGGCAAACGCCGCAGGGTCGGCGGGGTCGCGCACTGCCTTGTCAAAATCAATCACACCGTCCGCTTCATCGGTAGTTCTTATCCATTCATTGACCTCGTTTCTGAGCTTCTCTCTGAAATCCGCATAGGTGCGCCAGCCCTTTATGGGCAGCAGAGTGCCGAGGTAGACCTTAAGCCCACGCTTTTTCGCCTCATTTATGTAAAATCTCAGCCCGTCAATCATCTCCTCTGCCGTCGGCAGGTCGCTCCACGGGCGGAATTTGTTGGTTTCAACGCCTACGGGGTGGATTATATCATTGATTCCGTGCTGGATAATCACCGTATCTGCGCCGCTTACGAACACCTCATGGGGAAAGCGAGTCTCGCCCTTAAGTCCGTAGGAATCGTAGGTTATATTGTCGTACTGTCGGAGAATACGGGTTCCGCTTGCCGCCTTACGGATTACAGCCGTGCCGCCGTCCCCCGCTTCAAGGGTACGGAGCATAAGGAAATCAGGCCATGCCTGAGCGGTTATGGAGTCGCCGTAGCAGACAATTGTGCGCTTCTCCCCGTCGGTCAGCACCTCAATATCGCTGAGAAAATAAAATGTGCTTGTCCTTTTTGAGGTATGCGGGTCGGGGTATTCAGCTCTGCTCTGGTCGCCTACCGCAAAAAATCCCTTGGACAGGGGGCCGGTTATAACTACCCCCGAGCGCATTTCCGTAAAATCCGCAAAATACATACTTACGGCAATTTCCTCGCCGCGCTTTACAGAAAGTGTGACGGGGTCGCTGACGACCTTTTCGCCTGCGGGAATTGTGACGCTTTCCTTTCCGCCGAAGGTGATTTTTTCCAGCGTTTCGGTAGAAATCCCGTCTTCGCCCTTGGACATTGCGGCGTTGGCGCTTGTCAGCGTTACTGCCTCACTTCCGCAGAAATTATCGAATGTAAATCTGAGAGCCCCGCCGTCCAGCATGATTCTGACGGGATAGCGGAGAGTAAGATTTTTAGCATAGTTTTCGGGTCTGCGCTCAGAAATGGAGATTGCATTTCCCCAGGCGGTGACCCATTTTCTGTTTTCTGTCATGATTTTCTCCTTAATTTCCTGCTATAAACACACTATGGGGTATTATAGCATATTTTGGAAGAATGTGCAAGCTGAAGCCCGAAAAAGTAAAAACAGCAGAAAATCAATACGGACGACCGCTGGTCGCCCGTATGTGTTTTATTGAATTTAATCTTCGTCTCTGAGTCTGAAGGAGCCGATTAAATCCTTCAGCATAGTGGACTGGCTGGAAAGCTCTTCAGAAGCCGCCGCACTCTCCTCAGCCGTAGCGGAGTTTGTCTGTACAACGCCCGAAATCTGGTCGATACCTACGGTTACCTGACCTGCGGAAGCTGCCTGCTCCCTGCTTGCTTCGGCGATGCTGTTTACAAGCTCGTTTACCCTCATGGAGGCTTCGGAAACCCTGTTCATGAGCTGTGCGGTCTCTTCTACGATAGCACTGCCGTTTCTTACGGCTTCAACAGATTCTCCGATAAGCACGGTGGTGTTGCTTGCCGCTTCGGCAGACTTGCTTGCAAGGTTTCTTACCTCGTCGGCAACTACCGCGAAGCCCTTGCCTGCGTCACCTGCTCTTGCCGCTTCAACTGCCGCGTTGAGGGCTAAGATATTTGTCTGGAATGCGATATCCTCGATGGCCTTGATAATCTTGCTGATTTCTTCGGAGGAACGGTTGATTTTTTCCATAGCCTCAATCAGCTTGTTCATCTGCTCATTAGCCTGCTGCATAGCCTCGTTGGTTTCGTTTGTGCTGGACTTTGCAATCTCACAGCTGCCCGAGGTTCTGTTGATATGGTCGGTGATTTCTGTGATTGTTGCGGCAAGCTCCTGAATAGAAGAAGCCTGCTCGGTTGCGCCCTGAGAAAGGTTCTGAGCACCTGCGGAAACCTGCTCGGAGCCGCTGGATACCTGGTCAGCCGCCACATTAATCTGCGCTAAGGTAAGGCTTAACTGCTTGTTGATAGCTGTAACGGACTGGTAAAGGCTTGAGAAGTCGCCCTGATATGCATTTGCGTTGCGGTTTGTATCTACGTTGAAGTCGCCCTCTGCCATAGCGCTTAAAATACGTCCGATATCGCCGATAATAACATTGAGTCCGCCTACAAGGTCGCCTGTAGCTTCGGCAAGTATATGGATTTCGTCCTTGGTCTTCACAGTGGGGATATCACCTGTAAGGTCGCCCTCGGCAACAGCCTGGAGTCTTGCGGCAACAGCCTTTATGGGGTTACCGATGCTGGTACCGATGTATGTAGCTACAAGAACGGAAATAATAATTGCGAGAACTACAATGATTACAGTGGAGAAAATTACAACCTTAACCTCGTCATGGAAATCGGAATCATCAGCCATGATAATCAGCGACCAGTCATTTGTGGCTTCAATAGGCGCATATGCAATTATCTTGCTGGTACCCTGAACGCTGATTTTGCTGTAACCATGCTCCTTGTGTTCCATCTTTTCGTGGATTTCAGCAAGCTGTGTGTAGCCTTTGTCAGATTCTGCGAGGGTCTGGATATTCTCACTGTTTTCAATCTTTGTGATATCCTCATGTGCAATAGTATTGCCCACAGCGTCAATCATGTACGACTGACAGGATTTGCTTATCTTTATCTGGGCTACGATATCGTTGAGGAAGGTTTCCTCGGGAACTACATATACACAGCCGATTACTTTAGAGCCGTAAACGCCGTTTTCCCAGAGGGGTGCGGCAATAATAATGCTGATACCGCCTGTAACACGGGAAACCACAGGCTCGGAAACGGTAGCTTCGCCCTTCATTGCGTTCTTGAAATACTGACGGTCGGACATATCAGCGCCCGTGGCAATATTCATGCCGTTTTCGTCAAGCACAACGCCTCGCGTCATGCCGTGCGCCTGTGCACGCTCGCTTATAAGGGCAACCTTTTCCTCGGGGGTAAGCTCATCGCCCGCAAGGTTAGCCATACAGCCCGCTTCTATTGCAACGTTCTGAAAAGCTTCAAGCTCCCATCTTATGCGCTCGGCTGTTACCTCAACCATAGCGGTCATGTCTTCTTCAAGACGGGTCATTACACCGTTAGTAGAAAGCACCGAACAGGTTATACCCAGTATCAGCAGTGCGGCTGTTACAAGCGCAATCATGCTCACGATAATTTTGTTCTTTACAGTTTTCAAAATCATTCCACCATTCTTTCTTTTAGTGTTATTTTATTGTATAATACGCTATAACTATTTTAATACTACCACTTTTTCAACATTTTGTCAATAAATGTTGAAATTTAATCTCCTAAATCTCAAAATATCTACTCTTTCACCAAAAATAATACCTAAAAATCAGCAGTTTTAATTGTAGCTTTAGCCGAATATTTACAAAACAGTTGAATTTAATCTTTTTATATGGTATAATACTTATAAGCATATACATGCGGTTACAGCTACATAATTCAATGCACTCAGAGAGGAAATTTCTCGGAAACGGAGGATATACCGTTGTTAAATAAAGGAAACATGAAAATTCTCGGACTTGCGCTATGTGCGGCTCACGACGAGGCAACTTCGGAATATGTAACACGCATCTGGCAGCGCGCCGAATCCCTGGGTTACAAGCTTCTGATATTCAACACCTTCAACGATTTATTCGGCGAGGATATACCTGATGACCCGGCAAAATCTGTTTTTAAAATCATAAATTATGATATCCTGGACGGAATAATTATTCTTTCCGAAACTATAAAAAGCAAAGCTATTATTGATGAAATAGTCTACAACGCCAAAAAGCGTGATATTCCCGTGGCTTCGGTACTGACCCCCGTTGAAGGCTGTTACAATGTCGTTTTTAATTTCCGCGAAAACTTCAAGGGAATTATCAACCACGTAATCGAAGAGCATGCCTGCAAGCGTATTTATTTCGTAAGCGGCTTCAAGGGCAACTCCTTCGCAGAGGACAGAATCATGTGCTTCCGTGAATGTATGGAGGCGCACAACCTTGAAATTGACGAACGCGGTATCGGATACGGTGATTTCTGGGAAACTCCTACCTGCGAGCTCATGGATAAATGGGCGAAGGACGATAAGCTCCCGAAGCCCGACGCTATTATCTGTGCAAACGATTCCATGGCTATTGCAGTATGTCTCAAGCTTTCAGAGTACGGCTATAAGGTGCCTGAAGATGTAATCGTTACGGGTCACGACGGTATACGCGCGGAAGAATATCACTCCCCACGTCTTACCACCGCCATCACCAACATCAAGGGTGCAAGCTACCGCGCTGTCGATATTATTCACGAAGTGCTGAACGGCGAAAATCCGCCTATGGACAATGAGGTAAAATCAAAGCTCATTATTTCCGAATCCTGCGGCTGCAAGCATATTTCCGAACATGCTCTCAACCAGAAGATTGCCGACCTTTACACAATTATCGGCGGCCACGACAGCTTTGAATCCCACCTGAACAATATGGCTATGCGCCTTACTCAGGAAAATGACTTCGACAGTTTCAGATGCAACCTTGCCGACTATATGGCTTCCTCATGGGCAGGAAATGCATGGATATGCATGGCTCCCGGAGCAATGCAGCCCACTGCGCTCACCGCTGATGAGCTTGCTGATGATTCCACCTGCGAAATTCCCGAAACAAAGTTCTTCGACGGCGATAAGCTGGTGAATATCTTCTCCTGGGACGTAAGCCAGAGCTATACCCCTTGTGAAATCGAGTTCGACCGCACGGATATTCTGCCTAACCTTATCCAGAAGCTCGAACAATTCGGCTGTATCTTCTTCGCCCCTATCTATTTCCGCAATGCTCCCCAGGGTTATATTGCGCTCAACTGTGGGCTTGAATATACTTCCATGAAGTTCACCTCTACCTTCATGAGCTATCTCAATATGATGCTGGAGGTCGTAAAGCAGAAATTCTTTATCAGCGCTGTGGTTTCCCAGCTTAAGAATATGTATATTCTTGACTTCATGACGTCGCTCTACAACCGCCGCGGCTTCTATACCAAGATAAAGCCTCAGCTTGAAAACTGCATAAACCTCAAATACGACCTCATGGTGGTTTCCGTGGATATGGACGGGCTCAAGAATATCAACGACACCTACGGACACAACGAGGGTGATAACGCCATAAAGGCTCTCTCCATGCTTTTATGCCAGTCCGTTGACGAAAACTCCATTGTTTCACGCTTCGGCGGAGATGAGTTTGTTGTAGCGGGCGTTTTCCCTGACGGTGAAAAGGTTGCCTCAGAATTCAGAGAAGCGCTCCAGCGCAAGATTGACGCTTACAATGAAATTACCGAAAAGCCCTATAAGATTTCGGCAAGTATCGGTATTTCAATCACAAAGCCCGATGAAAACACCAACCTTGACGCGCTCATCGAGCTTGCCGACAGCATTATGTACCGCCAGAAGGCAAAGCATAAGAAGCTGAGAGGCACAAGAACATAAAAATATACAAAATTTTAACCCCGCCGTTTCACAACTGCGGGGTTAGCTGTTTCTTATAAAAGGCGGGAATTGCCCGAGGCGGCTCGCCTCATCCTCTTACAGAGAATGCATAAATTGTTGTAAAGCGGTACTCCTCGCCCTTTCTGAGTGTACAGTCGGGGAAGTTGGGCTGGTTGGGAGAGTCAGGCGCATACTGGCTTTCAAGGCAGAGAGCTGTCTGGAATTCCATGGGCTTGCCGTCCTTACCGATATCAGTACCGTCAAGACCGATTGAGGTGTAAAGCTGGATAGCGGGCTTATCTGTGTAAACGGTCATTTCGATACCTGTCTTGTCACAGTAAGCAACTGCCGCCTTTCTCATTTCGTGGGGCTCGCCCAGCATGAAGTTATGGTCATAGCCTCTTAAAAGTCCTGCTTCAACGTCCTTGCCGATAAGCTTGGGAGTTCTGAAATCGAAGGGAGTGCCTGTAACGTCGGCAAGCTCGCCTGTGGGGATAAGCGCGCTATTTACAGGAGTGTAGTAATCAGCGAAGAGCTGTAATTCATGACCGAGAACAGAACCGCTGTGGATACCGCCCAGATTGAAGTAGGAGTGGTTTGTGAGGTTTAAAACGGTATCTGCGTCGCTGACACCTGTGTATTCAAGCTTCAGCTCGTTTTCGTCGGTTAATGTATAGGTGCAGGTAACCTTTACAGTTCCGGGGAAGTTCTCCTCGCCGTCGGGGCTTACATAGCCGAAGGTTACGCTGTTATCGGTAGTTGCGTCAACTGTCCATACGCGTCTGTTGAAGCCCACAATTCCGCCGTGGAGGGTGTTGGTATTCTCGTTGGCAAAAAGCTTATGCTCCACGCCGTTCAGTGTGAACTTTGCGTCAGCGATACGGTTTGCGTATCTGCCTACAAGCGCGCCGTGGGAAGAATTACCCTTGATATAACCGTCAAGGTCATCATAGCCGAGAACAACGTCCTCGTTGATTCCGTTTCTGTCGGGCACGAAAAGGCTTACCACTGCACCGCTGAAGTTTGTAAGCTCAGCCTTCATTCCGTTCTTGTTTGTCAAGGTGAACAGGAAAACCTTGTAGCCGTTGTAAAAGCCATAGTCTTTTCTTTCAATCATTTGTCTTTACTCCTTATGTATTTTTACGTCACAGTTCATCAGAACTGCCAATAAAGGAACGGGTTGTTGGTATTCTCAACTAAGAGAATTGTGCAGACAAGCAGAATAATAATGTTGGAAGCGACGGTAACTGCCCCTACGGCATTTTCGCCTGCCTCGGATTTCTGGAGCATGATTTTCACCTTGGGAATAACAGGCATACATATCAGAACTGCAAATAAAATAAGGAAAATATTATTCATGAAGGAGGTATGCACGGAAATATCCGTGAATGTATTGCCGTTTGCGCCCACAAGGTTGCCGAAGAATACACCCAGCTTTGAAATATCCGTAAAGTGGAAAATTCCGAAACCGATGATGATAACCAGCTTATTATAAACGTGCATTATCGCCTCGGGCACTTTTTTAAGCCGCTTGCTGCCGATAAGTCTTTCCGCAAGAATGAACAGACCGTAGTAAAGTCCCCAGATTATGTAGTTCCAGCTTGCGCCGTGCCAGAAGCCCGTGCAGAACCAGACCAGGAATAATCCGCCGTATGGTCTGCGCTTGCCGAAAATCGGAACATATAAAAGATAATCTCGGAAGAACGAGCCGAGAGAAATGTGCCACCTCTGCCAGAACTCGGTGATGTTTTTGCAGATAAAGGGGTAGTTGAAGTTTTCGTCAAAGTGGAAGCCGAAAATCCGTCCCAGACCGATAGCCATATCCGAGTATCCCGAAAAGTCGAAATAAACATAAAGCGAGTAGGCTATTACCCCGTACCACGTTCCCAGCACCGAAACCTTTGTCAGGTCGCCGTCAAGGAACTGCTCCACAATAAGGTTAAGACCGTTGGCGAGGATAACCTTCTTTCCGAGACCTGTAATGAATCGCGTAATGCCCTCGCTGGCATCAATGATTGTAGTTTTACGGCTGTCAATTTCCGAAGCTACCGTGCTGTAACGGACGATAGGCCCTGCCACAAGCTGAGGGAACAGGGAAATATACATGAGGAGCTTGAAAAAATTCTTCTGAACGGGAACCTTGCCCCAGTACGCGTCCATTATGTAGGAAATAATCTGGAATGTGTAGAAGCTGATACCGATGGGCAGTTCTATTTTCTGCAGTGGTATCGCCGTCCCCAGAACCATGTTTATATTCTCGATAAAGAAATCGGTGTACTTGAACACGAAAAGCATACCGAGACTGAGAATAAGCGAGCAGGCGACACCGATTTTCGCCTTGCCAGTCCCCTTCCACCTGTCAATCATAAGACCGCAGAAGTAGTTGCCCGTAACGCTTACAAGCAGAAGCAGCAGCCACACGGGACTGCTCCAGGCATAGAAGATAAGCGAGAACGCCACCAGCACGATATTGCGGTAGAGCGTTTTTTTACTTATAAAATATATGGGTATGCACGCCGCGAGGAATATATATAAAAAGAATAAGTCTGAAAATACCATTATAATCTCCCTTAATTTTTCTACCCTATAATTATACTATAACAGCGGCGTTTTTGCAACAGCTTTTTTGGGAAATACGGATTTTTTACCAATATTAAAGCTGAGCTTTACTATTTTTAACCGTGAAAAATAATTTGACCTTATTTTTCACAATCATAGCAACTTTAGTTTACATTCCTGTTTGAAAAGCGTTCATAAGGGGCGGAAATGTGAAAAATTCAATGACCGGATTTTTCACGTTTACTATATATTAATATTATTTCCAAGGAAAATTTTGATGGTTTCTTTTTTCAATTTTCGTGCACTGAAGTGCCGCAAATTCCGCAGCTACGCGGCAGTCAGACGCGCAGAAAAGGTTAAATGTGTTAACCACCTTTATTTGTTGAAAATGACGGGATTTTGTCATATTTTTGGTTGAAAGCAAGCGCCGAAAAAGCATTTCCGCCTCTCTGACTGCTCAAAAGTTTAAAAAACATCATCTTATTTCTCTAAAAAATCCAGTGACCCGATTTTTTAAAAGGCGGCTTTTCAATAATGTATGGCGTTTTTATTTGTCTGATGAAGGGTATTTTTCTGAAAAAATAATGCGAATTTTCGGCTTTGTTGTGGCATTTTCGGCGGATTCTGTTTCAGTTTTTACGTAGAAAAAATAAAAATCACCCGATTTTAGCTGTCGAAAAAAATCAGGTGACGTTCATTTTGGTGAATTTTGACAACAAAAGAGAGAAAATGAAGGTTTCGGGGTAAAATGGGTGCAGAATAAAAGCGGGCGGCTGATAGCCGCCCCTACATTGTCATTTGTCATCTGCCCATAAAAAAGCACCCCGCAGGGTGCTTTTTCATTATGTAACATCAAGGAATCTCTTGTACTCGGCGGGGTTCTGGCACTTTGTACGAGCAAGCTCGTCGGTAATCTTACCGTTTCTTACAAGTCGTGCTAAATCCTGGTCGAGGGAGAACATTCCGTCTGCCTTACCTGTTGCAATAGCGGAAGGAATCTGGAAGATTTTACCTTCACGGATATTTGCACGGATAGGAGAAGTAGCGTTCATGATTTCAAGAGCAGCTACTCGGCCCTTGCCGTCTGCGGTAGCGCAGAGTGTCTGAGAAATAACGCCTACCATTGCGTTTGCAAGCTGTGAACGAATCTGACCCTGAGAGTGAGGCGGGTAAACGTCGATGATACGGTCGAGGGTTTCTGCGGCACCTGTTGTATGCAGTGTGGAAAGCACAAGGTGTCCCGTTTCAGCGGCGGTTACGGCAGCGTTGATAGTCTCAAAGTCACGCATTTCACCTACGAGGATAACGTCAGGGTCTTCACGGAGCGCAGCTCTCAGCGCGCCTGCGAAGCTGTCAACGTCTACGCCGACTTCACGCTGGTTGAGCATGGACTGCTTGTGGTTGTGAAGATACTCGATAGGGTCCTCGATTGTGATAATGTGGCAGTTCTTCTGGCGGTTGATATGGTCAATCATAGCCGCGAGGGTTGTGGACTTACCCGAACCGGTAGGGCCTGTTACAAGCACAAGTCCTCTGGGCTTCAGAGCGAAGTCGCCTAAGATAGGGGGAAGGAATAAATCCTTGAGAGTAGGAATATCGTTTCTTAAAAGTCGCATAGCAACTGCGTGATAGCCTCTCTGACGATATACGTTTACACGGTGTCTGTGACCTG
>JAFUNV010000124.1 GCA_017472865.1 Ruminiclostridium sp. | reverse complement strand
GATTTCCCGTTTTATGGAATTCATCAATTCCGACATCTCCACGCAAGTTTATTGATAGGAGCAGGAATTGACCCGACAACAGTTTCGGGCATACTCGGACACTCGCAGGTAAGCACAAGCCTTAATATCTACGGGCATATGTTCAGAGAGAATCAGATCAAGGCTTGCAACGCTGTTGCAGAGGCTCTCGATTTCAGCAAAAGAGGGGCGTGAGGGAAACAAGACCCAAATAATACCCATAGGCTGTTTTCGTACAAAAGAAAAAACTCCCAAACGGCTTTACAAAGCCATTTGAGAGTAGTGTTGATGGTGACCCGTACGGGAATCGAACCCATGATTCCGCCGTGAAAGGGCGATGTCTTAACCTCTTGACCAACGGGCCTGATATGGTAGCGGCAGTCGGATTCGAACCAACGACACCCTGGGTATGAACCAAGTGCTCTAGCCAACTGAGCTATGCCGCCATATCCTTGCCGCCCGGAGCCTCTCAGCTCAGCGACATGTTATATTATATCAGATGAAACGCATTTTGTCAATACTTTTTTGAAAAATTTTTAAAAAAATTGATATTTTTCTTCACCCTTCGCCTGAATCCCTTTCATACAGCCATTTATTGACAATTCCCTTGCCCTGTGCTACAATAATTCCATACTTACGTGAGGTGAACCATATATGAAATCTTCAGAAACACCGCGTCTTATTTTAAGAAAATGGAAAATAACCGATGCCATAGTCTTGTTCAATATCATTAAAAGTCCTTCTGTTTTAATGGGTAGCTGGAAGCCTCATTCAGATATAAATATTTCTGCAGAAGCTCTTTATAAATATATAAAATCAAAATCCGAAGAAGTATTAAACCTTCTTCGGATTCTTCTTTTTATCAAAGTGCCTTATTCCTGCTCTTCAAGCCAGTCCTTGTAGCCCTTTATCATGCTCTTGCTCCACTTGCGTCCTGCCCAGCTGCCGCCGTTTACTGTATAGTAATAATCGAAGTAAAGAGGGCTGGGGTTTATGTACGCTTCGGAAACGTCAATCTTTGCACTTTCACCGTCTCTGAGCTTACGCGCAAATACTACGAATCTTGTATCAACGCTCATGCCCATAGGATAGTAGCAGGTTGAAAGAGTAAGGAATTCATCATCATAATCAATGTTGACGTTGGGGTTGTAGAATACGCTTCTGTCAAACACTGCTTCGAAATACTGGTAGAAAGTACTTTCAGAACCAAAGTTACGGAACTTGTAATAATTGAATACGTCGCCGTGCTTTGTCTGGGTGTTTACGTACATACCCGCAAATACAACGTATGTGCTTTCGCCGCCGTATACTGACTCGAACTCAACTGTGGGGTGAGTAAGGTAAAAATCAAGGCTTCCATAACGTGCGGGGTTGTAGTTAGTAATCTTTGCAAGACCTACGCCTGTTCTGATATTGTGACCATAAATTACAAGGTTATCGGGGCCGCCGTTTTCTGTAACGGGAACATGGTAATCCGCAAAGGTAGTACCTACCTTGGTTGTATCGTAACGGCCGTAGAAGTCATGTTCAAGATAGAACTTGTTGTCTGTTGCCTGAACAACAGGAACGTCGATAGGTGTATCCTCGACAGTAAGCCAGCCTATAAAGTCTGTGTTGAGTTCATACATATACTCAAGGTCATGCTTCAGCTCGGGATAGCTGTTTCCGCCTCTGTAACCGCTTACATGCTCCTTTGCCTTAGTAACCTGTGCAGCCTGGGTCTTTTTCTTTGTGGTAGTTGCCGCAGCAGTGCTGTTTCCGCCGCCGTTATTGGAAGGTGCCGCTGTCTGCTGTGCAGTCTGCTGAGCTGTTGCCGCAGAAGTTGCGGCTGTTGTAGTCGCCTCTGTTGTAGTTGTTGCGGAGGTGGTTGTGGTGGTTGTAGTTGTAGTAGTTGTAGTGGTAGTTGCCGACGTTGTGGTTGTGGTAGTTTCGGGAGTTGTTGCAGCAGTTGTTGTGGTTGTGGTATCGTCCTGAGATTCAATATCCTGAGGAATATTTCCGCTTTCAACAACGTTTTCCTGACAGCTTCCGAGCGCCATTACAGCCGCAAGCATAAGAGCCAGCATTCTTTTCTGTGTTTTCATCTGAATTTTCCTTTCGATAGCATACTTCAAAAATATCTGAATAATTATACCATATTTTTACTTAATTGTCACTATATTCTTTGATTTTTTACCAAATTCATCATTTTGAACAACTACCCTGCTTGTTTTCTGTCAGCTATTTTACAATGTTCTGGGTTAAAATTTCTGAAAATCTTGATTTTCCGCTGAAATATGATATACTATAATTAATATTTATGCATAAACGAAAGGAGCTTACAATGGAAAACTCCGTAACTCTCGGCTGCGAACTTTTAAAGGCAATAAACTACGCCATGCAGCAGAATTACATACCTGTGATAAGAAATCTGGTGATTACAAATACAAGCGGACAGGAGCTTAAGGACATCGTTGTGAAAATATCCTTTGACCCTGCCTTTGCTGAACCCTTTGAAGCAAGGCTTGACGCTCTTGCGCCTGACACTCCTGTTGAGATTTCTCCCGTTAAAATAAATATCTCTACTGATTTTCTCTTTTCTCTTACAGAAAAAATCGTTGCCTCCGCCGCTTTTACCGTCACCTCCTGCGGCACGCAGATTTATTCAGAAACCAGAGAAACCGAGCTTCTTGCATATAATCAGAGCGTGGGGCTTCTGTCCTTCCCCGAGCTTATTTCCGCGTTCGTAACTCCCAATCACCCTATGGTTACCGAGGTTATCAGAAGTGCGGGCGAATACCTTGCAAAATGGGATAACGACCCCTCCTTCACCGCATATCAGAGGCGCAATCCCAACGCGGTAAAATCACAGATGGCGGCAATTTACGCAGCACTCCGAGAAAAGGAGATTGCCTACTGCGTTCCGCCTGCGGGCTATGAAAATTCGGGTCAGCGCATACGCCTTGCGGATACGGTTCTCACCGAAAAGCTGGGCACCTGCCTTGACCTTTCTGTGCTGTACGCTTCCTGCCTTGAAGCTGCGGGGCTTAATCCGCTTATAATTTTTACTGATTGTCATGCCTTCTGCGGCTGCTGGCTGGAGGAAAGAAGCTTTTCAGAGTGCGTTACAGACGACGTAACCGCACTAACCAAGCGCATTGCCGAGGGAATTGACGAGCTGTGCCTTGTGGAATGTACCGCTTTTACCGCGGGAAAGGATATAAGCTTTGACGACGCAGAAAAAACTGCCGCCCTCAATCTTAACACCCCCGGAGAAAACTTCAGCGTCATTGATATCCGCCGCTGTCGTGGCAGCCGTATACGTCCTGTTCCTTCACGGGTATGCGAAAACGGAATCTTCAAAGAGGTGCGCTATGATACCGCTGCCCCCGAAGCGCATAAAAACTCTCCCTCGCAGATTGACATGAGCCTTCACGGGGCGGCGGCTTCAGCCAATGTAAATATCACCCGACAGGATATATGGGAAAGAAAGCTCCTGGACCTGAGCCTTCGTAACAGCCTGCTTAACTTCCGTGCAGGCTCCTCCTCCGTTCAGCTTATTGTAAACAATGCAGGCGAGCTTGAGGACGCACTGGCAAAGGACGAAAGCTTCCGCCTCCTCCCTGCCCCGCAGGATTTTACACTTACAAAGAGCGACCTTAAAATATACGAGGTGGAAAACGGCAATGACGCACTTTCGGAAATTGCTCAGTCTGAATTCAGGTCGGGCAGAATAAGAACCTGCCTTAATGATACCGAGCTTGAAAAAACGCTTAAAAAAATCCATCGTCAGGCAAAGGTGAGCATCGAAGAAAACGGCGCAAATACTCTTTATCTGGCGCTGGGCTTCCTGCGCTGGTACGAAACAGAAAAAAGTGAAAAGCCCCGTATTGCACCGCTTGTACTTATCCCCGTGGATATTGTAAAGAAAATCCAGGATAAATCCTACACCATCCGTGTCCGCGGTGAAGAGCCACAGATAAACGTTACTATTCTTGAGCTTCTCCGTCAGGATTTCGGAATTACCATAAACGGTCTTACTCCTCTCCCTGCTGACGAAAACGGCATAAATCTCCCGCTTATCTTCAATACCGTCCGTCAGGGAATAATGTCCATGAAGCGCTGGGATATAATCGAGGCAGTTTTTCTTGGTCACTTCTCCTTCAGCCGCTTTATCATGTGGTATGATATCAAGAGCAGATGCGACGACCTTAAAACGAACAAGGTTGTGGCAAGCCTTATTGACGGCAAAATAAGCTGGAACACCGAGGGTACCGATTTCAGCACTGCCGACACGGATGATAAAATCCACCCTTCTGATTTAGCTGTACCCACCAGCGCCGACAGCTCCCAGCTTGCGGCTATTTATGAAGCCTCAGAAGGAAAAAGCTTTGTCCTCCACGGACCACCAGGAACGGGCAAATCCCAGACTATCACAAACATGATAGCAAATGCACTTTATCATAAGAAAACCGTGCTTTTTGTGGCGGAAAAAATGGCGGCGCTTTCCGTAGTACAAAACAGACTTGCAAAGCTGGGACTTGACCCGTTCTGCCTTGAGCTTCATTCAAACAAGGCTCAGAAAAGGGCTGTACTTTCTCAGCTTGAAAAAACTCTGAATATAAAAAAGAGCGCAGAACCCGAATATTTCCGCGAAACCGCCGACTGCCTCTTTGAAGAGCGGAAGAAGCTCAACGGGACAATCATAAAGCTCCACGAAAAGCAAAACCATGGTCTTTCGCTCCATGAAACCCTTATGCTTTTTGAGGAAAATTCCGCTTACAAGGGCAGAATCACACTTTCACCCGAGCTTATAAAGGACATGAACAGTAAGGATTATGATAGCTTTGTAAACGCTGTCAATGAGCTTATCAATGCGGAAAAGGAGGCAGGCGGAATTGCCGCTTCACCCCTTAAAGCAATCGAACTCCGAAGCTACACCCCCGAAATACGCGACAATTTTACTGCTGTATGTAAAAAACTCATCGAAGTCTCAGACACGGCGGCAGAAGCCTATGAAAAAGCCTTCGGCATTAAAGCGGCAGGTATAGTTACCGCCGACTGCGCCGCAGAGGGCATTAAAAGTGTGCTTGATTCAGACTTTATTTTCGGCGGAGTAGTTTCAGACCCCGAGTTTGACATAAAATCCGAGCGCATAAATAAACTTATCACCGCAGGTCTGGACTATGAACAGCTTACCTGCCTTATAAACGAGGAATTTGAAGCTTCCGTCAAGGGCTACAACGCTGAAAATGCTCATCTTGAATGGAAAAAGGCGGAGCAGAAATGGGTACTCGGTAAGGCGCTGGGGCAGAAAAAGCTGCTTAAAGAGATGGCTGTCTACCGCAAAAAGGGTATCCCTACCGAAGAAGAGTTCATTTCAGCCTGCGAACGGCTTATGAAGCAGAAACAGCTTTCCGATACCATAACCTCTGCCGACAGCGCGGTTACCTCCCTGTTCGGAGCAATGTGGGCAGGCACGGAAACGGATTTCCCCCGCCTTAACCGCTGTCTTGCTGACAGTATCGAACTGAGAAAGAGCCTTTCTCAGATACGCAGTGTTGAAATCATACACGCCATAACCTCTGCAAACGCAGAAGGTAAGGCGCTGCTCAAGAACTACACTGACAGATACGCTGAATATAAGGCAGTTGAAACAGAGCTGAAAAATACGTATAAGGTTAATTTCAGCGCTGTCTACGGCGAGTATCCCTCCTGCTTTGAGGGTGCGCACAACGGGGCTGAAACATGGCTTGAAAACGCTCATAAGCTGAGAGAATACTGTGCGGTTCTTTCCGCTTCGGATAAGTGCAGATCTCTCGGTCTTGAAGCGGTTTCCGAACCTCTCTTGAACGGAGAAATCTCAGCCGATGACCTTCTTCCCTCCTTCCTTGCGGCGTTTTCTTACACTGCGTCAAATATTGCTATCTCCGCCGAGCCGCTTCTCTCCTCCTTCCGCGGCAGCAGCTTTGAGGACAGCATAAGTAAATTTACCGCACTGGACGAAGAATTTGCCGAGCTTACAAAGAAAGAGCTTATCGCCGAGCTTTCCGCAAGAGTGCCCGACATAAGCGCTTCTGCGGCGGATTCCTCCGAAATCGGCATACTTTTAAAAGCTATCAGGAGCAAGGGCAGAATGATGCCCATAAGAAAGCTGTTTGACAGCATTCCAACCCTGCTCCGCCGTATCTGCCCATGTATGCTCATGAGCCCCATTTCCGTAGCTCAGTATATTGACCCCGCTTTCCCGAAATTTGACCTTGTAATCTTCGACGAGGCTTCCCAGCTTCCCACCTGCGAAGCTGTGGGTGCAATCGCACGCGGCGAAAACGTTGTGGTTGTAGGCGACCCCAACCAGCTCCCCCCTACAAGCTTCTTCACCACCGAGCATACCGACGAAGAAAACGCAGAAATAGACGACCTTGAAAGCGTACTTGACGACTGTCTTGCTCTGGCCATGCCCCAGAAGCGCCTTATGTGGCACTACCGTTCCCGCCACGAAAGCCTTATCGCTTACAGCAATGCCAAATATTACGAAAACTCCCTCCTCACCTTCCCCTCTCCCGACGATATCGTGTCCCGTGTGCAGTGGATTCATGTTGAAGGCTATTACGACAAGGGCGGAAGCAAGCAGAATAAGGCAGAGGCTGAAGCAATAGTTGCCGAAATCGTCCGCCGCCTGAGAGATGATAAACTGAGACAGGAAAGTATCGGCGTGGTTACCTTCAGCCTTGTACAGCAGATTTTAATTGATGATATGCTTTCCGAGGAATTCAGGAACGACCCTGAGCTTGAACGGCTGGCAAATTCCATGCACGAGCCTATTCTTGTCAAGAACCTTGAAAATGTTCAGGGTGATGAGCGTGATGTAATCCTGTTCTCCATCGGCTACGGCCCCGACAAGAACGGCAACGTCTCCATGAACTTCGGTCCCATAAACCGTGACGGCGGCTGGCGCAGACTTAACGTTGCGATAACCCGCGCCCGCAAGGGTATGTATGTCTACTCGGTCATCTCCCCCGACCAGATTGACCTTTCCCGTACCTCTTCAGAGGGAGTGGCAGGTCTTAAGGGCTTCCTTGAATTTGCAAGACTTGGCAGCAGCTCCCTCCCTGTGCGTAAAAGCACCGCCGCCGAAAAGGACAGCTTTGCGGAATTTCTCGCCGCAGAAATCAGAAAAATGGGATATGAAACGAAATGCAATATCGGCTGTTCGGAATATAAAATTGATATCGGCGTAGTTAATCCCGATTCTCCCGATTCCTACATTCTCGGTATCCGCTGCGACGGAAAGAGATATCTTGAGTCAGGCTCTGCCCGCGACCGTTTTGTGTCACAGCCGGGCGTCCTCGGCGGTCTGGGCTGGAATCTGGAGAGCGTATGGATTCTTGACGCTTATGACAATCTTCCGAAGGTGCTTGAACAGGTAAAGTGTGCTATCGAAGCCGCACTTCATAAATACCGCAATCCCGAGCCCGAGGCAGTTCCCGAAGCAAAAGAAGAACCGCCGAAGGAAGAGGAAAAGCCAGTTATAATCGCGGAAAGCAAGCCTGCCGACGAGCGCCCAAAATTCATGCCCACGGTTACATACAAGACCTTTATCCCCGAAACCGCAGGTACTCCCGAGAATTTCTACGAACAGGAATTTATTATGAAGACCCGTGAAATCTGCGAGGAAATCATAAAGCACGAAGCGCCCGTAAGCGTGGATTCGGTAATCAAAAAGACGATTTCCGCCTTCGGAATTACCCGCGTTACCGCTAAGGCAGAACAGCGCGTGCGCGAAATTATCACCACCCTTGAGGTTTACGAGCTGGACGGCTTTATCTGGAAGCGCGGTATTCTCCCCGAAAAATACCCTCTCTGCCGTGTTCCTGCCGAGGGTGATGAAAAGCGCAGTATGGACGAAATCCACCCTGCTGAAATCTCCAACGCAGTGCGTTTCGTGCTGAAAAATCAGATAAGCATGACCCGTGAGGATTTAATCCGTGAAACCGCACATGTTTTCGGCTTTACCCGTATGGGCGGCGTGATTGAAGCGGCGGCAAACGCAGGTATCGACCTTGCTATAAGCCGTGGATTTGCAAAAATTGAAGGCGACAGGATAACCTGCGCCGAATAATTACCGAAAAGTCAAGAATGCTCCCGAAGCTCATAATAATGGGCAATGGGAGCATTTTTATTTCTATGGAAAATCGTAAAAAGATAAAAATTTATCGTTTTTCGATAAAAAAATATTGACAAACGTAAATTAGTGTGCTATACTCTAACCATGATAAGCGCTTATGAAATTCAAAAACAGTGTATTATAGGGGTTATCCCTGCTATGGAGGTATTGACAATGAAAAAAGCGGTTGATGTTAACGCAAGAACTCTCGAGGAAGAAAAGAAGGATTTCGTACTGATATGTAAGGTTTTTGAGGTTTTATGTATTGTGATTACAGCAGTTTTTGCATTTATAGCAGTTGTTGTGACAGGAATAAGTGTCTCGTTAGGAGCAGGAATAAAAGATGTGCTGGTATTTTCAGCCAACAGTGCAATTCTGCTTTTCGGAATGATAAGCGCACTTAATTTCGGACGCACAATATTCAAATCACTCAAAAGCGGTGAGACGCCATTTCGTTACGATATAGCAGATAAGGTCAAGGGGGCATCTCTGGCGCTTTTGCTGAGCAGTTTTCTCAGTATTCTTGTTTTAGGCGGTTCTTGTCTGATTTCAGAAGCCTTTGCAGGTATATGCCACTATTACTTTTTCATCTTGATGAGCGGCTTTGTCGCAGGCGGAATTCTTGGAATTATGTCCTATGTAATGAACTACGGCTGTAAATTACAGCAGGAATCCGATGAGACGGTTTAAGGAGGAACGAAAATGGAAAAGGTAGTAAATACAATCGAAAAGACACTTGAAAAGGATAAAAAGAAATTCATTTTTGTGTGCAAGATTGCGGAAGTATTCTCAATAGTCGCACTGGCAATTTTTATAGTGGCAATCATAGCCATTGCGATTATGGCTGTTATGTCTGTAACAGGCGTGGCTGACGCTGTCAAGGAGTTCGGCTCTCCCAAGGCTATTATGACAATGATTACTGACACATTGATGCTCATTACATTTATTATTGCACTTAATTTTTCCACAAAGATTTTCAACAAGCTTAAAACAGGCGAAACACCCTTTCAGTACGATATAGCCAATAAAATCAAGGGCGCAGGAATTGCACTTATAACAGGTACTTTTGTATGCTCGATACTTGAATTTGTTACAGGATTTCTTCTTTCAAGCGGAATAATCGCAGATACCGAAAGCTACGAAAGCATTGTCAGCACTAATTATGCCGTTTTCGGCGTGGTGCTTGTAGCTCTCGCCTATGTCTTCAACTACGGCTGTAAATTACAGCAGGAATCTGATGAAACAGTGTGAGGTGAAATATGGCAATAATTTCAAGACTTGACCGTGTAATGGCGGACAGAAAAATCTCGCTTAATGATTTAGCGGAAAAGGTTGGCATTACCAACGTAAACCTGTCCAAGCTGAAAACAGGCAAAATCAGCGCAATCCGCTTTTCAACGCTGAACGCTATATGTGAAGCGCTCAACTGTCAGCCGGGGGATATCCTCGAATATCAGCCCGGGGAGCAGGAGGAATAGTATGAAAGAAAAAATAATCAGCTTTAAAAAAACGCACCCTGTTATATTCGCCGCCCTTGCAATACTGATTTTCGATTTGTTTATTGTTGTTGTCAAGCTGTTCTACAGCCTTGAAAACCGCGAAAATATCCAGTGCATGATACGCGAAGGAGTGCTGACGGTATTTGCGGTGGCAATGATTTTTGTGGCAGGTCAGGCACACATATACAAATGCGGCTTTAAAAATCTTTTCAGGGGCTTATGGTCAGGCTTTATAATAATAGCTATCGCCTTATTGATTACTCCTGTATATATAACAGACGGAATTTCCTCGGGTGCGGAATTCAAATCCCCCGTTCAGATAGCCGCATTTATAATTTTCGTTCTTCTTGTAGGCGCGGCGGAGGAATCGGTCTGCCGCGGTATTGCAACTGATGTGCTCATAGAAAAATTCGGAAAAAGCAAGGGAGGAATATGGCTGGCGGCAGTAATAAGCGGTTTATTCTTCGGAATTTTCCACATTACAAACCTTTTCAGCCAGTCTCTGAGTGAAACGATTATACAGGTTATCGGAACAAGCCTTACGGGAATATTCCTGTCAGCAATATACATACGTCATCGTAATATTTATACCGTAATGCTGCTTCATGCTTTATTTGATTTTACACTGATGTCAGGGGACGGATTTTTCAAGGGCAAGTACATACTTACTCCCGCTGTTGCCGCCGAAAATTACAACTTCTGGTTCGAACTGGGCGCGGCAGTTGCGGTACAAGGTGTCTTTGTTATCATTGCATTTTTCATTTTAAGACCGAAGATAGCAAAAAGAATAGCTGAAAACAATAGAAATGCATAACAAAACGGCAATACCGCCATTGGTATTGCCGTTATACTTTTATTCTTCCTCGCCGTTTGCAAACTGGCTGGGGTGTCTTGTGAAGAAATCCACTCTGGGTTCAAGGAATTTCAGCTTGTGGTCTGCATTGCCTGTAAATGCGCCCATGCCGTCAAAAATCTTGTCCCAGCTCCAGAAGCTCTTATCAAGCTGTAAATAATCAAGCAGCATTTCTGTACCCTTGGGTGCCATAGGGTGAACCAGCACAGCAGCTGTTCTTATCATGTGGAACACCTGAATAAGGGTCTTTCTTCTGAGAGCGTCGTCCTCGTTCTTGTCTGCGTCGCCAAGGTTCTTAACCATGTACTTGCTCATCTTTCTGATATAGCTGTCAAGAACGTAGGTAGCCTGATGGAACTCGAAGCGGTACATGAAACGCTCATAATCGAGGATTGCCTTCTTCGCGTCAGCAAGCACCTGCTCGTCAATTTCACCCACGGGCATTACGCCGTCGTAGTGCTTCTGACAGGTGTAGAAGCAGGTACGGATTACGCGGTTGAATACGTTAGAGAGAAGGAAGCCGTCCTTTACAACAGGGTCGGGCTCATCCGCCTTAGCAAGAGGATTAAGGGGCTTGGGCTGGAAGCTTACGCTTCTCTGACCCAGACCTAAACCGAGGTAGTGCATTCTGAGCTGCTCAGCGGTATAATAATCAAGCAGGTCGGCAGCCATAGGGGGCTTTACTGCACCTGAGCTTGAAGCCTTCTTGTCAAGGAATAAAATGTGGTTGTTGGCACAGAGGATAGGAAGCTGTAATTCACCCTCAGGCGGGTCGATTGTGTTTTCACCCTCCTGGAGCGCCATAAACATACCCATTTCCGCAACGCCGTAGAAATAGATATTGTCAGCGCCGATGAACTGGTAAACCTGCGCGTCCTTTGAACACCAGAAATCCTTCCATTCTGCCTTATCCCTGCCCTGCTTTTCAAGTGCAGCAACAGTAAAGGAAATAGGAGCCCAGAGTGATTCGGGCCATACCCATACTGTAAGCGGGTCTTCGCCCTCAAGAACGGGAGCCTTTACACCCCATTCGATATTACCCGTAAGACGGAAGGGCACAAGGGTTTTGCCTGTTCTGAAACGGATACCGTTAGCGGAAAGAACTGCCGTCGCCTCGTTCATTTCATCGAGAGTCTTGAAAACGATAGTGAATGAGGGCTTTTTCTTTTCCTCTAAAAATTCGTGAGGAGGCATCTGCGCCTTGACAGCTTCATATTTTTCCTGAAGCTCGTTCTTGATATGGATTACGGGGTCCTTGAGGAACTCGTCAATAGTCTTTGAAACGAGCTGACGTACATTCTTCTGCTTGGAAATCTTCTGAACATACTCCTTTAAAAGCTCGTTGTAGGCGGGTAAATCGAAATACCAGTTGTCAACATTCTTCATAACAGGTGTTTCGCCTGTAAGGGTACTCTTGGGGTCAATTAAGTTTTCAGGCATATACTGGTGACCTAAATCACACTCGTCTGCATAGCCCTTTTCGGAGTTACAGCCGTCAACGGGGCACTTACCCACAACCTGACGTCCGTTTAAGAAGCAGCCCGCCTTTTCATCATAGAACTGCTTTGTGGAGATTTTCTTAAGCTTGCCGTTTTCGTAAAGCTTTCTGATAAGCTTATCGGAAACCATGTCATGAATCTCAGCAGTCTTTCCGAGACCCGAAGCACCGAAGATATTAAGGCTTATCATGTAATCGTCAAGGGTCTGCTTCTGTGCCAGATGGTTTCTTTCAACATAGTCCTGGATTGTGCCCGTAAAGCCTTCGTTTTCACAGCACTTGCGGTAGCCTTCCGCAATAGGAGAGCCGTAGCAGTCTGTACCCGATACAAAGATTACATTCTCATCGCCGAGGCGGTCGCGCAAAAATCTTGCATAAACGTCAGCAAACACGAACACGCCGCCGATATGACCGAAGTGGAGTGTCTTGTTACCGTAGGGCATACCGCCTGTAATAACCGCACGCTTCGGGAACTCGGGACGAGGAATTTCATGCTTTACAAATTCTTTCTTGTCGCTCATTTTTCTTTTGTCCTTTCGGTTAATTTAACTTCGCAAGGCTCTTTTCAAGTCTTGAAACTGATTCTTCTTTTCCGAGAACAGCCATAAGCTCGGTAGCGCCGCCGGGTGTTACAGACATACCCGAAACGCCGATTCTTATAATCCACATAACCGCGCCCGCCTTAAGCTCCTTGGCTTCGGCGAAGGCTTTAAGCTCAGCAAAGAGTGTGTCATTATCAAAGCTGTCGATGCCCTTGATTACGGGGATTGCCGCTGTGAGCACGTCCTTTGCCATTTCAAGAGTGGTCTTGTTCTTCTTGTTTACGAATAATTCCGTATCATATTCGGGAAGTCCGCAGACAAAGGCTGCCTTTTCGTTAACCTCGGGGAAGGTGGAAATTCTTGTCTGAATCATAGCCGCCAGCTTTTCATCATCTGCGTAAGCCTTTAATTCGTCATTATAGAAAGGTTTAGCAAGCTCCATGAACTTTTCAAGGGACAGCTTCTTTATATAGTTATTATTGAACCAGAGCAGCTTTTCATAGTCAAAAACAGAAGGAGATTTGCTGATACCCCCCAAGGAGAATACCTTTTCAAGCTCTTCAATTGTGAAAAATTCTTCGTTTGTGTCCTTGGGGCACCAACCTGTAAACGCCATGTAGTTAATGATAGCTTCAGGGAGATAGCCGTTCTTTACAAGCTCCTGGAAGCTTACAGAACCGTGGCGCTTGGACAGCTTACTGGTAGAACCATCCTCATTCTTACCCATAATTAAGGGCAAGTGGCAGTAGGTGGGTCTTTCCCAGCCGAATGCGTCGTATAAAAGGACATATTTGGGTGTGGAGGTGAGGTACTCACAGCCTCTTACAACGTGTGTTACACCCATTAAATAGTCGTCGATAACGTGACAGAAATTATATGTGGGGAAGCCGTCAGCCTTAATTAAAATCTGGTCCTGCATCTCGCTGTTTTCGATTTCAATATGACCGAAAACAACGTCATCATAGCCTGTGCTGCCCTCTAAAGGCATCTTCTGACGGATAACGAAGGGCATACCTGCAGCGAGATTCTTTTCAACCTCTTCCTTGGGTAAATCGCGGCAGTGGCGGTCATATCCCGCACCGATTTCGCCGTCCTCGTGAAGCTTGTCAAGGCGCTCCTTAGTACAGAAGCAATAATAAGCGTAGCCCTTTTCTACAAGCTGCTTTGCATATTCCATGTAAATTCCCTTACGCTCGCTCTGAATGTAAGGACCATTGGGACCGCCGATATCGGGGCCTTCATCATGCTTTAAGCCTGTCATTTTCAGTGTGCTGTAAATAACGTCGGTAGCGCCCTCTACATAGCGTTCCTGGTCTGTGTCCTCTATACGGAGAATGAACTTGCCGTTATAGGCTCTTGCAAGCAGGTACGCATAAAGCGCGGTTCTTAAATTTCCGATATGCATAAAACCCGTGGGGCTGGGCGCAAATCGTGTTACAAAATCTGCCATTTTATATTGTCACCTTTCTTTTTTAATCGCAATAATACAGAATATATTATATATAAAAATCATGGATTTGTCAAGTAAACAAGCGTAAAAACTAAAGGCGGTGCAGCGCACCGCCCATCAGATTTTTATTCTTCTACCGCAAATTTCAGCATAGGAGAGGTTCCGACAATATTGCCTTCCTCGCTCATACCCTGATTATAGCCGTCCCATTCACAGTATTTTTCCAACCAGCCGCCTTCGCCCAGCAGATAGTCCATCTGTCCGTCGCCTGCGGTGGTGTCCTCAGTGAAATAAGCCGCCTTACAGCTTCCGCCCTCAAGCCATACGCCTGCTGAACCATTCTTTATATGGGGGAATTTCTTTACAAGAGCAATTGCCAGCAGAGTGTCAGGCTCCTCAGCATCCGCCTTATCGGTAGTACTGTCAGCTTCTCCGTAACCGAACCATTCCATATCCTCTTTATATCGGAAGGCCTCGGTATCGTCAACCATTACCGTCCATACGCCGTCCTCAATAGATATCGCCATAAAGGTGCCTTCGCCGCCGAGAGTCATTCCGTAACCGCCGAATACTGCCTTAACAAGAAAGGCGCTGATTTCGTCACGTATTGAATCAGCAGTCTTATTGAGTGTTTTTACCTTCGCAGCAACCTCAGCGGGGTCATAATCATACTCAGGCTCTTCGTACTCTTCCTCGTACTCTTCCTCGTATTCTTCTTCATCTTCCTCAAAATAGAAGCTGTCGTCAAAGATATCCTCTGTTTCAGTTGTTTCAACAGTAGTTTCTGAAGTTGTACTCGATACAGAAATCTCAGTCGTTGATGAAGGCGAAACAGCCGTGGTAACAGCTACCATCGTTACTTCAGCTTCTTCAGATATATCAGCCATATCCTCCGCCTCATCATCAACAGAAGCGCCTATCACAATATAATCCATAGCCGAATCGTTATCGGAAGCACCTAGTACAATATCATCTTCAACAACAGACGGCTGGGAATTTCCATCGTCCGGCAGCTTATGCGCCACTACCTGCTGACCGCAGGAACAGCACATAAAGACTGCCATCACAGGTATAAGAGCCGCTTTTTTCTTCATCTGAAACTCCTTTTTCATCATAACTTAACCGAAATCACACCGTAATCGAAAGCATCAACCTTAACGCTGTCCTGAGCAGCCTCAATTCCGCGGATAATCTCAAAATCATTTGAAGCTACAAGGTCGGAAATCTTAAAGGTGCGCGTCTTTCTGGAACGGTTAAGGATAATAACCGCCTGCTCACCGATTTCAGCGTCGGTTCTTGCGAAAATTGCGTAATCCTTTGTAACGTCAATAAAACGCATATCGCCCTTTGCGAAAACCTTGAGCTTACGGCGGATTGCGCCCAGCTCCTTTGTAAATTCAATAAGTCGCTCGTCCTCGTTGCCCCAAGGGTAGGTGCGGCGGTTGAAGGGGTCCTTATAGCCCTCCTGTCCCGCCTCGTCGCCGTAGTAAACCGAAGGTATACCGGGGAGGAAGAACTGTAAAACCATTGCACAGTGGAGAAGGGAAATGCCGAAAACAAACTGCTCATCAGAAAGATAATGCTCCGACTGCCATTCTCTGCCGTTCCAGCCCACATCATCGCCTGCAAGACGGGTCAGAGCACGCTCGGTGTCGTGTGTGGAAAGGAAATTCATAAGAATATCGGTGGAAGGCTTGGGGTAATGCTCAACAATTGTCATTACGCCGTCTGTAAGAGTTCTGGGGTCGCCGTTCTTCACGTAATTCAGAATAGCTTCCTTAAAGGGATAATTCATTACGCTGTCAAGCTGACCGCCCACCAGATAACGGCGGCGAACGCCGTAGCTTTCCTTGTTGGTAGCGTCCTCCCAAACCTCGCCGTAAATAACCTTGTCATCGCCCTTCGCCTTTACAGCACGGTTCAGGTTGTCGATAAACTCATCGGGCAGCTCGTCCGCAACGTCAAGTCGCCAGCCGCTTGCACCAAGGTCAATCCACTTCTGTAAAATTCCGCCGTCACCGCAGATATAGTTTGTATATGCGGGGTTATTTTCATTTACATTTGGAAGAGTTGTAATGCCCCACCATGATTCGTATGTGTCGGGGTAGTTTGAGAAGCTGTACCATTCTCTGTAAGGGCTTTCAGGGTCACGGTATGCGCCTGTATGTTCACCGTAACGGCCTATCTTGTTGAAGTAGATGGAGTCTGCGCCTGTGTGGGAGAATACGCCGTCAAGAATAATACTGATACCCTTTTCCTTTGCAGCCTTGCAGAGGCTTACAAAATCCTCCTCGCTGCCGAGCTGAGGGTCAATCTTTTCGTAATTTGCGGTGCAGTAGCGGTGGTTCTCATGAGCCTCAAAAATAGGGTTGAGATAAATCACGGTAACGCCTAAATCCGCAAGATAATCAAGCTTCTGCTCAATACCCTTCAGGTCGCCGCCGTAGTAGTCGCTGTTTGTAATCATGCCTCTGTGGTCGGGACGCCAGAGAGGAGTTTCGTTCCAGTCCGTATGAATCTGACGGTCAGCGGGAGTGTTGTTCTTGGGTATTCCGCTGTGGGCAAAGCGGTCGGGGAAAATCTGGTACATGATACCGCCCTTGAGCCAGTCGGGAGTTGTCATTCCCTTTTCATAAACGGTAAGCTGGAATAAATCGCCGTTGTCCACGACGCCGATATTCACACCGTTGCGCTTGATATAATGACGGTTGCGGTTGATGAGGACTGAGAAATAATAATGATGGAGACCTGTGTCCTCGGGAGCATATTTACAGCCATAAACCGCATAATTATCCTTGATTTCAACAAATTCAAGTCTTATGAAGCGCTCCTTGAAGCCGGGGCGGAAAACCACAAGCGTAGCCTCTTCGATGATATTATCAATAGGGAAACGGAGAGTAAATTCACATTCGCAGTTTCTTTCAACTGCGCCGAAGGGCTTCTTATAATCTGAGCTGAATGAATCATAAATCGGAAGCATAATAAAATATCCTTTCATATACAAATAGGGTGCATTCGCACCCTATTTCAATTCAATTAAAGGCAGTGCCAGATGTCACGTGCGTAGTCAGTAACAGCACGGTCAGCAGAGAAGATACCTGCGCCTGCAATATTTGCGAGAGACATCTTGTTCCACTTGAGAACGTCCTTGTATGTCTCACGGGCCTTAGCCTGAGCAGCACGGTAGCTTTCAAAGTCAGCAAGGCACATATACTGGTCAACGTAACGGATAGCGTTTGCAACCTCGTCGAACTTAGCACCGTTGAAGCCGTTGTACATAGCGTCAACTGCAGCACGGATAGTATCGTTGTGGTTGTAGTAACCCTCGGGAGTGTAGCAGTTCTGCTTCATAACGTTTACTTCAGGTGTGGACATACCGAAGATAAAGATATTATCATCGCCTACCTGACCGTGAATTTCAACGTTAGCGCCGTCGTAGGTACCCATTGTGATAGCACCGTTGAGCATGAGCTTCATGTTACCTGTACCGCTGGCTTCAGTACCTGCGAGAGAAATCTGCTCGGAGATTTCAGAAGCGGGCATGAGAAGCTCGGAGAGAGTTACACGGTAGTCTTCAAGGAATACAACGGAAAGCTTTTCGCTGAGCTTGGGATTTCTCTTGAGGTCCTCGCCGATGCACCAGAGAAGCTTGATAATCTGCTTAGCCATGTAGTAACCGGGAGCAGCCTTTGAAGCGAAGATATAGGTCTTGGGAACAAAGTCAGCGTCGGGGTTCTCACGGAGATAGTTGTATTCGGAAATGATATTGAGGGCGTTGAGCTGCTGTCTCTTGTATTCGTGGAGACGCTTTACCTGAACGTCGAAAATACTGTCGAGATTGAGCTTTGTGCCTGTTGTATTGTAAACATACTTTGCAAAATCAGCCTTGTTGGCCTTCTTGATTTCTGCAAGCTTTTCAAGAACATCCTTCTTATCAGCAAAGAGGTTGAACTTGGAGAGTTCCTGTCCGTCCTTCTTGAAGCCTTCACCGATACATTCGGAGAGGAGGTTTGTAAGTCTGGGGTTGGACTGTAAGAGCCAGCGGCGGTAAGCAATACCGTTTGTTACATTCTTGAACTTGGTGGGCTTATCCTGATATTCGTTGTTGAATACGCTGTCCTTGATGATTTCGCTGTGGAGCTTGGATACGCCGTTTACAGAGTGGGAAGCGTCTACGCAGATATTTGCCATCTTGATAACATTGTTGTTGAAGATGGACATTGCGGAAACCTTCTCGTAAGGAAGTCTGTTGGAAAGACCTTCGCAGTAGCGGCGGTTGATTTCGCAGATAATGGAGTAAATTCTGGGGAGAATTCTTTCAATTAAGTCCTTATCCCACTTTTCGAGAGCTTCGGCAAGTACAGTGTGGTTTGTGTAGGCAAAAGTATTTGTAACAATATGCCAGGACTTGGACCAGCTGTAACCGCAGTCGTCGAGAAGTATTCTCATAAGCTCGGGAATAGCAAGTGTGGGGTGAGTATCGTTAATCTGGATAGCAACCTTTTCGTGGAGGTTGTCGAGTGTACCGTAAACGTTCATGTGACGCATTACGATATCGCCGATAGAAGCTGCACACAT
>JAFUNV010000123.1 GCA_017472865.1 Ruminiclostridium sp. | reverse complement strand
GCCGCCGTGTCTTGCATAACCACCGTATGTATCAACGATAATCTTACGTCCTGTAAGACCGCTGTCACCCTGAGGACCGCCTACTACGAAACGTCCTGTGGGGTTTACATAGTACTTTGTGTTTTCGTCAAGAAGATCTGCGGGAATTGTTGTCTTGATAATCTTTTCGATAACATCCTTGCGGATCTGTTCAAGAGTTGCACAAGCCTTGTGCTGAGAGGAGATAACAACTGTATCAACTCTTACGGGCTTACCGTCTTCATATTCAACAGTAACCTGTGACTTACCATCAGGAAGGAGGTAGTCAAGCTCGCCGCTCTTTCTTACATCAGTAAGCTTCTTTGCAAGCTTCTGAGCAAGAGAAATAGGGAGAGGCATAAGCTCAGGTGTTTCAGTACAAGCGTAACCGAACATCATACCCTGGTCGCCTGCACCTGTGTCCATTGCGTTTTCTTCTCTGCCTTCAAGTGCATTATCAACACCCATAGCAATATCAGGAGACTGCTTATCAAGAGTTGTCATAACTGCACAAGTGTTGCAGTCGAAGCCGTATTCAGCATTGTCATAACCGATTTCACGTACTGTTTCACGAACGATTGCAGGAATATCAATAACTGCCTTTGTTGTGATTTCGCCCATAACCATTACCATACCTGTTGTTGTGCAGGTTTCGCATGCTACACGGGACATAGGATCCTGTTCGAGAAGTGCGTCGAGCACGCTGTCGGAGATTTTGTCACAGATTTTATCGGGATGACCTTCTGTAACGCTTTCGGAAGTAAATAAAAACTTTGCCATTTTGATTGTTCCTTTCTTGACTTATTTATTAATTTATAAACAAAAAAGCTCCCTATTGGGAGCCGTGGTTTTCCGTACTCCCTCATCTTCCGCCTTTCGGCGCAGGAATTGGCACCATTTTCGTAAAAACGAAGGGTTGCCGCAGCTTCACAGGACCTGTTCCTCCGCTGCTCTTGATAAGGATTTCTGTTTACCGCTATATTGTATCACACACAGGTGATATTGTCAATAGAAAAATACAAAAACTGTCGTAAAATACAGAATTTGTCAGCTCTTGCGTGCCTTGTACTGTTCATATCTTCCGCTTATTTCGTGTCTGCGCTTCTCGTTTTGCATTTCCGCACGCTTTTCGGCGGTGCGTCTTTCATGAGCCACACGCTTTTTTAGCTCTTCCTTTCCCTTTTCAAGACGGATACGCGCCGCCTTGTGCTGCTCAAGCTTCTTTATGAGCATGGGATTTACAAAGCTGTAATCATTATAACTGTTAAGCTTGAAGGTTTCGAGAATAGAGCAGTACTTATCCACTACGCAGACCAGCCAGCTTTCGCGGTATTTAGGCAGCTTTGTAAGAGTAAGCGGCCACATGTGCTTGCGTATTATGTCAAGCTCGCGGGGGCTGAGGTCAAACTCCTTTATGGCATTTTTTGAAGCTGTATACGGGTGTGCAAAACCGTGAAGACCGTCGCCGATATTGGAAGTCTCATGCCAGTCGTACAGGAAGAAGTCGTGAAGCATTGCACCCCTTACAAGGCTTTCGCTGTCATATTTTATTCCCAGCTTGTCAGCCAGCTTCTTGCTGTATGCGGCAACCGCCATGCAGTGTGCAAAGACGGATACATCGCCGTGCTGGGTAAAGGTTCTCGTAAGCTGAAGATTCTTGCTGTCAAGAACGGTTGAAACCGCTTTCTGAAACTCAGGGTTATTTTTCATCGGTTATCCTTTCGTTTTCGGTTTCACTTTCCTCCATTTCGGGGAACTCATCGAATAAATCATCGTCGTCGTTATCAATGAACTCCATTTTGAAACGCTCAAACATTCTTGCAATATGACGCTGGCGGCGCTTTATAACCGCACCACCGAGGCGTATATACTTATTCTGTAGCAGCTTCTTTGCTTTATCCGCAGGGAATTTTTTAAGATACTCCCTGAAATGGATATGGCTGGAAACGCTGACAATAATATCCGCCGCCATAATTATTGCAAAAACGATATCGTAAATAACAACAAAATTCATGGGAACAAACTGAACCAGAGCGTCCACGGGCTTGAACAGTACGTAAACTAAGAACAGTGAGAGAAGCCCCCAGAAAAGAGAAGGTATAAGCGAAATACGGTTCTTGTAGGTGAATTTAAGCATACTGTAATCCCAGAACTGCTTCTGGAAAATAGTCTCCATAACCCAGCCTACAAAATATTCCAGCGCTGTACAGGAAAGAACGCCCACCAGATAAACCACAAAGCCGTTGCTTTCAAAAGGCATACAGCACAGCAGGATTGTCATTCCGCCGAAGCCGTAAATCGGTATGTAAGGTCCTTTTAAAAAGCCTCTGTTAACGAAGCTACGCCTGTAAAGCGATTCGATTGTTGATTCAATGACCCAGCCGATGTTGCAGAAAATAAAAAACAGAAACAACATCTGGGGCATTTCATAATTGAACATAATCTCTGATTTCCTCTTTATTCATTGATTGTCTTTGTCTGTATCGGTTTAATGCTGCTGTTGATTTTGGAAATATCCACGCTTACCCAACCGGGAGTGCCGATTGATATTTCACGGTGAGCGCTTTCGATAGTATCCGAATAGTTCTTGAGAACGCTGGCCTGAACGCGCACCTCGGGGTCGTCGCTTTCCTTCATTGCGATATACTCAGGGCTGTTTTCATCAACGGTGTAGTAAACATTTACTACCTTATTGTCATTCTTATTTACAACCACACGATATTTTGCCGCAGAAACCACGTCCTTATAATCGGTTATTGCGTAAATTATGCACTCGTCTGCCGCTGCACCGAGCTTTACATAAGCCTTGTAAACGCAGAGCTGTTCATTAACGTCAAGTGTACTGTTGACAGCGTTGGCGGCTCTTACCGCAAAGGCTTCTTCCTGAGTACGGAAAATATCCCCGAATAATAACAAGGAAACACAGAAACCAAGCGCCGCCGCAACAACTACCGCAAGCACCGTAACAAGAACGGGTGCACCCTTCTTTTCGGGCTTTTTTCTGTCCTCGGGTCTTATACCCTGAACCGGCGGAATAGTTACAGGCTCAGCGGGTGCAGACTCTGCTGCTTCTTCCGCGGGAGCAGAAGCTGGCTCTGGCTCGGGAGGTGCTTCAAGCTTTTTCGCAGGGGGCATTTCCCTTTTTACTGCCTTGGGTTTGTTTGATTTCTTCTTTGCGGCAGGCTTTTTTTCATCTGTAAGGTCTACTACGCCGCCGCCGAGGAGTGCGTCAATCTGACTCTGGGTAAAAGTGGAATTACCGTCAATTTCGCCGGACTCTTCCTCCTCTTCTTCGTCGTCAGCCTCCTCCGCCTCTTCACTCAGCTTCTTGTTTGCCGCATTCAGAAGAGCATTGAACTCGTTATCTGTATCATCTTCATCAACGAATGAATCAAGATTAAAGCCGCAGCTGGGACATACCGCCGTATCCTTTGGTATCTCGCTGTCGCACTGCGGGCAATATATAACTGCCATATCGGATTCCTTTCCATAATCATGCTTATTTTACAATTAAGTTAATTATACCACAGCATATCTGAAATGTCAAATAGAAATACAAAGCAAAAACCTGCTGTCACAAAACAGCAGGTCTGAGTTGATACTTTTTACGCTTCCGCCTTCTGCACAGCTCCCTCACTGTGCGGCTCTTCTCCTCTGAACAGAATTTTCATTATAATAGGAGTAAGAATCGACGAAACAATAATAAGCAGAATAACCGAGGTAAAGTAAAGCGGGTCGAGAAGTCCTACGGAAAGTCCCTTCTGTGCCACAATAAGCGCTACCTCGCCGCGGGTCATCATTCCCACGCCGACCTTTGGGCTGTCCCGCATCTTATAGCCGAAAAGCTTTGCGATAATTCCGCAGCCGATAATCTTTGTAAGAAGAGCTACCGCCACGAAAAGCAGCGAGAATACCAGAAGCCCGCCCGTGAAGCCCGAAAACTCGGTTTTAAGACCGATACTTGCAAAGAAAACAGGTCCGAAAAGCATATATGAGCTGATATCCATTTTTTCCGCAATATACTCGGAGTCACGGAGATTGCAGAGGATAAGACCTGCCACATAAGCGCCCGTAATATCGGCAATTCCGAAGAAATGCTCAGCGCAGTACGCCATCACCATACACAGTGCAAGACCTAAAATCGGGATACGGCGCTGGTGAGGGTGACGCTTGTCTATATACTTGAACACGTAATAGCAGATTATACCCGCAAGTACGCAGAACAGGAAGAAAAATCCCGTATTCTTTACAACGTCCAGAGGGTTTGAATCAGGGTTCTTCATACCGATTACAAAGGTAAGCACAATAATTCCGATTACGTCGTCTATAATCGCCGCACTTACTATAAGCGTGCCGATTTCGCCTTTGAGATGTCCCAGCTCCTTCAGTGTCTGTACAGTGATACCTACGGAGGTGGCGGTCATGATTGTACCTATGAAGAGGGCGCGGTAGAATTCCTCCGTACCCACTGCACCGAAACCGTAAAAACAGCCGTAAAGCAGGAATCCGCCGCCAAGCGGCACAAATACGCCGATTACCGCTATAAGCAGCGCTTTTGGTCCTGTTTTAAGCAGCTCCTTGAAATTGGTTTCAAGTCCTGCACCGAACATAAGCAGTACAACGCCGATTTCCGCCATTGCCGCTAAAATATCCGACTGCTCCACAAGTCCCAGTAGGCTGGGTCCGATAATAAGACCTGCCAGAATTTCTCCTACAACCTGCGGTGCTTTAAGCTTCTTCGCCCATATTCCGCAGACCTTTGCGGCAAGAATAATAATGGCAAGGTCCTTGAAAAGTTCAATTGTCGTTTCCATTTTCTGTTCTTCCTTATATATGTATTTTTAAGCAACCACCCTATTATATCCCTTTTATTTTCAGTTTGCAATAGGTTTTCTTAATTTTTTGCCCGATTCTATGTTTTCGCCTCATTTGTCAGCTTAGGGTGGATTATTTTTGTGGTTTTCACAATAAATTGCCAAATAGCTATTGACAAATCATGTATGTCGTGTTATACTCAAACTGTACTAAGCGAACTAATACAGTTCATACTCAATAATACAGTTACAAAAGGAGGTAATACAGTGTTTGCTATGCAGCTTGAAGGCGGCGCTCCTATTTACGAGCAGCTTGTTGACAGAATAACCGAGCTTATCGCCGGCGGAAGCCTCAAAGAAAACGAAAAGCTCCCTGCGGTGCGCGAGGTTGCAAAATCCCTTGCAATCAACCCGAATACAGTACAGAAAGCCTACGCTATACTCGAACAGCGAGGTCTCACCTACTCTATCCCCGCAAAGGGCAGCTATGTAGGCAAGGCAGAAAAGACGGAGGAGATTATAAAGAAGAAAATCCTTGATACCCTTTCGGAAAATATTTCAGAAGCGATAAAAGCGGGTATCACAAAAGCTGAAATCATGACTATTATAGAGAATTATCAGGAGGAAAACAACAATGATTGAACTTGAAAACATACAGCTCAGCTTTGACGATAATAAAATCCTTGACGGCGTTACCATGACTATCCCCGACGGAAGAGCCTTCGGACTTTTAGGCTCAAACGGCGCGGGTAAATCCACTATTCTCCGTCTGCTTTCGGGCGTTTACAAAATGCAGGGCGGTTCGCTGAAGATAGACGGCGAAGAGGTTTATGACAATGTTAAAATAAAGGAACAGATATGCTTCATAAACGATGAAACAATACAGTTCACAGGCTACACCTTAAAGCAGCTGAAGGACTACTACAAGCGCTTCTACCGCACCTTCTCCGAGGAAAAGTTTGCAAAGCTCCACAGCGTGCTTAATCTCCTCATGAATAAAAAGCTTTCCACCTTTTCAAAGGGTATGAAGCGTCAGGCTATCGTAATCTGCGCTATCGCCTGCTGTACAAAATACATATTCCTCGACGAGGCATTTGACGGTCTTGACCCTACAATGCGTATAATCGTAAAGAATATGATGATTGACGCCATGATTGACAACGGCACAACCGTTATCCTTTCTTCACATAACTTAAAGGAAATCCAGGAATTCTGCGATACCGCCGCGCTTCTCCACAACGGTAAAATCGTATTCTGCCGCGAGCTGGACAGCGTTATGGGCAGTATCAGAAAAATCCAGACCTCCTTTGATATTTCTCCCGCCAAGGAGGATTTCCCCGAAATCGAAGTGCTTCATATTGAAAATATGGGCAGCGTAACTTCAATTATCGCAAAGGGCTCAGAGGAAGAAATCCGTGCCGCTATTGAAAAGCACAACCCCAAGTTTGTGGATATCATTCCGCTTACACTTGACGAGATATTTATTTATGAAATGGAGGGACAGGGCTATGACGGAAAATCGCTTTAATTATACCTCCAGATACTTTGCTTTCCAGATGGGCAGACTCAAAACCTGCACCGCCTTTTCGGTAATTTTCGCTCTGCTGGGCTTTCCGCTTATCTGTCTCGCGGCAGGTCTTACAGAAAATGTAAAGAATTTCGACGATGAACTTGCCATTCCTATGGTGCTTCTCGGTGTTGTCTGCATTCTGGGCACCTGCGCCATGAGCTATATCACCCCAATTATTTCATACAAGCACCTCTACACCAAAACCTATGCCGATAATATTCTTTCCCTGCCGCTTACCGCAAATCAGCGTTTCTTATGCGACACTGGCGCGGTTTATCTGTCCTACGCTCTGCCCTATCTTCTTTCCTGCGGACTTTCGGCTCTGGTTCAGGTTTTACTCCCTGTAAACAATACAGGTCTTGATGTGATTCCCGAATACGCTTTCAAGGGCTTTTTCATACTTATTATGTTCAGCGCCCTCAATACTGCAATAATTACCTGCAGCGGACGTATTTCCGAAGCTATCCTCTACCCTATCGCAATCAATATAGTAATGCCCATAATCACTATCTGCGGTGCGGATGCCGCATACTCCGACTGCTTCGGTATCGTTAATGTCGAGTATGATATTTTCCATTCTCCCTTCGTACTCATGTGGCCCTTCGGTAACTTTATCGGTATCTTCGCCTCTGAAACCAGCTACCCCGAGGTCTACGGCATAATTATGACAGTGCTTTACCTTGCCGCCGCTTTTCTCGGCTACAAAAAGCGCAGAGCAGAAAATATCGGAAAGCCCTTCGTGTTCCGCTATTCCTATCTGCTTACCTCATCGGCTGTTGCAGTTGCGCTGGTGTTTGCATATACCGTTATGTTCGATTACGAACCCCTTGAAGGCAATGTAGCAATGCTTATAGTGCTTGCAATAATTCTCTTCATCCTCATGCTTATCATGGAGATTATCAACTATAAGAAAATCCACAGCGTGCTGAAATTCCTCGGCCGCTATGCGGTTATCTTCATGGGCGGACTTCTTGCCTGCGCTCTGCTTATAAAGAGTGAGGGCTTCGGCGCCGCATACTATATCCCTGCCGAAAACATGATTTCACGTGTAGAGGTTGAAAGCCACCAATACGACAACTATTCAAGCTCCAACAACTACATTACCGCTGTAACCGCGGACACCATAAACGCCGTCCGCGAGGAGCATAAGAATCTTATCGAAAAACATAACGAAGATTATTCAAAAGAAAACTTCTATCTGACCTACTATCTGAAAAACGGTGACATAATCACCAGAGAATATTTCCCCACGGAAAACAACGAAATATCTGAGGGCTTCTGGGAGAAGATGTACAGCTCGGTGGATTACCGCATACAGGACACCGAACTGGCATTTGACTGGGCAAAGCCTGTTGTACAGCTTCAGAACCAGCACAGCAACCAGGTTTATATCCAGTCTGAAATAACCGACCTTGATGCACTTATGGAAGCGCTGAAGGCTGACCTCGCCGCTGACAATGATTACGGCAGACATAAGGACGCACCCCTCGGTATCCTCAGAATAGGATATAATCCCAAAGACAGAGCGGAAAATGAATATGCAATAAGCGCTCATGCCGTATCTTACAGCTATGTAAGTAACTTTGATGAAATAGAAAGCTTCATCATTTATGAAAGCTACCGCAATACAATCGATTTCCTCAACCAGTACGGTACTGTTCCTACCCTTGACGAGGCTGTAAACGACAGCGTAAAGAACTCCAAGGTATTCATGCTCTACCGTTCAAAAAAATCCGATACAAACCAGCCTGTTCTCAATAACTACAACCATAACGACGCCGCTGCGGTGTTCATTACCGAAGAAGAATTCAGAAACCTCCTCGGCAGTCAGGCCTCCTACGTCAAGGACAACGGACAGGATTACGTCTACCACATTACCCGCGGTATCTGGAACGACCTCGACCTTTACAATGCTAATTTCAACTTTACCTCAGGTCTTTTACAGATAGGCTATCAGCTGGACGATTATTCCTTCCTCTATGACACAGATATAATGTATCAGGACAACTACCAGGGCAATATGCTCAGCGAAGAAGTAAGCGACTACTGCGACAGCCTCTTTGACGAAAGACTGAATTACTATTACTCATACTAAGGAGCTGATAAAATGAAAGAAAAAAGCAGCTATACCATAAGGTATTTTCTGTTCCAGATGGGACGGCTCAGAACCTGTACGGTCTTCTCGGTTATTTTTTCGTTACTGGGCTTCCCTGTTTTGTGCTCGGTTCAGAATATAATCGACGACAGCTCAAAATACGACACAATAACAATACCCCTGATGGTAATAAGCATTATCGGTATCATGGGCGTATGCGCCATGGCTTGTATCACTCCCGTTATTGCCCTTCGGCACCTGTACACCCGTGTCGAAGCTGACAATATCCTTTCTCTGCCTTTAACCGCCAACAAGCGGTTTCTGGCAGACATAGGCGCAATCTACGCCTCTTTTCATCTGCCCTTTGCAATAAGCGTCCTGCTTTCCGCAGTCAGCGAAAGCGTAACCCGCAGAATCCTTGATATCAGCTGGGGCGGAAACTATCATCAGTACGCGCTCTACGGGCTTGTTCTGGTGATCATGTTCTGTGCCTTCAACTCGGCAATAATCACCTGCTGCGGAAGAATAAGCGAGGCAATTATCTACCCTCTGCTTTTAAACGTAGTTATTCCTGTGTGTATTGTCGTAGGCGGACTGATTTCCTTCAAGAATTGCCACGGCATAGCCAGTGCGCCCGAATATGAGATTTTCGCTTCACCTGCAATGCTGATTTCCCCTGTAAGCGCATTTATATGCTGCTTTTATTACGGCATTTATACCGCCAGCTTCTATCTGCAACTGGGAGGCTGCCTTATCGTGTCGGTAATCTATATTGCCATTGCCTTTCTCGGTTATAAGAAGCGCAGGGCGGAAAATATCGGAAAGCCCTTCGTGTTCCGCCACACCTTCCTGATTTTTTCAAGCATCACCGCACTTACACTGATTTTCAGCTACTGCTACTTAACCGATTACTCTGTCACCGAAATGCGCTCCCCTGCCGATATAGTAATCCTCGGCATACTGCTGCTTATCCTTATGCTTATAATGGATACAATCAACGGCGGTAAGATAAAGAAGCTGTGGAAATTCGTTGTAAAATATGCGGCGACCTACGGTCTGGGTATTGCGCTGTGCTTTGCACTTATCGCAAGCAAGGCTTTCGGCGCAGGCTTTTATGTACCCGACCCCGAGGACATTGAATTTGTAAACCTCAGCTATCATTCGTGGAATGACGGCTATGCTGAGTGGGACAGCCTTGAAGCTGAGGCCGACGTCAGACACCTTTACGGCGGAATAACCGCCGCCGATACTGAAATGTTCGAGCTTATCTGCGCCGAGCATCAGCGTATAGTAGACAACGGCAAGACAGACAGCAGCTATGCCGAAAACGGAAAAACCATAAATGACGAAAATTATCTTACCATACAGTATTTCCTGAAAAACGGCAAGGATGTCTACCGTACCTATAATATGGCGGAGATGAGCCCCGAATTTTCCCACGCAATCTACAAAAGCGAAGCCTACCGTGTTTCAGACCTCAAAGTTCTTGATCTGCACGACTACTATTATTACAGAAACGACCTTGGTACAACTACTGTGGAAGAGCCTGTCCGCTTACAGCTTACAAACCGCGAAACAGGATATATTTATATCGACACAGGCAAGCAGGTCATTGACGAAGAACGGTTTATGGAAGCGCTTGAAAAAGATTTAAGAGCTGATACCGAATACGGCAGACGTAACGAATACCCCATAGGTGTGCTTCATCTGGGTACAACTCATACAAGCACGGATTACATGACTGGGGAAAAAGAGGAATGGTTCGGCACAAGAGCATATTTCCTTATATACGACAGCTACACAAATACCATTGATTTTCTGAAGCAATACGGCACGGTTCCCACCTCGGAGCAGTCGCTTACAGACGCTCTCGAAAACTACAATGTATTTGCAATCAGCCGTATGACCATGTTTGAAAATGAGTATTCATACAGCGAGGCTTCAGGCTATGGCTGGGAAACGCATGATTTCGTATTTTTAACCGCGGCGGAATACAAGGAGCTTGCATCAAAGACCGTAACCTACCACGAACCTCTTGAAAACGGTGAAAAGTATGTCTATCAGCTGTGGAACGTCATTCCCGCTAACCAGACCGGCTCTTTCACAAAAAATGAATATATGGAAGCGCTGAAGGAAATCGGTATTGTGTATGAAAATTATGATTTCCTCAGCTCAGCTGACACCTACATGGGTTCATTCTACGGAAACGACCTTAATGAAAGCTTCAGCCAGAGCTACGAGAAATTCTTCACAGACAGAAGAATCTTCACCTTTGACGAGCAGCAATAAACAACAACGGGCGACCTGTGGTCGCCCGTTAGCTTATTATATTTTCAGATTATAACTGAGAAAGCTCCTCAAAAGTCTTTTTCATTGCGGGATAAAGCTTTGTATAGAAGCGGTAAACCTTTTCGTACTTTTCGGAGTTTTCCTTAATGGGCTCCTGAACCTTATCGGCGCTTATAACAGCCTTGCACGCCTCGGGAACGCTGCTGTAAATGCCTGCGCCTACTGCCGCAAGGAGTGCAACGCCGAGAGCGGGGCCTTCCTTGTTCTGAGTTGTCTTTACGGGACAGCCGTAAAGGTCAGCGAGCATCTGTCTCCACAGAGGAGAAGTACCGCCGCCGCCGCAAGCCATCATGTCGCTTACGTTGATATTCATTTCACGGATAACCTCAACGCAGTCGCGGAGCGAATAGGAAACACCCTCCATAACCGCACGGAGCATATCACGCTTCTTGTGCATGGTGGAAAGACCTACGAAAGCGCCTCTTGCATTGGGGTCAAGGTGAGGTGTACGCTCGCCGTTGAGATAAGGCATATAAAGGAGCTTGTTAGCGCCGATCGGCACCTCCATAGCAGCCTTATCCATAAGATAGTAAGGGTCAACGCCCATATTTATTGCAGTTTCAAGCTCGCCCCAGCAGAGATTGTCTCTGAACCACTTGAGGGAAAGACCCGCACTCTGGGTAACGCCCATAACGTGCCAGCAACCGGGAACAGCACAACAGAAGGTATGTACTCTGCCCTGCTTGTCAATGGAAATATCAGAGGTATGTGCGAAAACTACGCCGCTGGAACCGATGGTTGTAAACGCCTTTCCGTCCTCAACAACACCTGTGCCTACTGCCGCAGCCGCATTGTCGCCTGCGCCGCCCACTACAGGAGTGCCTTCGGCAAGACCTGTGAGCTGTGCAACCTGCTTTGTGATTTCGCCTGTAATTTCAGGGCTTTCGTAAACCTTCGGGAGAAGAGCCTTGTCGATACCCAGCTTTTCAAGCACTTCATCAGACCAGCAGCGGTTGGGGATATCCAGAAGCTGCATACCCGAAGCGTCGCTCACTTCAGTAGCATACTCGCCTGTGAGCATGAAGCGGATATAATCCTTAGGGAGCAGGATATGACGGCACTTTTCATAGTTTTCGGGCTCGTTGTTCTTTACCCACATGATTTTTGCCGCAGTAAAGCCTGTGATTGCAGGGTTAGCGGTAATATCAATAAGGCGGTCTGCACCTACCTTTTCGGTAATTTCAACAACCTCCTTGCCTGTACGCTGGTCGCACCAGATAATACTGTTTCTGATTACCTTGTTGTCGCCGTCAAGCATTACAAGGCCGTGCATCTGTCCCGAAAGACCGATACCCTTGATATCAGAAGCGGGCACGCCGCTTTCTTTTACTACGTCAGAGATACTGCCCACTACCGCATTCCACCAGTCATGGGGGTCCTGCTCAGCATAGCCGTTCTGAGGGGTGTAGAGGGGGTATTCATAAGTAGCGGAGGAAACGGGAGTGCCGTCCTCGCAGAAAAGCACGGTTTTTGTGCCTGAGGTTCCGATATCAACGCCTAAAATATAAGCCATAATAATTACGTCCTTTCTGAAAACGATTTCTTTTAATAATTATACTATGTGCGGTCGGGTTTGTCAAGGGAATTTATGCAGTTTGCACAGGAAATTTAACAAAAAATGTTGACAGCAAGGGCGATAACGGATATAATTAAATAAGAATACAGAGAGGAAAGGAATAGAAAAAATGAAAAAAATTCTCACTTTCATAGCTATCGCATTATCCGCCTCCGCTTTTGCGCTTACTGCTTCGGCAGAAGATTATGAGCTGAACTACGCCGTAAAAGAGGACGGTACCGCCGTTATAACAGGCTCAAACTATGCCGCGGGCGGAGAACTGGTTATACCTGCTGAAATTGAGGGATATACTGTCAGCGAAATCGGCGAATACGCTTTCGTAAACCAGGCAGGTATCTCCACAGTAACTCTCCCCGATACAGTTAAAATCATCGGCAACAGCGCCTTTAACGGCTGCAAAAGACTTGAAAGCATAAATTTCTCCGAGGGGCTGGCTGAAATTCAGAAATATTCCTTCAGCAACTGCTCATATCTCAAGGAAATTACAATCCCCGACAGCGTTACCGACATTGGTATTGAAGCATTTTCAGATTGCTATTACATTCAAAAAGTAACTATCGGCGACGGACTTAAAGAAATCAGCGAATCCACCTTCCGCGGCTGCAGTTACCTCACCGATGTGACTCTCGGAGAGAATGTCCGCGAAATAGGCTCCAACGCATTCAGCAATACGGCGCTTAAAACTATCTATATTCCTGCTTCCGTTACAAATATCCGCAGTTATGCCTTTTACAGCACAGGTTATTTCGACGTAAATTACAGCGGCGCTGAAACCCAGTGGAGAAAAATCGACATTGCTTACGGCAACAGTGAACTGGAAAACGCCGAAATAAAATATATGCGGAATGCTGAGGGTAAAATTGACAACACTGTACTCAGAAAGAATATATTCGTAGTTCTGACTTATATCGTTATTGCTGCGGTAATTTTAGTCCCCGGTATAGTGCTTGCCGCAAGAAAGAACAATACCTGCAAGGGCTGCGGCGCACCCAGAGAGGAAGATGCATTATTCTGCGGAAAGTGCGGAACAAAATACTAATTTTATTGATTTTGCACAAAAATATATTGACTTTAAGCAAAATATGAGTATAATAGTACTTATAAAAACATGAACGGAGGACGTAAAAATGGCAAAACTCAGAATCGGTATACTTACCAGCGGCGGCGACTGCCCCGGTCTCAACGCAACCATAAGAGGTGCTGCAAAAGCCTGCTACCAGCTTTTCGGTGAAAACAAGGTTGAAATTATCGGTATTCAGGACGGCTTTTACGGGCTTATCCACAACAACTGCCAGAAAGTGAAGCCCTCCGACTTTTCGGGTATCCTTACCCAGGGCGGCACTATCCTCGGCACAAAGCGCACTCCCTTCAAAATGATGCAGGTTATTGAGGAGGATAATATAGACAAGGTTGCAGAAATGAAGCAGACCTACAAGGAACAGAAGCTGGACTGCCTGCTTACATTAGGCGGAAACGGCACACACAAAACTGCTAATCTCCTTTCAGAAGAGGGTCTGAACATAATCGGTCTGCCCAAGACTATCGACAACGATATCTGGGGCACTGACGTTACCTTCGGCTTCCATACCGCGGTTGATATTGCAACCGATGTTATCGACAGAATACACACCACCGCAGATTCCCACAGCAGAATCATGGTTATAGAAATCATGGGTAATAAGGCAGGCTGGCTTACCCTTTATTCGGGTATTGCAGGCGGCGCTGATATCGTGCTTATCCCCGAAATTCCTTACGATATCAAGAAGGTTATCAAGGCTGTAAACGAGCGTGCCGAAGCAGGCAAGGACTTCTCCATCATTGCCGTTGCCGAGGGTGCTATGAGCAAGGCTGAAGCCGAGCTTAAAAAGAAGGAGCGTATGCGTCTTCGTGCCGAAGAAGGCTATACCACAGTTACAAACCGCGTTGCCAAGGAAATTCAGGCGGCAACAGGCTTTGAAACCCGTACCGTTGTCCCCGGTCACATGCTCCGCGGCGGCAGCCCTTCCGCTTATGACCGCGTGCTTGCGACAAAGTTCGGTGCAAGAGCCGCTCAGCTTATCAAGGAAGAAAAATTCGGTTATACAGTGGCTAAAATCGGCAGCGAAATTACCGAAAACAAGCTTTCTGACGTCACCATGAAGACCAAGTTTGTTCCCAAGGACGACAAGCTGGTTATTACAGGAAAGAACATCGGAGTTTCCTTCGGTGAATAAATAATTATGACAGTCTGACCCCGCCGTGCAGCTGCACGGCGGGATTAACTATGAAAAATTGAAAGGAAATGCAATGAAAAAGACAGATTTAAGCGGAATATGGAGTCTTTATATGGATACGGAAAAAAAGCAGGAAATCCCTTCCCTTTTCCCTGATTCAATAACCCTCCCCGACAGCACCTCCCATGCCAAAAAGGGTGTAAAGAACAATGACCGGCACGCAGGCTTCCTCACCGATACATACAGCTTTGAGGGATATGCATGGTTCAGTCGCAGCTTCACCGTAACAAAGGAAATGGCTGAAAATCAGCTTACCCTTGTACTTGAAAGAACAAGAAAAACCACCATTTATGTTGACGGCGAGAAAATCGGTTATGCCGACAGCCTATGCACCCCCCACCGCTTCCCTGTAAACGGACTTTCCGCGGGCGTTCACACTCTTACAATCTGCGTTGATAATACAGATTATCCCACAAGAGGCGGTCACCTTACCTCTCCCGACACCCAGACGAACTGGAACGGTATCACGGGCGAAATCTCCCTTCTTGTGCGTCCTGAGAAACAGATAAACAACGTTATGATTACCCCCGATACTGACAGCAACAGTATCACTGTTGCTCTTGAAGCCACTGCCGACGGAGTTCTTTCCGCATACGTTGAGGGCTATGAAGCTATTGAAATTCAAATAAAAGAAGGACTTAACAGCTTCGTTTATTCTCCTTCGGAAAAAATGCCTTTGTGGGACGAATACACCCCGAATGTGCTTAACCTTGTTACCTGCTTCGGCGGTGAGGAGCAGCGCTTCACCTTCGGTATGCGTAAAATCGAAACGAAGGGGCTGAAAATTCTCGTAAACGGCAGAGAGGTATTCTTAAGAGGCAAACACGACGGGCTTATTTTCCCCTTGACAGGCTTTGCACCAACCACTGTTGCCGAATGGCGCAGGGTGCTTGAAACCGCCAAGGCTTACGGAATAAACCACTACCGCTTCCACACCTGCTGTCCGCCTGAAGCTGCTTTTACCGCCGCAGACGAGCTGGGCATATATATGCAGCCCGAGCTTCCTTTCTGGGGTACTGTTGAAGATGAAATCACCGAGGAACAGCAGTTTCTTATAGATGAAGGCTTCAGAATGCTGAAGGAGTTCGGCAATCACCCGTCCTTTGCCATGATGTCCCTGGGTAATGAACTCTGGGGAAGCAAAGAAATAATGAATAAGATTATGAAGGATTACAAGGAGCTTGACTCCCGTCATCTTTATTGCGACGGCTCCAACAATTTCCAGTTCTGGCCCGCAGTTCTCGAATATTCCGACTTTTTAAGCGGTGTAAGAATGTCACGCGACCGCCTCTACCGCGGCTCTTATGCAATGTGTGACGCGCCCCTCGGACATATACAGACTGACCGCCCCAACTCCGTTCATAATTACGACAGCATAATAAAGCCCCAGACTGTTCAGAGCGAAGGCGGAAAGGGCGGAAAAATCCTTATCCAGTACGGTACAGGCGTCAAGGAGGTTGAAGCAGACGGAAGCGAGGGGCTTATCCCCGATGTTCCCGTAATCTCCCACGAGGTCGGTCAGTACGAAACCTATCCCGATTACCGCGAGATTTCACATTATACAGGCTCAATCAAGGCGGAAAATATCGCAATCTACCGTGAAAAGGCAGTCGAAAGAGGTCTTATCGGCAAGGCAGATAAATATTTCTACGCGTCGGGCAAGCTTGCAGTTGACTGTTACAAGCGTGAAATTGAAACAGCCATGCGTACCGAAAACCTCTCAGGCTTCCAGCTCCTTGATATTCAGGATTTCCCCGGTCAGGGAACAGCGCTTGTGGGCGTTCTCAACTCACTTATGGAACCGAAAGATACCGTTACCGCCGAGGAATGGCGAACCTTCTGCAGCGACACCGTTGTGATGGCGGAATTTGAAAAATTCGTCTTTGATATAAACGAAAAAATCGAGTGGGAGCTTACAGTTTCAAATACAAATCCCAAGTTCAGCGGCGGTAAAGTCAGATACACCGTGACCAACGAAGAGCTTACAGTTGCCGAGGGCAGTGTTGAAATAAAGACAAGCGCAAAAGTAAACCGCTTCGGAAAAATCACTTTCAGCGCACCTGCGGCAGATATTCCTAAAAAATATGTTCTTTCTCTCAGTATTGAAGGTACAGAAATCCATAACAGCTACGAATTTTTTGTTTACCCCGACGCTGATACAGAAATCACCGAAAACGGCATAACCTGCGGCGGAAAGACTATCCCGTTTGCATCCGGAGAAAGCGACATTAAAGCGGGCGAAAAGGCTGTTCTTATTCCTTCTGCCGAAGGAAAGCTTGAAGGTACTTACTGCACGGATTTCTGGTGCTATCCCATGTTCTCGTCAATCTCCGAATCTATGGGTAAGCCCCTGCCAGTCGGCACAATGGGCTGTCTGATTGATGAAAAGCATGAAATCTTCCGTTTCTTCCCCACTGAGTTCTATTCAACCCCTCAGTGGTTCGAGCTGATTATGCACAGCCACTGCGAAAACCTCACAGGTACGGATATCGAGCCTGTTGTCGAGATGATAGACAACCCTCACAGAGCCGACAAGCTTGGAATTATCTTCGAGAGAAACGGAGTTCTCAACTGTACCGTAAGACTTCCCGAAATCAAGGATAAGCCTGAAGCAAAATGGCTTGCACGCAGTATTTTTGAATATCTTTCATGAGACTTACGGCGGTACTGTTCATAGCACCGCCGTTTTTTGTTTTAAAAAACAGTTGTTCATATTTTTTAATTTTATGCAAGTTTACTAAAAGTTATTGATTTTTTGGTTAATTTATGATATAATAATAAAAATCAGTATTTCACAGGTGGTGTGGCAGATGAGTATTTCGGAAAAAACTATTGAAAAATTAACTCTTTTATATGAAAAGGAAAATACTACCGTTCATTTTTTCTGGAACTGTAAGGATAGCACAACAGATACCCTCGGCGGGTGTCTGTATTTTCCTGCCGACACCGAAAATCCTTTTCTCCGTATGCGGGAAATGGAGCTTATATCTCCCGAATTCCTGTCCCTGTACGATGTCTTCTGTGCAAAGCTGCTGGAAAGCACTGTAACACCCATAAGCGAAACAGACCTTGGTACAGTTGTAAGAATGAAATTCAGCAATGACGGCGAAGCCCGCCTTTGCAATATCTACGTAAACCTACTGAAGGACGAAAACGGAATTGTCACCGATATGCACGTTAATATCCGACCTTTTTCACAGAAGGAGGAGTTCAACGCACAGGTGCTGGATATGTTTACGTCAGATAAAAATCCCTCTATTTTCTCAGCACAGTGCAAGGATATTCTCGACCGCACCGAAGAAGGAAAGCTGGCTTTTATCCAGTTTGACGTTGAACGCTTCAATCTCATAAACGATACCTACGGCACAGAAACGGGCGATGAAATACTTAAATTCTTTTCGGATTCGCTCAATATCCTCTGTGAAGAAAACCAGCCCCACTGCCGCCTTACAGCTGACGTGTTCATGGTGCTGAAGCAGTTTGATGATAAGCAGGAAATCATAGATTTTATCCGTATGCTCGAAAGCCGTCTCAGTTTCTACAAGGAGATTGAATACCGCTTTGCTTTTGGCGTATGCATTACCGGCAGCAAGGACGTACCTACCCGCCGCTACGGCGACAACGCAGGTCTCGCACGCCGCACGATAAAAGGAAATGCTCTTCAGAATATCGCATTTTACGAAAACGATATGATAGGAAAGCTTCACAAAAAGCAGACTATCGAGGAGGATATGCATAAGGCTGTTGTGAATAATGAGTTTGTTATGTTCCTTCAGCCGAAATACAGCATTTCCAACAACAAAATTATCGGCGCCGAAGCACTTGCCCGCTGGATTCACCCCGAAAAGGGCATGATTTCTCCCGCGGATTTTATTCCCGTATTCGAGCAGAACGGCTTTATCATAAAGCTTGACCGCATTATCTGGGAGCAGGCGTGCCGTAAGCTCAGAGAATGGCTTGATAAGGGCATAACCCCTGTACCTATTTCGGTAAATGTCTCACGTGAATATCTTTCCAACACCGATATTGTGGAAATTATCACGGAGCTTGTAAAGAAATATAGTATTCCGCCTCAGCTTCTTGAGCTTGAAATAACCGAATCAATTGACAGCGAAAATGTTAAAGAAGTCGTTCAGAAGTTCAAGAGCATGGGCTTTACAATGCTTATGGATGATTTCGGTTCGGGTTATTCATCGCTGAATGTCCTAAAAACCACACAGTTTGACGTACTTAAAATAGACCGCGGCTTCTTCTCGGAATTTATGGAATCCGACCGCGGCAGAAAAATCATCTCACATACGATTTCCATGTCACAGGATATCGGACTGGGAATTGTAGCGGAAGGCGTCGAAACCACCGAGCAGGCAACTTTCCTGTCCGACTGCGGCTGCGATACCGCACAGGGCTTCCTCTATTCGAGACCTGTTCCTGTCGAGGAATTTGAAAAAATGTTTATAGGTACTTAAGTTTTTAATCCCGCAGTTTTACAGCTGCGGGATTAATTATTTTTATGAAAGGCGCTGCCTTTCGGCGGTTTTCTCTTGACTTTTTCCTTAAAATGTATTACAATATGAAAATGAAAATCAATTTCAAATTCAGCGTAATGGAGAAATCATGGGATATAAGACAAAACAAGGCGAGCGTATACTTGAAACGCTCATACGAAACGAAGACAGACACCTTACCGCAGAAGAAATCTGTGTTCTTCTGAAGGAGGAAGGCGCTGCTGTGGGGACTGCCACAGTATACCGCAACCTTGAAAAGCTGGTAGCCGAAGGAACTATCCGCCGCTACCGCCTTGACGAGGGCGAATCTGCCTGTTACCAGTATATAGGAGACGGAAGCTGTCACGAGCATTTTCACCTGAAATGTCTCGGCTGCGGCGAGGTAATTCACCTTGAATGTGATTATCTTGATGAGCTGAACAGCCACCTGCTGGAGCATCACAGCTTTCACCTCGACCGTACAAAAATCGTACTTTACGGGCTTTGCTGTGAATGCAGAAATAAGGAGGTGCAGTCATGAAGCTGTTGGAATGTAAGGATTTAAGCATGAGCTACGAGGGTATAAGCGCCTTTGAACACGTTACCTTTGACCTGGACGAGGGCGACTTTCTCTGTATCGTAGGCGAAAACGGCTCAGGAAAATCCACGCTTATCAAGGGACTTTTAGGACTTAAACAGTACAGCGGCGGCTCAATCACCTACAATGGCGTAAAGCAGAACGAAATCGGCTATCTCCCTCAGCAGACTGCCGCGCAGAAGGACTTCCCCGCTACCGTTAAGGAAGTGGTGCTTTCGGGCTGTCTTAACCGCAACGGGCTCAGTCCCTTTTACTCCGCTCAGAGTAAAAAGCGCGCGGCGGAAATGATTGAGCTTATGAAAATCGGAAATATCGAAGGTAAAAGCTACCGCGGTCTTTCGGGCGGTCAGCAACAGAGAGTATTGCTTGCCCGCGCCCTTTGCGCCACAGAAAAGCTGCTGCTGCTTGATGAGCCTGTTTCGGGTCTCGACCCTATGGTAACGGCGGAAATGTACGACGCCATACGAAGCCTTAACCGAGATAAGGGTGTAACGGTAATTATGGTGTCGCACGATATCCATAATGCCCTCCACTGCGGAAATAAAATGCTCCACATGGCGCAGGGGCAGTATTTCTTCGGCACAAAGGAGGAGTATCTCAAAACTCCCAAGTACAGAGCCATGGCAGGAGGTTGCTTCAATGATAAATGAGATTATTCATATTTTCAGTTACAGCTTCATGCTGAGAGCGCTTGTGGTCGGCGTACTTGTTGCTTTATGTGCAGCGCTTCTGGGTACAAGCCTTGTGCTTAAACGCTATTCTATGATAGGCGACGGACTTTCACATGTGGGCTACGGTGCTTTTGCAATAGCCGCCGCCGCAAATCTTACACCGCTTTACGTAGCTATTCCAACGGTAATAATTGCCGCCTTCTACCTGCTGAGACTTACAAAAAACAGTAAGATGAACGGCGACAGCAGTGTTGCGATACTGTCCAGCAGCGCCCTTGCAATCGGCATGATAGTCCTGTCCGTAAGCAAGGTTTCGATAGACGTAAACAGCTATATGTTCGGCAGTATACTTGCCCTTACGGATAACGACGTAATACTTTCGGTAGTCTGCTCTGTCATCGTCTGCGTAATGTATCTTCTGTTCTATCACAGGATTTTTGCGGTTACCTTTGATGAAAGCTTCTCCTCCGCCACGGGTATACGCTCGGGAATTTACAATACGCTTATTGCTGTGCTTACGGCAATTATAATCGTTGTGGGTATGAGGCTTATGGGCGCACTGCTTATTTCAAGCCTTATGATTTTCCCGTCACTTACCTCAATGCGCCTTTGCAGGAGCTTCCGCGGGGTGACAATCTGTTCGGTTGTCGTGTCGGTTTTCTGCTTTACCGCTGGACTTATCGCTTCCTATTATATAGACATACCTACAGGTGCAGGCATAGTTGTGCTTAACCTTATATGCTTCCTTATTGCCGCTTTTATCGGCAGAATTACAAAGAGAAATGAATAAAAATGTGTAAAACAAAAGAGGGATAATATGTATCTTTTACTGCTGGCTGTGATTTATCTGGCCTTTATAAGTCTCGGTCTGCCCGATTCCCTGCTGGGCTCGGCATGGCCTACTGTCCGTGTAGATTTTGACGTACCGTTGTCGTATATGGGTATTGTTTCAATGATAATTTCGGGCGGAACAATAATTTCTGGACTTATGTCCGAAAGACTGACCAAAAAACTCGGCACAAGAGCCGTAACTACCGTAAGTGTTTTTCTCACTGCAATTGCTCTGCTGGGGTTTTCAACCGCAACGGAGTTCCACCACCTCTGTCTCTGGGGTATTCCCTACGGTCTGGGCGCAGGTGCAATCGACGCGGCGCTTAATAACTATGTTGCCCTTCATTACAGCTCCCGTCACATGAGCTGGCTCCACTGCTTCTGGGGCGTCGGAACAATCATCAGCCCCTATATCATGAGCTATGCCCTTACCCATAGCATCTGGAACGACGGCTACCGCGCGGTTTCATACATACAGCTCGGCATAGCCCTCATTCTGGTGCTTACCCTGCCGCTCTGGAAAGTAAACAAATCCGCCGCTGAGGAAGAAAAAAATGCTCCCGTGCTGGGAATAAGAGGCGCGCTTAAAATAAAGGGCGTGCCCTATCTTCTGACAGGATTTTTCGCCTACTGCGCGGCAGAATCAACAGCAATGCTCTGGGCGAGCAGTTATCTTGAAGGCGTAAGGGGTGCTTCCAAGGACGAGGCCGCCGCCTTCGGCTCTCTTTTCTTTATCGGTATAACCGCAGGCAGATTTCTCTCAGGCTTTATTTCCGATAATCTGGGCGACAACAAAATGATACGCATAGGAACAGGAATTGCTCTTTTCGGCATACTTATGCTTATTCTGCCTTTCAGAATCACTTCAATAATCGGATTTATAATCATAGGTCTCGGCTGCGCACCTGTTTATCCTTGTATAATCCACTCAACGCCAAGTAATTTCGGCGCCGAAAACTCACAAGGTATTATCGGCATACAGATGGCGAGCGCTTATGTAGGCTCAACCTTCATGCCGCCCATTTTCGGACTTATTGCAAACCATATAAGCCTTAAGCTTATGCCCTTATATATGGCGTTCTTCTTTATTCTGCTGCTTATCATGATTGGCAGAACCGAAAAAATCTGCAGCAATAAATAACACATAAGCCTGAAGCGGTTACTTTGCCTCAGGCTTATTGCTTTTTATTCAATTCAATCCGCTAAAAAGCCATGCAAATACAAACACAGCGGGCGAATTCCAGTAGATTGTGATTTCATTAAGGGAGTAACAGCCCACATCATCTGCAAAGCACTTCATAGGCGGAGTACCCTCGGGGACAAGCGCCTTTGCGTCAGGGTCATTAGGCGTGCGGTTAGGTCCGCCGCTTACCATTCCGGGGATACATTCCTCTATCCCGTCCGCATGAGCAGGTCTTAAGTGCGGATAATTACAGCGGTATTCGCCTGTACCTGTGACGTAGCTGATACCAAGTGCGTTATAGCCCATAAGATAATCCGCAAGCCGCTGAATGTATGGTGCGTATTCCTTTCCGCCTGTGATAATATCGGCAATAATAAATATCATGCCGTGCTTCATGGCGTCCATATTACTGCCCCAGTGGTAGTTCATTTCAGACATTGCTACACCGTAGCCGCTTTCGTCAGCAACTGCTTTAAGCCGCTTTGATTCATTTATAAAATCGGTTTTAAGAATGGTTTTCAGACTTTCATCGGCATTTTCAGCGAATCTTAAATAAGCAAGAGAAGCCAGACCGCCTACATCGCCATAGCCCAGTCCTGTCCTGTTAAAGCTCTCACTGAAAAGTCTTTTGAAATCCTCGTGATATTTTTCATTACCTGTAAGCACAAACATTTCCGCCGCCGCCCAGAATCGGTTTGACCTGTCCTCCCATTCTCCGTAGCCGCCTGTGTTGCAGCCTTCGGGGTTGCTGAACGGAACAAAATCAGGGTTTTCATCAAGCCATTTATAAGAAAGCAGCGCCGCATTGTACAGTCTTTCAGAGAATTCCTTATCATAAGGCATATAAATTCTGCTTGCAAGGGCGCAGATTGCCGCTGTATCCGCCACTGCCATTGACGACACCGCAAAAAGCCAGAGCTGTTCATTATCCTCTTCGGGCATCACGAAGGGCGCGTGCATTGCGGTAGTGACCTTATGGTAAACGCCGCCGTCCTCCCTCTGCATTTTTAAAATCCATTCCAGCTCCCAGCGGCATTCATTCAGAATATCAGGCGTTCCGTTTCCGCTTTCGGGAATATTCATTTCCAGCTTTTCAAGCTCAGGGAATGTGAGATGAGCGTAAAAGAGATGCGCCAGCGCACAGGCTCCTGCCGTCACATACCGTCCGTAATCCCCTGCGTCATGCCAGCCGCCGCTTACCTCTGCGGTAACGCTTCTGTCCTCCCAGAAAATTGCCGTTCCGTTATGACAAGGCGCGTGCTTATAAACGCCCGCATGTTTTTCTTCAAGCCCCGAGCCGCATCTCAGAAAATAAAACGCACGAAGCATATCCCTCAAAGGATTGTTGTATGCTTTATCCGAAATTTCAAATACAGCGGAGACTTTTCCGCCTGCACTGATACGGTATCTTCCACTCTCTTCAAGCTGTGAAAAATCACCCGTCCGGAGGCTGTCACCGGAATCCTTGTCAAAGCCCCTGCTTACAGTTTTGCCGCCGAACACAGCCTCGCCCTTTTCATTTACAACCTCAAAGCTGTCACATTCAAAAGGAATTGCCACAATTTTTGAACTTCGGGGCAGATACCCCGCCTGATTTACAAAAATTCCGAAGGGTGACGCACCTACATCAGCGCTGTCTCGGTTGAAATATGTCTTATCCGTAAGAACTGCCATTAATTACCTTTCCGTCCGTAGAGCAATCAGAACTGCTGGGCCTTAAGACCGGCCTTGTAGCGTTCCATAAATTTTCCGAAGCCCTCTCTGCCCTTACTGTCGGGAGAAAGAACCGTTTTTTCCATACTTCCGAATACTTCCTTTTCAAGCCATTCGGGGAGCTTCATACCCTTGTTTTCCTGCATATATGCCGCCAGAAGAGCCATGCCCCATGCACCGCCCTCGCCTGCCGTCTTCATAACGGCAACCGAAGCGTCAAGGGCGTCGGCAAGTATCTGCTGTGCAACGCCTTCAACCTTGAAAAGTCCGCCATGACCCATGAACTGCTCAGCGGTCACCTTTTCCTTTTCAAAAAGAATATCGTTTCCTATTTTGAGTGCCGCAAAGGCTGACATTATTTCTGCACGGAAGAAATTAGCGAGAGTGAAGCCTTCTCCGGGTGTGCGGAAATACATGGGTCTGCCCTGTTCCACACCTGCAACAGGTTCACCCGAAAGATAGTTATAAGCGGTTACTCCACCGCCGTCGGGAGCCCCTGTCATCGCATTTTTATAGAGAAGCGTATATATGTCGCCTATTTCCATGGGATTACCCGAAAGTGAAGCAAACTCGCCGAAAAGCTTCACCCATGCGTCAAGCTCGGAACAACAGTTGTTGCAGTGAACCATGGCAACAGGAGAACCGTCGGGGGTTGTCACAACGTCGATTTCGGGATAAACGCCCTTAAGGTTTTCCTCAAGCACCAGCATTGAGAAAATCGAAGTGCCTGCGGAAACATTTCCCGTCCTGGGGAGCACCGCATTGGTGGCTGTCATACCTGTTCCTGCATCACCCTCAGGCGGACAGAAAGGAATACCTGCTTTTAAATCGCCGTCAGGGTCAATAAAACGCGCGCCCTCTTCAGTAAGGAATGCTCCGCCCCCGCCCGCTTTCTTTACCTTGGGGAGTACCTGTGAAATTCTGATAGAAAGTCCCTTTTCCGCCATGAGCTTATCGAACTTTTCTGCCATAACGCTGTCGTAAGCTCCGCCGTTTATAGGGAATATTCCCGAGGCTTCGCCGACGCCCACAGAATTGTCACCCGTAAGAAGCAGATGAATATAGCCTGCAAGAGTGGTTATGTATGAAATTTGCGGAATATGTGGCTCGTTATTGAGAATAGCCTGGTAGAGGTGGGCAATACTCCAGCGCTGAGGAATATTGAAGCCGAAAAGCTTTGTCAGTTCATCAGCCGCCTGACCTGTAACGGTGTTACGCCAGGTTCTGAAGGGAACAAGTAGCTTTCCCGATTCGTCAAAAGCCATGTAACCGTGCATCATTCCCGAAATACCAATTGCGCCGATATTTGTGAGAGTAACGCCGTATTTTTCCTTCACATCAGCCTTAAGCTCCTTGTAGGCGTTTCTGAGTCCGTTGTGAATATCATCAGGAGAGTATGTCCAGAGTCCGTTTTCAAGGCGGTTTTCCCACTGATGTCCTCCGCCCGCCACAGGCGCAAAGGTATCGTCAATAAGTACAGCCTTTATTCTGGTCGAGCCGAACTCAATACCTAGATATACTTTTCCGTTTTCGATTTTTTCTTTTATATCCATCTGAAGAATCCTCCATACATGATAACGTTTTCATAATTTTACTAAAGTATATCATAAACATATACAAAAGTCAATTACAAATCGGACGAAAAATTGTAAAAATCGCTTTTCTTTCATAAAAATATGCACCGCCGGAAGAGCTCATCCGAGGTGCATATAAATATTAAATTTCCACATGCGGAAAATACTGAAGTCTCAGCTTATCCGCAATAAGCGCCACAAACTCCGAATTTGTAGGCTTGCCGCGGAGATTGTGAACTGTATAGCCGAAAATACTGTTCAGCACATCAACGTCGCCCCTGTCCCACGCAATTTCAATAGCATGGCGGATTGCTCGCTCAACTCTGGACGAGGTAGTGTTGTACTTTTTGGCAACCGTGGGGTAAAGCACCTTCGTAACACAGTTTATCATTTCATCATCGTTTATTGAAAGAATAATTGCGGTGCGCAGATAGTGGTAGCCCTTTATGTGGGCGGGAATACCTATCTGGTGAATTATGTCCGTCACCACATATTCAATGTTTACAAGCTCGTTTTTGCCAGCCGCGCTGATATTT
>JAFUNV010000122.1 GCA_017472865.1 Ruminiclostridium sp. | reverse complement strand
CTATGTTATCATTAAATAAACACCAAAAGCTGAGCATTGCTCAGCTTTATCATAATATTTAATTATACCACAATCAAAAAACAACGTCAAGGAGAAACTATGAGCATAATAAGAGAATTTTACGAGGGAGAAATGCGCCCCGGCGAAGTTGATTTCAAAAACAATAAATACAGAATGGCTTACGCACAATACGAACAGCTTTACGAAAAGCTGAAAAAGACGCTTTCAAAAAAACAGCTAAAGCTTTTAGAAAGCCTTAATGACCGTGTTTTTATCAAGGAATACGAATACGGCAGAGAAATGTTTGCCGTAGGCTTTTCTCTGGGCGTGCAATTCACCGCAGAGGGCTTCTGCACCAAAACATCATAAAAACAGCGGAACTGCTTTATTGCAGTTCCGCTATTGTTTTTATTCAGTTTTCATCGTAAAATTACATTTCGATAATAACTTCGTTTACGTCCTTTAAGATTTCGTCAAGGATGAGCTTGCCTTCAATCTTTTCGCCGTTTACGGTTACAGACTTAACGCCGTGTTCGGAGCCGTTAGGGTTCTTTACAGTTACGTTGAGCTTCTTGCCTCTGAAAGTCTTTTCCATTGTGTATTCCTTCCATTCGGAGGGGATAGAGGGATCGATTACGAGGCCCTTTGTTTCGGGGTTAAGACCGAGGATACCTTCAGTTGTACCAACCATAACGGTAGAAGCTGTACCTGTGAGCCAGTGAACGTGCGCACGACCTGCAAAGGGGCTGTCCTTACCTTCAACGAACTGACCGAATACATAGGGTTCGAGAACTCTGAGTTCAGCCTTGTCATTGTAAGTTGCGGGGGAAGCTTCCTTCCAGTACTTATAAGCTCTGTTACCGTGACCAAGCTTGGATTCAGCAAGGATTAACCAACCCTGAGGCTGAGAGAAGATACCTGCGTTTTCCTTTGTGCAAGGGTTGAAGCACTGCATAAGAGCGCCGTCAAAGCCGTTCTTGATATAAGGGGGATACATAACCATAGCGCCGTAGGGAGTATTGAGCTCTCTTTCTACGCTGTCCATGGACTTTTCAGCCTGTTCCTTGGAAGCAAAGCCGGAGATAACTGCCCATGACTGGGGGTTGAGCCACATATTTGCTTCGGGATCTGTCTTCTGACCGATAACAGTACCGTCTTCCTTGTAGCCTCTGATCCATCTGTCTTCGTTCCAGCAAGCGGAAAGGATTGTATCAAGCTTAGCCTTGATTTCATCAAGGTACTTGATGTATTCTGTATCGTTCTTTTCCTCTGCGTATGTGCGGAGAATCTTAACAGCGTATACCAGCTGGAATGCAACGAATGTAGATTCGCCCTTCTTACCGAGACGTAAGCAGTCGTTCCAGTCAGCGTGTAAGCCTGCAGGCATACCGTGGTTGCCAAGGTGGTTCATGGAGAAGTCGATAGCTCTCTTTAAGTGGTCGTATACAGTGCCCTTTTCGCCGTCGTTAGCGTAGAGGATTTCTTCATCGAGGAATGCGCTGTCGCCGCTTTCGGAGATGTACTTGTAGATTGTGGGGAACAGCCAGAGAGCGTCGTCTGCACGATAGCTGGGGTGGCCTGTTTCCTTTGCATATGCTGTATTTTCATCGTTTTCGTCAGGGTGGTTTTCCTTACCGGCCTGGTGTGTGTACTTAACGAGAGGTAAGCCTGCGCCGTTTGTAACCTGAGCGGAAAGCATGAATACAATCTGCTTCTTAGCCATTTCGGGAGCAAGGTGGATAATACCCTGGATATCCTGTACAGTATCACGGTAGCCGAAACCGTTTCTGAGACCGCAGTACTGGAAAGAAGCGGCTCTGGACCAGATAAATGTAATGAAGCAGTTGTATGCGTTCCATACGTTTACCATGTTGTTGAAATCCTCGTCAGGTGTGTGTACCTGGAGGTTGCCGAGCTTGCCGTGCCAGAATTCCTTGAGTTCTGCAAGTTCCTTATCGATTGTACCTGCTGCGTTGTACTTGTCAACAAGAGCTGTGATTTCAGCTTCTGTTCTGGGACCGCCGATAATATAGGTGAATTCCTTTGTTTCGCCGGGAGCTAAAGTGATATCGGACTGTAAAGCACCACAGGAGTTTGTGTTGTAGTTAAGGTCGCCCTTTAAGCCTTCTTCGATACCCTTGGGGTTAGCATAGCCTCTGTATGCGCCTACGAAAGAGTCTCTGTCGCCGCAGTATGCGTCAACCTTTGCGCCTGCAAGAGCAAGGAAGCGGCCAGTGTTGGGGTTGTAAACCTCGTTCTGCATCTGGTGGATATAGCTGCCCTTGAAATATGTGTGGGTAATGAAAAGTGTGTACTGAAGGTTAACCTGATCCTGTTCGTAGTTGGGATCATTTACAAATTCGCAGTAGCCTGTAACGGAAAGCTTACGGGGCTTATCGGAATTGTTTGTAATCTTAGCATTCCATACTTCGTATGTAGCGTCCTTGGGAACATAGTAAAGTGTTTCGGACTTGATACCACTGTATTCGGATGTGATTACTGTGTATGCTGTACCGTGACGGCATTCGCTCTTGAAGCTGTCAAGGGGCTTACATACAGGGGACCAGGAAGCAGACCAGAAATCGCCTGTTTCAGCGTCCTTGATGTAGATGTAACGTCCGGGCTGGTCCATTGCAACAGAGTTGAAACGGTAACGGATAACACGTCCGTTAGCACCGGATTTTACGAAGCTGTAACCGCCCGCATTGTTGGAAATGATTGCACCATATTCGGGTGAGCCTAAGTAGTTAGCCCACGCAGAGGGTGTGTCGGGACGGGTAATGACATATTCCTTGTTTTTTTCGTCAAAAAAACCGTAGTTCATGGGAAAAACCCTCCTGTGAAAATAATTGTTTTACGGATAATGAACTATCACATACTCTAATTATACCAGTAAATCGT